>JBJMQQ010000279.1:0-5792 GCA_045802645.1 Polyangia bacterium
GAAGGCGCGGTCCCGGCGGCACAGGCGGCGAGCTTCCCCGGGCGCCCACAGATCACGGCCGTCAGCGGTCAATTCATCTACAGCTCGGCCGAGGCTGTCGGACAGTTCTCCTCGTCCGACCAAGACCTGACGCGCATTCACGCGCTGGTCCTGGCGGCCTTTCACAGCAACCTTCAGAGCGTGCTCACGGATTGCCCGCAGCTCGAGAAGCTGGGATGGCTGGAGTCCCGCCATCTGCTGGCGCCCAGCATCATGTTCAATCACGATGTCGCTTCGTTTTACGAAAAGGTCATCGACGACACGCGAGACGCGCAGACTTCGTCGGGCCTCGTGCCCGACATCGTGCCCGAATACACGATGTTCCCCGGGGCTTATCGCGATTCTCCGGAGTGGGGCAGCGCCTACATCCTCAACCCGTGGCAGGTGTACCAGATGTACGGCGACGAGCAGCCGCTGGTCGCCCACTACGCCAACATGAAGCGCTACGAGGCGTACCTCGCCAGCAAGGCGTCCGGGAACATCATCGCCGACGGCCTGGGCGACTGGCATGACGTGAGTCCTGCGACGCCGGGGATTTCGCAGCTGACATCCCCGGGGCTCACGGCGACGGCGACCTGGTTACAAGACCTGGATGCGCTCCGACAGTCGGCGACTGTGCTCGGTAGCGCGACAGACGCGGCGCAGTTTGCGGCCACCGCGTCCACCGTGACCAGCGCGTTCAACAGCAAGTTCCTCAACAGCAACGGCAGCTACGATCAGAACAGCCAGACCGCCAACGCCATGCCGTTGGCGCTGAACCTGGTGCCCGACGCCCAGAAGGCGACAGTTCTCATGAGCCTGGTCAACACAATCACGTCGGCCAAGAACCAGGTCAGCGCCGGCGACGTCGGCTTCCTCTACGTCTTGCGCGCCCTCACGCAGGCGGGTCGCGGCGACGTCGTCTATGCGATGGCCAAGCAGTCATCCGGCCCCGGCTATCTCTATCAAGTGAATCAAGGCGCGACGACCCTCACCGACTCCTGGGACGCGAATCCGTCGGGCTCGCAGAATCACGCCATGCTTGGTCAGATCGAGGAGTGGTTCTACAGCGGCCTCGGCGGCATCAGTCCGGCCAGCCCGGGATGGAAACAGATCAACATCCGACCCCAGATTCCCGCCGGTCTCGGTTCCGTCAGCGTGCAGTACCATTCCGTGCGGGGCCTCGTGGCCAGCAGCTGGCAGCGCGGTGTCGACGGCCTGACTTTGTCGGTCACGGTTCCTGTCAACACGACCGCAACGGTGACCGTCCCCACGGCGAACCCGGCCGCCGTGACCGAAGGCGGCGCGCCCGCCCAGAGCGCGCCGGGGGTCATATCAGCCAGCAGCTCCGCGTCCGGGCTCGTGTTGGTCCTGGGCTCCGGTCAGTACCAATTCGCGGCACCCTGACCGCCGACAAACTGGTGATTGATCGGAGGCTGCTCATCCCACGGTTCGAGGATGGCCTCTGCGCGAAGGTTGCTGTCTGCCACGATGCTGGCGTTGTGCTCGATCGGCTCCTGTGGCGGGAACGACACGACGTCTGCCAGATCCGATGCTGCCGGCGCGGGTGGGGCAGCGCATACGGGAGGCACCGTGGGCACGGCCGGAGCAGCGGGTGCGGCGGGCTCAGGCGGAACGGTGATGCCGCGTGCTGGCGGCGCCGCCGGAACGGCTCTTCCCCTCGGCGGCTCGATGGGCATGCAGGACGCCGGCGTCGGAGGTAAGCCGTCCGAAGGCGGGGGTGCCTCCGGCCATGGATCGGGTGGGGGCGGCGGCGGCACTGCTGGTGGGTCATCGGGCACCTACAATCATCGCGTCCTGCTCGGCTCTGGTCTGGGCCCGATCGCGATCGTGACCGACGACGGCCAGTTCGAGTGGCAGATCGAATACAAGCCGCTCGGCCGTCCCGGAGCAGAGACCGAGGGTAACGATGCCGTCCTGCTTCCCAACGGCGACATCGCCTTCACCTTTTCGGCAGGCGCCGAGGAGGTAACGCCGGACAAGACCGTCGTCTGGCGTTTCGACAACCCGAGTGGAACCGAAACTCAAGGGCTCACACCGCTGCCAGACGGCCACTTCATGGTCGGCGAGACTCATTCTGGCGGGGTTGCTTACTTGCGCGAGCTCGATGCCATGGGCAAGGTCGTGAACTCGATCACCGTCACTTCCGGAACGGGGTTGTCCCCGCACCAGCAATTTCGCGAGATCCGCAAGACGCCGCAGGGCACGTACCTCGTGACCTATCTCGGCCTCGAGCAGGCGCGGGAGATTGACGCCACGGGCAAGACGCTCCGAAAGTTTCCGTGCGGCAGCTTCGTCGCCGTCCGCCTGCCTCAGGGGAATACGCTCATCTCCTGCGGTAATACGCATCGGGTCATCGAGGTCGACACCCAGGACAAGATCGTATGGGAAGCGAACAAGACCAACGTGCCACTCATGAACGGCTTCGCCGCGGGTATTCAGCGCCTGCCCAACGGCAATACGGCAATGTGCAGCTTTCCGGGCGACCTGCCGTCCGATCCCAAGACGACGCGATGCTTTGAAGTGACTCCCGACTTCAAGGTCGTGTGGCAGCTCAAGACGCCCAAGACGCCAGATTACTATTGGACCGCCCTCGAGCTCCTCGATCCGCGCGCCCAGGTGGGCGGGGTCCCGCTGCGCTGAAGCGGGGGCTGGGTCAGGTGAGCGCGAGTGGGCCGCTCATCGTGTCGCCCCACGTCTTGACGGTGTCGACGCCCAGCGCGTTCAGCATCGTGACGTAAAGTCCCGCCGCCGGCGTATGGGCGGGCGTGTCACCGGTAAGGTCATGCGCGGTAGCGCCTGGCACGTCGAAGCTCCAGTATCGCCCGGTCGGGAACTTGCCGCCGGCGGACCCCCAGATCGCGATGGGCAGCGCGTTGTGCCAATGCTGGAACCCGTCGCCCACGTCGCTGTTGAAAATCGCCAGGCTGTTGTCGAGGATCGACAGGCCGTTCAGTTCCTTGATCGCGTCGAGCTTGTTCAACAGGTAGAAGATCTGGTCGAAGATCCAGCGGTCGACCTTGCGGTAGCCGGAATCCGCGCTCTTGCAGTCGAAGGCGTGCGACAGAGAGTGGTGGTTGTCGTTCACTTTCGGATCGTTGAGGAACGCGTACATCGTGTCGTTGCGATAGCAGCTCATCTGGAACATGACGCTGCGGGCGAGATCGCATTGGAATGCGAGGACCACGAGATCCGCCATCGCCTTGATGGTGCTCGGATAGTCCAGAGTGGCAGCCGGTCCCGCGCCGGGCGCTGTGCAGGCCGCGCCACCGCTCGCCGGCGACTGGGTCGCCGCCTTCAATTGGTTTTCAAAGTCGCGCACGGCCTGGAAGTACTGTCCGACACGGTCCTTGTCGTCCTTGTTCAGCGCAGGTAGCAGCGAGCTCGCCTCCTCGTTGACGTAATCGAGGATGCTCGTTCGCCGGGCCAGGGTCCGAGAATTCTGGGTCGCCGTGGCTTTGGGATCGACGCCGGCGAACATCGTCTGGAACACCTGCTGAGGATTGAACGACGGCGGGTTCGGCTGCGTCGCCGAGCGCCAGGAAATGTTGGTGAGGTACGTGGACCCGAACGGCCCATCGCCCGACGGCGAGCCCTTCGACATCGCGAGCTGAAGTCCTTGCGGATAGCGGGGCGTCTGCGCGGCGTACTTGTTCGCCATCACCTGGTCGATCGTCATGCCGAGCCTCGGCGTACCCGGGTTGGGTTTGGTGCACGCAAAGATCGCGGGCATCCCACACCCGTGGTCGCCGGGATCGTGCCTGCCCTCGGCGACGCCCAGCCCCGTGATGATGCTGGTCTTTGGCCGCAGGGGAGCAAATGCTCTCCAGATCGTGTCCGTCCCCCAGGCGCCGGCACCTTGCTTGAACGCGTAGTTGGCTCCGGTGCCCGTCGGTGTCAGCTCGTCCATCGGGAGGCCGTTTCCGGCTGCGATGCAAAGCAGCCTGGGCGTACCCGGAGCCGCGGCGGCAGCTCGTGCCTTTCGAGACCACAACGTCTCGAGCATGGGCAGGCCGACCATCAAAGCAGCTCCGGTGCCTCCCAGGAAGCCACGGCGGCTGAACTCGTCGAGGCGGCTTCCCAATCGATTCAATCGTGCCATCGTCCAAGCGCTCCTTCCGTCACAGGCCAGCCCCGACGCGCTGGCGGAACGGAGCCGCCGTGGCCACTGCCGCAATCGCGTTTGCCAGCGTGTCGCTGTTGCCGTTCAGGCGGCTAGCGGTGGTGTCGACCTCACTGCTTTGCGGCGCTCGCCCGAGCCCATAGGTGAGAAACAGCTGCACCATGCACCGCGAGATACGATTGTCCTTCGCAAGGGCCTGGGTCATCCCGCGTACGTCGGTGAAGGCTGTCGAGGGGTCGCTGGCCACCAGCTGTCCCGATGGGTCGATGGGCTTATTGCCCGCAACCGTGTCCACCGTTCGATACTGCCCAACAGCGTCGTAGCTCTCGAGCGCCAGGCCAAGCGGATCGATCACGCTATGACACCCCTGGCAAGCGGCGTCCATCCCGCGGTGCTCTTGAAGCCGCTCCCGGGCGGTCTCCATCGCGGCCTTCGCCTGGAATGCGGGGTCGGCCGCGTTTGCCGCGTTGAGCGCGGCCACGGCTGCGGGCGGCGGCGGCGTGGGCGCGCAGAGCAGGTTGTTGAGCACCCAGAATCCGCGCTTGACGGCCGAGGGGCGTACCTGGCTCGCGTACTGCATCAGCAGGCTGGAGTGGCCCAGAACGCCACCGACTCGCGTCGTTCCCGCCACGCTCACCTTGCTGAATCCGGTTCCGGTGGGGGCGGGCAGACCGTAAACCTTGGCGAGGCCGGCATCGACGAACGTGTAGTCGGAGGCGACGAGATCGCTGATCGGGGCGTTGTTCGAAAGGACGTACTGGAAGAACGTGGTGCTCTGCTGGACCATCGATTTCTTCAACGCGTCGTTCACCGTGGGAAACATCGTCGTGTTGGGCACCAACGGCGCAACGGCCGAAAGCGCCATCCACTCGCTCGCGAATGCGTTGGACATGGCCGCGCCCTTCGGATCCTGGAGCATTCGCGCGACCTGCGCCGCGATGGTGGCGTCATCTTGAAGCTTGCCCTGGGATGCAAGCGACAAGAGCTGGGCGTCGGGCGTGGAGCTCCAGATGAAGTACGACAGACGGCTCGCAAGCTCGTAATCGGAGATCGGCTTGGGGGTCGTGTCGGCGGGGTTGGCATCCTTCTCGAGCAAATAGAGAAACTTGGACGAGGTCAGCACCGCGCGCAGCGCAAGCTCGAGCTGGTCTTGTACGGCGTCACCGGCCGCCGCCGCCGTCGCCGCGAGACTCATCAGGCCGTCGATCTCAGTGCTCAGAACGGGTCGCCGCCACGCGTTCGGAACGAAAGACTGGAGAGTGGACTTGATGCAGGCGGTGCCGGTCGAAAGGTCGCATTTGACGAGGTTGGCCTTGAGCGTTGCGCTCGCGAACACAGATTCGACGACCTGATCCGAGGCTTCCTCGTATGCAGTGACCGTGCTGGCGCCGGTCGTTTGAGACGCGGAGTCTTTCGTGAAGCCGTGGTCGCCGCCGTCTTCCGGAAGAATGCTCAGATCCACGGGTGCCCCGAGGAGGTCGCGGACGGTGTTGGAGTACTCGGTACGCGTGAGCCGATGCAGGACGCTGGTGCCGATCACGAGCGGCCCCGGCGGCGCTGTCCCACCACCCGACCCGTTCGAAGGCACCGAACCACCCGACCCCGGCGTCCCGACCGAAGCACCCGAACC
>JBJMQQ010000280.1:0-44127 GCA_045802645.1 Polyangia bacterium
CCAGCAGACGGATCAGTGATGCCCGCCCGGGCCGTGCACGTGGCCGTGCGCGAGCTCTTCCTCGGTGGCGTCCCGAACTTCGACGACCTCCAGCTCGAACCGCAGCGTCTTGCCGGCCAGCGGGTGGTTCAAGTCGAGCGTGGCGTAGTCGCCCTTGACGGCCTTGATGACCGCGACCACCGGGCCGTGATTCGTGTTCAGCTGAACGGTCGCGCCCGGCAGCAACTTCCCGGTCGGAAGCTTTCGAATCGGCACGTTGCGCACGTTGTCTTCCTCGCGCGTGCCGTAACCCTTCTCGGGCGAGACCGTCACCTTGACCTCGTCGCCCGCGGATTTGCCCTCCAGCGCTTCCTCGACGCCCGGCACCAGGTTCCCGGCGACGTGCAGGTAGGTCAGCGGGTCGCGCCCCTCCGTGCTGTCGAGGACGGCGCCCTCTTCGTCGCGCAGCGTGTACTTGATCGTGACGGCCTTCTTCTCGGTCACTTGCATGGGGCGCACATCCTAATACCGGGTCAGGTCCAGCGGAACAGGCGGACCGCCAGGATCGACGTCACCGCCGTCCAGACGGCCAGCACCCCGATCGGGTAGCCCTGCGACAGGATCGACGCCCCGTCGTTGACCACGTGGCGCAGCGCCTCGTTGAAGGCGCTCAGCGGCAGGAGGCGGATGACCGGCTGCAGGACCGCCGGGAAGCGGCTGGATGAGAAGAACACGCCCGAGAACACCATCATGGGGAGCGTCACCAGGTTGATGAGGCCGTTGGCGGTCTCGCTGTTCTGCGCGCGCGAGGCGCACAGCAGGCCCAGGCCGGCGAAGGCCCACGAGCCGAGAAACGCCAGCCCCAGCACGGCCAGCGCCGAGCCCTGGATGACGACGCCGAACGTGAGGCGCGCGAACGCGAACAGCACCAGCACCTGCAGCGGAACGAACACCAGCCCCGACACCCGGTACGACAGCAGGTAGTTCCCGCGCCGCATCGGCGTGGCGGCCAGCCGCTTCAGCAGCTTGCGCTGGCGCGCGTTGACGATGTTGAAGGCCGCCCCCCACATCGCGCCGTTCAGTAACTGCAGACCCAGGAGGCCCGGCACCAGCCAGTCGACGTAGCGGCCGCCGCGCGAGACGGCGGTCTCGTCGCGCGTCGGCACCACGTCGCGCCGGCCGGCGTGGTTCTGCAACAGATCGTCGACCTGCCGGCGCGCGGCCTGCGCCTCGGGACGGGTGGGATCGTACCGGAAGACTAGCGGCGCACCCGGCGCGGCCGCCTCGATCGCCAGCGCGACCTGCCCGGTGCGCAGCTCGCGGGTGGCCTCATCGGCGTCGACGATGCGGGCGGCGACGACCCGCTCCCCGGCCAGCGCTGCCGCGACGCGCGCGGCGTCGGGACCGGCGACGATGGCGACCGGCGTCTTCGCCTGACCCTGGTTCCGGAACGCCACGCCCAGCGCGACGGTGACCAGCAGCGGGAACCCGAACGTCCAGAACATGGACCCCGGCTCGCGAAAAAAGAGCTTCAGGCGAACGGCGCTCAGCGACCACAGTGAGTTCGTCGACGACATCGGTGGCTAGTCCTCCCGCAGGCTGCGGCCGGTCAAGGTCAGGAACACGTCGTCCAGCGTCGCCGTCCGCGACACCAGCCGGGTGGGTTGCACGCGCCGCTCGACCAGGCGGGCGATCAGCGCCGGCAGCGCGACGTGCGGCTCGTCGATCGACAGCGCCACGCCGTCGCCCAGCACGCGCGCCGCCCGCACACCGCGCACGTCGGCCAGCGCCTCGGGCGGCAGCGGCGGGTTCGTCGTGATCTCGACCAGGTGCGCGCCGCCGATGCGATCGATGAGCTGGGCCGGCGTACCCAGCGCGATCCGCTTGCCGTGATCGACGATCGCGATCCGGTCACACAGACGCTCGGCCTCGTCCATGTAGTGGGTCGTCAGCACGACCGTCTTGCCGCGCGAGCGCAGCGCCGCGATCGTGTCCCACAGCGCCCGCCGCGACTGCGGGTCCAGGCCGGTCGTTGGTTCGTCCAGGAACAGGACCTCCGGGTCGCCGACCAGCCCCAGCGCCACCGCCAGCCGCTGCCGCTGCCCGCCGGACAGCTTCATGACCCAGGTGGCGCGCTTTTCTTCCAGCTGCATCTCGGACAGCAGCGTCGCGACCGGGATGGTCCGGCCTTTGTAGAACGACGTGAAGGTCTGCAGCGTCTCCTCGACGGTGAGGCGGTCGAAGAGCTTGGTCTCCTGCAAGGCGACGCCGATGCGGGCGCGCAGCTCGTCCGGGTTGCGGTCCCAGGATCGACCCAGGATCTCCACCTTGCCGGAGGTGGGCTCGTTCAACCCCTCCAGGATCTCGACGGTGGTCGTCTTGCCGGCGCCGTTCGGCCCCAGCAGGCCGAAGCATTCGCCGCGCTGGACGTCCAGGTCCAGCCCGTCGACGGCCGCCAGGTCGCCGTACCGCTTGACCAGCCCTTCGATCACGATCGCCGCGTCCATGAGCGCGGCGAAATATACACGCACCGGTCCGGATTCAAGCCCTCGGCCCGGGCATACTGCCGGCATGTCTCCTTTGCGGGCCCCGCGGCACGTGGTGGCCCTGCTGGCGGTCGTCGCCGCGGTCTCGGTCGCGAACCTCTACTACGCGCAGCCCCTGGGGGCGATGATCGCCCGTTCACTGGGCGTCGGCGCGGGCTCGATGGGCGTGGCGATGATGCTGGCGCAGCTCGGCTACGCGCTGAGCATGCTGCTGCTGGTCCCGCTGGGCGACGGGCGCGAGCGGCGGGGCCTCATGACGACGACGGCGCTGGCGGCGGCGGTCATGCTGGGCCTGACGGCGCTGGTCCCCGGCTACCCGGCGTTCGCCGCGGTCAGCTTCGTGCTGGGATTCGCGTCCTGCTTGCCGCAGCTCGCGGTGCCGTTTGCCGTCGGCGCCGTGCCGGAGTCCGAACGGGGCCCGGCCATCGGGACCGTCATGGCCGGCCTGCTGGCGGGGATCCTGCTGTCGCGAATGGCCAGCGGGGCGCTGGCCGGCGCCATCGGCTGGCGCGCCACCTTTGCCGCGGCGGCCGGGCTGATGGTGGTGCTGGCCGGCGTCATGCGCGTGGCCCTGCCCCGGCAAACGCCTGCGCGGCCGCTGGCCTGGCGCGCAATCATCGCCTCGCTGGGCGGCATCGTCCGGCGCGAGCCGCTGCTGCGACGGCACGCGCTGGTGGGCGCCTGCGGGTTCGCGACGTTCAGCGCCTTCTGGTCGACGCTGTCGTTTCACCTGGCGCAGCTCGGGTACGGCGCCCGCACGGCCGGCTTCTTCGGCGTCATCGGCCTGACCGGCGTGGCCGTCGCGCCGATCGTGGGGCGGCTGACCCGCCGGGTGCGCGCGCCCATCTTGAACGCAGCCGGGTTACTGGCCGTCATCGCCGGGTTCGCGCTGTTCTGGGCCGGGCAGCGGTCGCTGATCGTGCTGGCGCTGGGGGTCGTCGCGCTGGATGCCGGGGTCCAGGGGAGCCACCTCACGAACCAGCATGTGGTCTTCGGCCTGGATCCGGCCGCCCGCAACCGCATCAACGCCGTCTACATGGTGACCTACTTCATCGGCGGCGCGATCGGCACGGTCGTGGCCGGGTGGGCCTGGGACGCCGCTGGTTGGACGGGGGTCTGCGTCACAGGCATCGCGTTCGGGGCCGCCGGCCTGTTGCCGTTGCTCGGAGCTCAGCGGTCCAGCACGGCGGCGGCGGCCGCCCGCGGGTCGGCCGCCAGCACGTCGGGCGACTCGCCTAGCAATCTTTCGCGCGAGACGTAGCCCCAGCCGGCGGCGACGGCGCGGGCCCCCAGCGCGCGCGCCAGCTGCACGTCGGGCAAGCCGTCGCCGATCACCGCCGCCCGCGTCGCCGTGACGCCGGCGTCGGCCAGGATCGCCCGCGCGGCGGCCGGGTCCGGTTTGCGCGGGAACCCGTCGCCGTCACCGATGATCGCCGCCAGCCGGCCGGCCACGCCCAGGTCGGCCAGCAGAGGGCGGGCAAGCTCGCCCGGCTTGTTCGTGACGACGGCGGCCGCGATTCCGGCGCCCGCCAACCGATCGAGCGCCTCCGGCACGCCGGGATAGAGGCGCGACCCGATGCAGAGCCCCTGGCGATAGTGGCCCATGAAACGCGCCATCAGCGCCTCCTCATCCGTCGCGACCCCTGCGTCGGCGACCGCCCGGCGGATCAGCATGCGCGCGCCGTCGCCGACCATGGACTTCACGCGCTCGAGCGGCAGCGCGGGGAAGCCCGCCTCGCGCAACGTCGCCCCCAGCGCGGCCGCGATATCCGGCGCGCTGTCGACCAGCGTTCCATCCAGATCGAAGATCACGAGGTCAGTTCGTCTCATCTCGGCCGTCATGCGCGCTGGCTGCATCTTCTCTGCGTTGTCACGCAAATGCCACTCAACGTCCCGGCCCCCGACTCAGAATTTTTCTGGTAATGCGCCGCGGACGATGTCGTCCAGCGGCGCTCACCGTTTTTGCATTTTCGACGGGGGGCAGGGCAATGAATCAAGCATGTCGTTCGCGCGCATCGCGCGCGTGGATTGGAATGTTGCTGGGGACGGGTCTGGCCGCCACCACGGCGCTGGCAGCAGGCGGGACGATCTCCGGCGCGGGAGCGACGTTCCCGTATCCGGTGTATTCGAAGTGGGCCGACACCTACGCCAAGCAGGAGCAGGTGAAGCTCAACTACCAGGCGATCGGGTCTGGCGGCGGCATCAAGCAGATCACGGAGGGGACGGTCGACTTCGGCGCTTCGGACGCGCCGCTGAAACCGGAAGAGCTCGACAAGGCGAACCTCGTTCAGTTCCCCGTCCTGATGGGCGGCGTCGTTCCGGTCATCAACGTCACCGGACTGAAGTCCGGCGAGCTCCAGCTGACGCCCGAGCTGCTGGCCGATATCTTCATGGGCAAGGTCAAGAAGTGGAACGACGCCAAGATCGCGGCGGTGAACGGCAGCCTGAAATTGCCCGACACCGCCATCAGCGTCGTGCATCGGTCCGACGGCTCGGGAACGACCTGGATCTTCACGAACTACCTGGCCAAGGTCAGCGCCGAGTGGTCCAAATCGGTCGGTAACGACAAGTCCGTGTCCTGGCCTACCGGCGTCGGCGGCAAAGGAAACCAGGGCGTCGCCTCGTACGTCCAGCGGATCAATGGCGCGATCGGCTACGTCGAGTCGGCGTACGCCACGCAGAACCACATGGTCCACGCCAAGCTGAAGAACTCCGCCGGCTCGTTCGTGGATCCGACGGACGAGGCGGTCCAGGCGGCGGCCCAGGGCGCTGACTGGGTGCACGCCAAGGACTTCTACGTGGTGCTGACCAACCAGCCTGGCGCCAGCGCGTGGCCGATCACGGGCGCGACGTTCGTGCTCATGCAACGCAAGCAGAAGCAGGCCGATGTCGGGCGTGCCGTGCTGAAGTTCTTCGATTGGGGCTACCGCAAGGGCGACGACGCCGCCAAGCAACTGGGGTACGTGCCGATGCCCGACAAGGTGGTCGATCTGATCGAGAAGAACTGGACGAAGTCGATCACCGACGCCGGCGGCGGGCACGTCTGGCCTGGCGACGAACACGCCCAGAAATAGCCCACCGAAGGAAGGCAACACATCGTGGTACAGCAGGGAGCGGCCGCGCCCGAAGAAAGCGCGGCTGGATCCGGCCCTTCGGTGAACGCGCCGCAACGCCCGAGGTTGCGACTGGTTCGACCGGTCTCCGTCGGCGACCGCGCGTTCCGCGTCCTGACCCAGGTGTGCGCGGCGGTGGTGCTGCTATCGGTCGCCGGCACGCTGGTGACGCTGGTTCACGGCTCGTGGCCGGCGCTGCGCACCTTCGGCGGCCACTTTCTGACCAGCAAGGAATGGAACCCGGTCACGAACCAATTTGGCGCTCTGGCGCCGCTTTACGGGACGGTGGTGACATCGGTGATCGCGCTGGTCGTCGGGGTGCCGGTCAGTTTCGGCATCGCGCTGGTCATCACCGAGCTGGCACCGCGCTGGCTCAAGCGGCCCATCGGCGTGGCGGTCGAGTTGCTGGCGGCCATCCCCAGCATCATCTACGGCATGTGGGGGCTGTTCGTGTTCGCCCCTGTGTTCGCCGCGCACCTGCAGCCCTGGCTGACCGACCACATGGGCGGCTGGCCCCTCGTCGGCGGGCTGTTCCAGGGACCGCCGATGGGCATCGGCATGCTGACCGCCGGGCTGATCCTGGCGATCATGGTCATCCCGTTCATGGCCGCGGTCATGCGGGATGTTTTCGAAACGGTACCGGCGGCCCTGCGCGAGTCAGCGTACGCGCTGGGCGCGACCACCTGGGAGGTGGTCTGGAATGTCGTGCTGCCCTACACGCGCGTCGGGGTGGTGGGCGGCGTCATGCTGGGGCTTGGCCGTGCGCTCGGCGAGACGATGGCGGTCACCTTCGTCATCGGCAACGCCCACGACGTCAACCTGTCGCTGTTCATGCCGGGCAACACGATCTCGTCGACGCTGGCCAATGAATTCACGGAAGCAGTGTCGCCGCTTTACACCTCGTCGTTGCTGGGACTGGGGCTGGTGCTGTTCGGACTGACGCTGATCGTCCTGTGCGCGGCCCGCCTTTTGCTGCTGAAGATGGGCGCGCGCGAGGGGGTGCGGACATGACCAGCCTGGCTGCGCGCCGCAAGCTCGTGAACGCGATCGGCCTGACGTTCTCGGTGCTGGCCACGACATTCGGCCTGTTCTGGTTGGTCTGGCTGCTCTGGACGCTGTTCAGCAACGGCCTGCACTGGGTCAACCTGCGGGTCTTCAGCGAATCGACGCCGCCGCCGGGCGCCGCGGGCGGGCTGAAGAACGCCATCGCGGGTAGCCTGATCCTGACGGTGGCGGGCGTCGCGTTCGGCGCCCCGGTCGGCATCCTGGCCGGCACTTATCTGTCCGAGTTCGGGCGGACGTCCCGCGTGGCGGCCGTCGTGCGGTTCGTCAACGACATCCTGCTCAGCGCGCCGTCGATCATCATCGGCGTGTTCATCTACGGGCTCATCGTCCTGCGGGCAGGCCACTTCTCTGGATGGGCGGGCGCCGTCGCGCTGGCTCTGATCGTGTTGCCGGTGGTCGTCCGGACCACTGAAAACATGATGCGGTTGGTGCCAGACACGCTGCGCGAGGCGGCCGCCGCGCTGGGGGCGCCGCGCTGGAAGATCACGATGGCCGTCGTCTACCGCAGCGCCGCGCCCGGGATTCTGACGGGCGTCCTGCTGGCGATGGCGCGCATCAGCGGTGAGACCGCGCCGCTGCTGTTCACGGCGCTCAACAATCAGTTCTGGAGCACGGACATGGCGCGGCCGTTTCCCAACCTGCCGGCCGTGATCTTCCAGTTCGCGATGAGCCCCTACGAAGATTGGCAGCACCTGGCATGGGCGGGGGCCCTGCTGATCACTGTGACGATCCTTCTGATCAACATCGTGGCGCGGGCTGTCCTGCGCCGCAAGCGCGCGTGAGGGAACAATGGACCAGCCACAAAGCCTGAGTATCGAACCGACCACGGGAACATCCCGCGTGACGGCCGGACCGGCGCAGCAGATCTCGCGGACCAAGCCGTCTGCTGCCCCGGGCCGCCAGACGAAGCTTCAGGTTCGGGAGCTGTCGTTCTTCTACGGCAAGTTCAAGGCGCTGCATGAAATCACCCTGGACATTCACGAGCGCCAGGTGACGGCGTTCATCGGCCCGTCGGGATGCGGCAAGTCGACGTTGCTGCGGACGTTCAACCGGATCTACGAGCTTTACCCGGGCCAGCGCGCGACGGGGCACGTCGGCATGGGCGACCAGAACCTGCTCGAGGGTCGGGGCGACGTGAACAAGGTTCGGGCGAAGATCGGGATGGTCTTTCAGAAGCCGACCCCTTTTCCGATGTCGGTTTACGACAACATCAGTTTCGGGGTGCGGCTCTACGAACGTCTCTCCCGCGCGGACATGGACGAGCGCGTCGAATGGTCGCTGCGACAAGCGGCGCTGTGGGACGAGGTGAAGGACAAGCTGCGACAGGACGGGACCGCTCTGTCGGGCGGACAGCAGCAGCGCCTCTGCATCGCCCGCGCCGTGGCCGTCAAGCCCGAGATCCTCCTGCTGGACGAGCCGGCGTCGGCGCTGGACCCGATCTCCACGCAGAAGATTGAGCAGCTGATCAGCCAGCTCAAGTCGGAGTACACGATCGCGGTCGTCACCCACAACATGCAGCAGGCAGCGCGCGTGTCCGACTACACGGCCTTCATGTACCTGGGCCGTTTGATCGAGTTCGGCGACACCAAGACGCTGTTCACGCACCCGACTGAACGGCAGACGGAGGAGTACATCACGGGGAGGTTCGGATGAGCACGACCGGGCTGCGGGAGCACACGAGCCACGACTACGAAGTCGAGCTGAACGCCGTGCGGTTCAAGTTGATGGAGATGAGCCGGCAGGTCGACGGGGTCGTCGAGGCGAGCGGGCGCGCGCTGGTCAGCCGTGACGTGGCGCTCGCGAACGAGATCATCCTGGGCGACGACGAGACGGACGACATGGAGCTGGAGATCGACCATTTGTGTCTCGAGATCCTGGCCCGCCGCCAGCCGGTCGCCGGCGATCTCCGTCTGCTGACCTCGGCGTTGAAGCTGGTCGTCGATCTCGAGCGGATCGGAGACCTGGGCGTCAGCATCGCGACGCGTGTCGCAGAGCTGGACAGCACGCCGTCGCCCCTGCCATACGACGAGATCCTTCCGATGCTGACCATGGCGCGCCAGATGGTCTCGGAGTCGCTGGCAGCGCTGGTCACCGGCGACGTCCCCCGCGCGCGGGGCGTCATCGACAAGGACGAGGTCCTCGACAGCACTTACGCCCACATGTTCCATCAGATCCTCTCGCGCATGCGGGACGAAACGATCGACGTCGCCAACGCGACGCGGGTTCAGGCGATCACGAAGTACATAGAACGAATCGGCGACCACGCCGTCAACATGGCCGAGCGCGTGATCTTCGTTCTGACCGGCGAGGACGTCCGCCACCAGCCGCGGCTGCGCCGCTCGGAACTGTCCTAGCGCGCAAGCCGATGCGCTAGTCCCCTGAAAGCTGGGGAGACAGCACCAGGGACGCACGGAGCGCCACGACTTGTTCGCGAAACCAGGTGAGCGCCGGATCGTGCGAGTCCCGATGGTGCCAGTAGAGCGCGGTGGTGAACCCGGGCAGACGGAGCGGCGGGTTGAACAGCGTCACGCGCAGCAAGCGCGAGTAGATGCGCGCCACCCGCTCCGCGAGCGTCAGGACGAGATCGGTCGACGCGACGAAGAACGGCATGACCAGAAAATGGGGTAGCGCGAGGGTGACATGGCGACGCTTGCCCAGCGCGGCGAGCGCGTCATCGACGTAGCCGCCGCGCTGCCCGCGCGGAGCAATGAGGGCGTGCCGCGCCTCGAGGAACCTCGCCAGCGTCGGTGTCCGGCGCGCGAACGGATGCGAAGCGGCCACCATGCAGACGAAGCGATCGGGTGCCAGCCGTTCCACGTTCACGCTCGCGGGAAGCCGATCCATGGCCGGAGCAAACGACACATCGACGTCCCCGCGTACCAACCCGTCGAGGCTCGTCCCGCGCGCCGGAAGCACCTGGACGGCCAGACCAGGGGCGACGCGAGACAGGCGGGAGAGCAACGGCGCGAGCACCACGAGCTCAGCGTAGTCGTCGCTGGCGACGCGGATTGTCCTTTGGGCGGTCGCGGGATTGAACGGCGCCGCCGGCGTGAGCGCCCCCTCCAGCAGTCCCAGCGCCATGCGCACGGGGTCGCGAAGCGCCTCCGCCCGGGCGGTCAGGCGCCACGTCGGGCCCGCGCGAACCAGCAAGGGGTCGGCGAGCACGACTCGTAGCCGGCCGAGCGCCCGACTCGCGGCTGGCTGCGACAGGCCAACTCGGCGCGCCGCGCGGGTCAGATGCCGCTCCGTGAGCAGCGCATCCAGCAAGGGCAAGAGGTTGAGGTCGACGCCCGCGAGATGCGTGCCATGCATGAAGGCGCATACCTACCATGCATTTGGCGTCATGGCCGTGGTGCCCCACCTTGAGGTCAGAGGGAAAGGACGGTCACCATGAGCAACACCACCCCAAGCGGTCGAATCGACGCCGTCCTCGAGGAGGCGGTCGATTCGCGCCGGATCGTGGGCGCGGCGATCGTGGTGCTCCGCGCGGGCGAGCCGGTTTACCGGCGAGCGCTGGGCTGGGCCGATCGCGAGGCAGACGTTCCGATGAGCGCGTCTCACGTCTTTCGACTGGCTTCGGTGACAAAGCCGATCGTCACGCTGGCAGCGCTCCGCCTCGTCGACATGGGACGGCTGCGGCTGGACGAGCCGGTCACGACCTACTTGCCGGACTTCCGCCCGCGTTTCGCCGGCGGCGACAGTCCCGTCATCACCATCGCTCACCTCCTGACCCATACGGCCGGGCTCTCTTACCAGCACTTCGAGCGGCCGGATGGTCCGTACCATCGCGCGGGCGTGTCGGACGGGCTGGACGAACCCGGGCTCGCGATGGAAGAGGAGCTGCGGCGGATCGTGCGCGCAGGCCTCGCGTTCGCCCCTGGCACCCAGTGGGCCTACTCTGTCGCGCTGGACGTGGTCGGTGCGGTGATCGAACGCGTCCTGTCCCAGCCGCTGCCCACCGCCGTGCGCGAGCTCGTCACCGAGCCGCTCCTCATGGTCGACACCGGGTTTTCAGCACCTGCGGCCGCGCGGCTGGTGACCCCTTACGCCGACGGCTCACCGCCGAGACGAATGCGCGATCCGGACGTCGTTCCGTTCATGGGCATGGCGGGCATTCGTTTTTCGCCGCGCCGCGTGTTCGATCCGCGGTCGTTCCCGTCGGGGGGAGCGGGAATGAACGGAACCGCCGACGACATCGCCCGACTTCTGGAAGTCGTCCGGACGGGGCCGAAGGGACTGCTCACGCCGGGGACGGCCCGCGCGATGATGACGAATCAGGTCGGTGACCTTCCCGTGGTGCTTGGTCCCGGCTGGGGCTTCGGGTTCGGCGGCGCCGTGCTCGTCGATCCACGAGCCGCGGCGACGCCACAGCCGCCGGGGACGTGGAGCTGGGGCGGGGCCTGGGGACACAGCTGGTTCGTCGACCCCGCATCCGAGCTGGTGGTGGTGGCGCTCACCAACACCGCCGTCGAAGGCTTGAGCGGCAGATTCCCGACGGACCTTCGCGACGCCGTCTACGGGCGTCGACCGACCTCATCGTGGAGGATCATGTGATGCGTATCTGGGAACTTCGCGGCGAAGAAGGTCCGAGCAGCCTCGTGCTCGGCGAGCGGCCAGCACCGTCGGAGCTGGGGCCACACGACGTCCTCTTGCGTATGCGGGCCGCCTCTCTGAACGCGCGCGATCTGCTGGTCACCCACGGGCTCTACGGCGCGGACCGCGTGGTCGTCCCCCTATCCGACGGCGCGGGAGAGGTGGTGGCCGTCGGCAGCCAGGTGCGCCGGTTCGCGCCCGGCGGTCGCGTCGTGAACGCTTTCGCGCCGGAGTGGATCGATGGCCGGTTCATGACCGAATACTTGCGGAGCGCGCCCGGCGGCCTCGTCGACGGTGTCCTCGCGGAGCTCGTCGTGCTTCCCGAAACAGCGCTCGTGGCGATCCCTGACACGATGTCGTTCGAGGAAGCGGCCACCCTGCCCTGCGCCGGAACGACGGCGTGGAATGCGCTGTTCGAAGGTCCGCGTCTCTCCCCGGGCGACACGGTCGTCGTCCAGGGGACGGGCGGCGTGTCCGTGTTCGCGTTGCAGCTCGCCCAGGCCGCTGGCGCGCACGTCATCGTGAGCTCCAGCCGCGACGACAACCTCACCCGCGCGCGCCGCCTTGGCGCGGTCGCGGGCATCAATTACCAGCGGGCACCGAATTGGAGCGCGGAGGTCATGAACATCACCGGCGGCCAGGGCGCGGATCTGGTCATTGCCGTCGGAGGACCCAGCACGCTGTCCGAATCCATCGCCGCTGCGCGCGTCGGCGGCACAATCAGCATCGTGGGGACCCTGCCAGAGGGACGGACTGACCTCGACGTCCGTAAAGTTGCACAGAAGGCCCTCCATTTGCGCGGCATCGCCGTCGGCTCGCGGACCATGCTCGAGTTGCTGGCCCGCGTGTTCGTACGGCCGGCCTCGACGCCGGTGATCGAGCGCGTATTCTCTTTCGACGACGCGCGGGAGGCCTATCTACAATTCGAACGGGGCGGGCACTTCGGCAAGATCGTCATCGCCTGGTGAAACCCGCCTCGCGTGGGCTACTCGACAGCGCGACCGCGGAAGCGGCGCATCCCGGGGATGCCCTGGCTGCGCGCGGCCGCCGTCGCGGCGAGGGCGGCGTGGTCGGGCGTGCCGGCGGGCGATTCCAGCGGTGCCTCCAGCTGGACCTGCGAGACGGCGGGCGCGATGCGGCGGCCGACCAGGTTGGCGGCCATGCGCAGCGCCGGCATGTTCACGGGACCGGCGACCACGATGCACAGCATCGCGCCGCCGATCGTCTTGAGGTACAGGCGGTGGTCGCCGAAGCGGACCACGGCGGCCTCGATGTCGTCGCCGTGGGCGGCGAACGTCTCGCCGACGCGCAACAGGCGGCTGCCCGCCTCGGACAGGACGGCGTCCTCGAACAGCGCCGGGATCTCGCGCGCGACCAGCCGCCCGTCCTTCGCGCACACGAAGCTCCCGGTGATGCCGGCCACGTCCTTCAACGTGGCCAGGCTTCCGCGCACGGATTCCGCCAGCGCACGCGCGTCGACGGCGGTCATAGCCCCAACTTCTCGCGAAGCGGCTGCAGGTTGCCGTCCGCCCGCGGCCGCAGCGCCACCGTCTCGTCGCCGTTTTCCGTGAAGATGAGGCAGCGCCCGTGCACGAACGTGCACTCCATCGCGGAGAACTCGCCGAGCCCCAGCATCTCGCCCGTGAGCTGCAGCAGGCGCTGCACGTAGGCGACGGTTTCCGCCATCTCTTCGTTGCCGCCGCGGTTGCTGATGACGGCGCCGGTGGGGGCCAGGCGCATCACGACGGTGAAATCTCCCGCGATCTCGGGCCGCATGGGCCGCGGGTCTTTGACCCCCGTGATCGCGTCGTCGATGTTGGAACTTCGCATGGGCCCCTCTCCTTCTGTGTCTCCTTCTTCGCCGCCTATTTCTAGCTCTTCAAACGTGTCGTCGTCGGGCGCGCCGCCGCTCCGCCCCGGGAACGCCACCAGGTTGGACGCGGCAGCCTCGTCGCGCAGCTGGGCGGCCCGCAGCAGCAGACCTTCCAGCGCCGTTTGAATCGACGGCTGCTCGGGCCACGGTCGATCGCTGGACTGGAACGACCCGTTCGTCCACGCCAGGATCTCCAGCGCCGCCGCTTCACCGACGGCCTGCGCGGTGGTGGCATGCACGACGCGCCCGCGATCGAAGTAGAGGTAGCCGACGCCCCCCTCGCCCACGACCTGCATCGACCGCCGCGAGCGCGACAGGCATTCGATCTGCACCAGGTCCCACAGGCTCGCGCCCCGCAGCTGCGCCGAGAAACCGCGCGAGGCGGGCGGCGCATCTGCGCGACGGTCGTTGTTGTTGATGTTTCGGTTCTGCACGATCACACGCTCCGTTTGTTACTGAGGAAGCGACTCGGCGCTGTACCCTTCCATCCCCATCTCCGGCACGTCCAGCCCCTGGATCTCCGTGCTGGTCGAGACGCGGTTCCCGACCGCCGCCCCCACCAGCTTCAGCGTCACGTACGTCGTCAGCGACACCCACGCCACGTTCGCCAAGATGCCAATGCACTCGGCGGCGAACTGCGACGGGTCACCGTAAAAGAGCCCGCGCACCGGCCCCGGCACGCCGTTCCACCCCTCGCCGTAGCGGCCGTCGGCGAAAAGGCCCAGCGAAAGGATGCCCCAGGCGCCGCAGACCCCATGGACGGACGAGGCGCCGACCGGGTCGTCGATCTTCAGAACGTTCTCGATGAACAGCGCCGAGACGACCACCAGGATTCCGGCCACGAGGCCGATGAACATCGCGGCCGGCGCGGTCACGAACGCGCACGGCGCGGTGATCGCCACCAGACCGGCCAGCATGCCGTTGCACATCATGCTGACGTCCGGCGTGTCGAACCGGAACTTCATGTAGAGGTACGCACCGAACGCGCCCGTCGCGGAGGCCAGCATCGTGTTCACCGCGATGACCGCGATGTGCGTGTCGGTGCCCGACAGCGTCGAGCCCGGGTTGAAGCCGAACCACCCGAACGCCAGGATGAACGTCCCCAGCACGGCCATCGGGATGTTGTGGCCGGGGATGGGCTGGGCCTTGCCGTCACTCGAATACTTGCCGATGCGTGGCCCCATCACCTTGGCGCCCACCAGCGCCGCCACGCCGCCGACCATGTGGACGACGGAGCTGCCGGCGAAGTCGACGTGCCCGTGCCCCAGGCCGAAGTTGTGTCCCAGCTGCGACAGCCAGCCGCCGCCCCACACCCAGTTGGCGTAGATTGGGTAGATGATCGTCGCGATCACGAAGCTGAAGATCACGAACGACGTGAACTTCCACCGCTCGGCCATGGCGCCCGTCGGGATGGTCGCTGTGGTGTCCATGAAGACCATCTGGAACAGGAACAGCGCCGCGACGGGCGCCGTGTAGACGGCGGGCGACAGGAAGAAGCCGCGCATGCCGAAGAGGCCAAACTCGTGGCCCGCGATGTGAATGACCATCTCACTCGACAGCGTCGGGTCGTTGCCGAAGGTCGACAGCGCGCCTACGCCGCCCATCTGCAGGCCGAACCCCAGCGCCCAGAACCCGATGATGCCGATCGAGTAGACGAGGAAATTCATGCCCATCGTGTGGGCGACGTTCTTGGCGCGGGTGAGGCCGGTCTCGACCAGCGCGAACCCGGCCTGCATGAACATCACGAGGAAGCCGGTGACCAGCGTCCAGACGATGTTCAGCGCAGTCTGGCCGGACAGGACCATCGTCCTCAGCTCGGCCATCCCCTTATTCAAGTCAGCAACGCTCGGATCCAAGAATCTTCCCTGAGGCGCAGCTTCTCAAAGCGCAGGTCAAGAAGGTGTTTCCAGCTCATGAAATGTGGGTGACAGCCCACCGCCCCGCGCCCGTTACCCAGAAAGCGCATGCTCGAAACATTCCGGCTACTTGGCGCGTGGTGACATGGCGGCCATGAGCGGTCTTGGAGGACTCAACAAGTCGCCGTCGGGCGTGGTGATCGGGATGGTGCAGCTGCAGCTGCCGACGGTCGCGACGGCGGCGGAGCTGGCGGCGCAGACGGACCGGATCGTCGGCATGGTCGCGAAGGCGCGGCGCAACCTGCCCGGCATGGACCTGGTCGTGTTCCCCGAATATTCGCTGCACGGGCTGTCGATGAGCACCGACCCCACCCTCATGTGCCGCCTGGACGGGCCGGAGGTCGCCGCGTTCCGGGCGGCGTGCGTCGCCAACAGCATCTGGGGCTGCTTCTCGATCATGGAAGCGAACCCGCGCGGAAACCCCTACAACAGCGGCCTCGTCATCGACGACCGCGGCGAGATCCGGCTCTATTACCGCAAGCTACACCCCTGGGTGCCCGTCGAGCCGTGGGAGCCCGGGGACCTGGGCATCCCGGTGTGCGACGGCCCGAACGGCAGCCGCCTGGCGCTCATCATCTGCCACGACGGCATGTTCCCCGAGATGGCGCGCGAGTGTGCCTACAAGGGCGCCGAGATCATCATCCGCACCGCCGGGTACACGGCGCCGATTCGCCACGCCTGGCGCATCACCAACGAGGCGAACGCGTTTCAGAACCTGGCGGTCACGGCCTCCGTCTGTCTGTGCGGGTCGGACGGGACGTTCGATTCGATGGGCGAAGGGATGATCGTCAACTTCGACGGCGTCCCGCTGGCGACGGGCGGCGCGCGCCCCGACGAGATCATCACCGCGGAGGTCCGCCCGGACCTGGTGCGCGAAGCGCGGCGCACCTGGGGCGTCGAGAACAACATCTACCAGCTGGCGCACCGCGGTTACGTCGCCGTGAAGGGCGGCGCCAGCGACTGCCCGTACACGTACATGCACGATCTCGTCGCGGGGCGATACCGCCTGCCCTGGGAGGATCAGGTCGTGCACGTCGACGGGACATCGTGCGGCTTCCCCGCGCCGGAACGCCGGTACGGAGGCACGCCGCCACGCGCAGAGACCCGGGCGGTGCCGCCGCCCATCCCGCAGATCAGAGCTTCGTGACGTCGGGCAGGCTGCCGTCGGCGTTGCGCTTGGCGGCAGCCGCGGCGGCGGCGGTCGCCTTGGCCGTGACGTCGCCCGTGTGCGTGATGCCCTGAAAGGCGCCGCCCGTGTTGTTCCAGGCGCCGCACCCGGTGCAGGTCATGCTGGCCGGGTTGCTGTTGTTGGTGAAGCCCCAGTCGGCTTTGTGGCCGCCGTTCCCCTGGTTGTAGAACGCGAACAGGTTGGACATGACGTGCTTGGCGGAGACGTCGTTGCCGCCCATCTTGAAGCCGTTGCCGTTGCTCTGCGCGCCGGCCGTGGTCGCGCCCATGTTGAACGCCCATGAGTTCTTGACCGTCACGGGATCCGTCCAGGCGTAGAAATCGTAGCCGTCGTCGGCGTTGTCCCAGGACCGGCAGCCGTCGAAGACGTTCCCGGCGCCGCCACCCTTCTTGGCCCCGAAGCCGTCGGCGTTGGCGCCCTCGCAGCGCTCGTCGTGGTTGTGGTACGAGTCGGTGTTGGTGATCGTCGCGTAGGTCCCGCTGCCCGTGAACCCGGAGCTGGAGCTGATGAGGACGCCCGTGTCCTCGGCGTCGTGCACGACGCAGTTGTCGACGAAGTCGTGGGAGCCCTGGACCAGGATGCCGGTGTCGTTGGCGCCGCTCACCTCCAGCCCCTGCACGCGGGTCCAGTCCGACCCGATGTCGACGCCGTAGATGTTCTTGTCGACGGGCGAGTCGCCGCAACCGAGGCGCGGCTGACTCGAGAAGTCCAGCACCGGCTTGGTGGTGGCGGCCGGATCGGCGCGCATCGTGATGATGCGCGTCGCCGTTCCCATGCGCGTCTTCTTGAACTCGACGCGGGTGCCCAGCTTGTAGGTTCCCGCCTTGAGGCACATCGTCGTCAGCGTCCCCGAGCAGATCGCGCCGTTGGCGGAGCCGGTCACGCCCGGGCAGAGCAGATCGTAGCCGTGCTGCGGCGTCGCGACCGGCAGCGCCTCGGTGCCCGGGTTGGTGTCGCTGCCGTCGGGCGCGACCCAGATGTCGCACGGGCCCGCGTGTCCGGCAACGCCCGTCCCGCCTGTGCCGGTCGAGGTCGAGCCGGCGGCCCCGCCCGTCCCCGGGTGACCCGCGATCCCGGCGCCGCCCGTCCCCGTGCCGCTGGTACCGCCGGTGGTTCCCGTAGTCGCGCCGCCTGTCCCGCCCGAACGGCCGCCGGGCCCGGTCGTCGTGCCGCCGGTGCCGGGGACCGAGCCGCCCGCGCCCGTCGTCGAGGCACCGCCGCTGCCGGTCGACGTACCACCGCTGCCGGTCGACGCGCCGCCGGTGCCAGTGCCGTGACCGCCGCCGGTTGCGGGCGAGCCGCCCGTGCCTGACGCAGGCGGCGATTCGGATGAACAGCCGATCTCCAGCGCGCCGAGGGCGGCGCCGGTGAGCAGCAGGACCAGGGTGGGGGCGAAACGACCGCGGCTCCTCATGCGATCGTACGTTGCCGCCCGCCCGCGGCGCGGCTCATGCCCGCGCAACGACGCGGCTACATCGTCAGATCGCGGAGCAGACCCGTCATCATCTGCAGCGACAGGGCGGTCCAGGACTCCTGGTAATACGTGCTGCCCGCGAGGTCGCTCAGCGTGGCCACACTGGCGTAGGCGTCGTCGCGCAGCGCCGCGTAGGTGGCCCCCGTCGCCATCGCGCCGACCCCGGCCCCACCCACGAACGACGCCGCGCGCGGGCCGCCGGCGGTGACGGCCCCCGTGTGCGGGTTGCCGTTGAGATCGTATCCGTCGACCATCGCGGCGACGGTCACCCCCGCGTAGAAGCCGCTGATCTTCTGCAAGTAGGTCAGCGCGCGCGGCTCGGCATTCCAGCAGTAGTCCTGGCCGATGCGGAACGGCGTCCGACAGGAATCCAGCTGGTGGTAGAGCGGGTCGCTGGTCCCGGCGGGCGCCATCGGCACACCGGCCGGCGTCGACCAGGCGGGGACCAGGCCGTTGCTGGCGTTTCCGTTCTGGGCGTTCAACGTGGCGGCAATGACCGTGTAGGTCGTCTCGACGGTCTGGTTCCAGCCGGTGTTTCCGGACACGCGGGCGAACACGCGGTAATAGGCCGGCGCGAAGTACGAGATGTTGATGACCGACCCGTCGGCGAATTGATCACCGGGCGTCAGCACGTTGTTGCGAGCGTGGTCGACCTCGTGCTGCCACATGGCGTCGATCAACTTCTTGGCGGCCGCCAGGTACGTCGTCGAGAGGCTGCCCTGCCCGCCCCAGCGCTTGTCGGCCATCACCAGCGCGAACGCCATGTCCTCGTCGCCGTCGCTGGCGGCGCCCGTCCCCAGCACCTGCGTTCCGGCGGCGTTGATGTACCAGTTCATGAGCCCGTTGCTGTTCAGCCAGAGGTTCGCGTACTTCCAGAACTTGTCGAACGAGGTTTGGTCGTTGGCGTAAACCGCGAGCAGCATCGCGTACCCGATCCCCTCCGACACCGTGGAGTTGACCTCGGCACCCGAAGAATTCGGCCGCTTCACGCGCAGGAAGCCGCCCGCGCCGTCGCTGGTCACGAGATCGGCCATCCACTTTGCGTAGGCGGCCTGCGCGTCAGCCAGCTTGGCCGCCGCCGGTGGCGTGCAGTGTCCGGCGCCGGGGATGGTGAGGGCCGTCGCCGCGCCCGCCGCGCCGCCGGTGGCGGTCACACCGCCGGTCCCGGGTGGGTTGCCCCCCAAACCACCGCGGCCACCTGTCGCGCTGCCGCCAGTGCTGGTGGTGACGTTGCCGGTCCCGCCCGCGGCGTTCGGCGCACCGCCGCTGCCGCTGACACGAGCTCCGCCCGCGCCGCCGGTCGAGCCGCCGGATCCGTTCGAGCCGCCGGACGCATCGGAATGGCCGGGCGATGCGCAGCCGACCAGGTGCGCGAGCAAACAGACGATAAGCAAACGAAGAGCAGGGGACCAAGACATCGAGCTCCTCCGTGAACCGAGGGGGGCCGCCCGCCGCCGCCGAAGCCCACATCATACCCCCGTCCGCACCGCCCGGGGTGTCGACTTTCACGCCGTCACAGGCGGACCGGCACGCGCAAGTGCCGCGCGTACATCAGGTCCCGGTGATGGAGCAGCGAGGCCGGGACCGCGGCGCGCACGTCCGGATCCAGCGTCGCGATCGCGTGACGGAGCACGTCCGGCATGGGGCACTGCTCGTGTGGCAGCGGCGCGATGACGCCCAGCACCGTCGCGGCGTAGACGTCCAGCGCCGTGAGCGTGGGGCCCAGCATGTAGACGTATCCGGCGGCCTGGCTGTCGGCCAGCGTTCGGGCCAGCAGGTTCAGCACGCGGATCGCGCGCGCACGCGCCGCCGGAACGCGCTCGGCCGCGTAGCCGTACTTGGGTGCCAGGTAGGCCGCCACCGGCGCCGGCCACCCTGCGCGCCCCTCGGTCGTGAGACCGGCGTGCGTCAGCAACATCCGCACGCTCCAGCCGAGGCCGCCTTCCGAGAGGATCGCGTGCGAGAGCCCGTACATCGTCACGGCGCGCTCGTCCTCGTCGGGGACCAGCGATACGCGGCCGCCGAGCCGCTCGGCCAGGGCCAGGATCTCGCCCCAGCCGGTGCGCGGCGGTTCGTCGTCGAACAGGACGACGGGCGCGTTGTTCGCGCCGGTGTGGTCGCGCACCGCTTGCGCGAACGGACGAAACGGCGCGAGGACGTACGGCACCCCTTTCAGGTCGAAAAGGCCCAGGGCCGCCTGCGACCAGGGGCTGGCGATCTTGTCGGCGTACACGATGCGCAGGCCGCTGGCGGCGCGGGCGGTTTCGAAGTCGACCAGTGTCATGCCTGCCGCAACCAGCAAGTCCGGTGCCGCGCGCGCGCCCGCGCGTGACGGGGCCCTTCGCTGGCCAGCGCGCAGCCGGCACCCCATCCGTTGCGAAAAGCTCTGCGCGGCCGCGTCGGCGGATGCGCAGGGCGCCCGCCGCGGCGAGCATTAATTTCCGTTATCGGAGCTAGCAGAATTATTAATTTGCCTAATGCTTCAGCCGTCGCCACTCTGCCCTCGATGATGACCAAGACCCCGGGGAGAAAGTACGTCGCGGCGGCGCCCATCGCGCTGGCGGATCGCCGCTGGCCGAATCAGGTGATCACCCGGCCCCCCCTCTGGTGCAGCAGCGACTTGCGCGACGGCAACCAGGCGCTGATCGAGCCGATGGACCAGACGCGCAAGCTGCGGATGTTCGAGACCCTGGTCCGGATCGGGTTCAAGGAGATCGAGATCGCGTTCCCGTCCGCCTCGCAGGTCGACTTCGACTTCGTCCGGCGCCTGATCGAGGAAGACCGCATCCCCGCCGACGTCACCGTGCAGGTGCTGACCCAGGCGCGCGAGGAGCTGATCGACCGGACCTTCGCCTCCTTGCGCGGCGCACGCCGCGCGGTGGTGCACGTCTACAACGCCACGGCGCCGGTGTTTCGGCGGGTGGTTTTCCAGAAAGACCGCGCCGGGGTCCTGGAGATCGCGACCCGCGCCGCCGCCCAGATCCGCGACCTGGCCGCCGCCGACAGCGCGACCGAGTGGGGGTTCGAATACTCACCCGAGACCTTCAGCGCGACCGAGCTCGATTTCTCGAAGGAGATCTGCGACGCCGTGACCGAGACCTGGGGCGCCACCCCGGCGCGCAAGGCCATCGTGAACCTGCCGGCCACCATCGAACGGTCGACCCCCAACATCTACGCGGACCAGGTCGAATGGATGCACCGCAACCTGGCCCGGCGCGACTCGATCGTGCTCAGCGTCCACCCGCACAACGACCGGGGCACCGCCGTCGCCGCCGCCGAGCTGGCCGTCATGGCGGGCGCCGATCGCGTCGAAGGCTGCCTGTTCGGCAGCGGCGAGCGCACCGGCAACGTCGACCTGGTCACGCTGGCGCTGAACCTGTACGCGCAGGGGATCGACCCGGGGCTGGATTTCTCGGACATCGACGGGGTTCGCGCCGTCGCCGAGCATTGCACGCAGCTGCCGGTCCACCCGCGCCACCCGTACGCGGGCGACCTGGTCTACACGTCCTTCTCGGGGTCCCACCAGGACGCGATCAAGAAGGGGTTCTCCGCCCGCGCCGCGAACCCGGCCGATCCGGTCTGGGACATGCCGTACCTGCCCATCGACCCCGCCGACGTGGGGCGCACCTACGACGCCGTCATCCGCGTCAACGGCCAGTCCGGCAAGGGCGGCATCGCCTACCTCATCGGCGCCGCGTACGGGCTGGACCTGCCACGGCGGCTGCAGATCGAGTTCGCGCGCGTCGTTCAAGCGCAGGCGGACAGCGCCGGCGGCGAGCTGAGCGCCCGGGATCTGTTCGCGCTGCTGGACGCGACGTACCGCCGGGAATCGCCTGGCCTGACGGTGTTGCCGGCGCGCGCGGCAGATCCCGTGGCAGCCGTGTTCGCCGCCGTTGGTGCGCAGGCGAACGTCGTCACGTCCACCGTGCAGCCGGTCCGCGGCCTGGCGCAGACCCACGCCGCCGTCCTGGAGGTGCGCTTCGGCGCCGCACCGGCGCTGTTCGCGCTGGGGCTAGGCGACGGCGACGACGCCGCGCTGCGGGCCGCCGCGGTCAGCGCGCTCAGTCGCGCCGAGATCGGGATGGACGCCGCGACAGCGCCGCCACGAGCAGCGCGCGGCTAGCGCATGTTCAGATAAACGCCAGGACGCCAATCCGCGCGGAGCATGGGTTGGACAGATGGACGCATCGCTCTGAAAATTTGTGATCCGGCTCTTCCAGGTCCCCTGGCGTTCTGGTGGCGTCCTGGCGTTTCATTCGCCGTCGCGCGCTGTTGCCTTACAATGCGCGCGTGCGCATCGAAGCCATATCCATCGGCCGCAACCCGCCCGAGGAGATCAACGTCATCATCGAGGTCCCCGTCGGGGGCGAGCCCATCAAGTACGAGATGGACAAGGACGCCGGGACGCTGGTCGTCGACCGGTTCCTGTACACGTCGATGCGCTACCCGGGAAACTACGGTTTCATCCCGCACACGCTGTCGGGCGACGGCGACCCGGTGGACGTCCTCGTCGCCAACCAGCGCGGTGTCGTCCCGGGCGCCGTCATGGCCGTCCGCCCGGTCGGCATCTTCCTGATGCAGGACGAGGCCGGGACCGACGAAAAGATCCTGGCCGTTCCAGTGACTCGCCTCACGCGCCGCTACGAGCAGGTGCACAACTACACCGACTTTCCCGAGATCACCGTCAAGCAGATCGAGCACTTCTTCGCCCACTACAAGGACCTGGAAGACCACAAATGGGTGAAGGTCATCGGGTGGGGCAACGTCGACGAAGCCAAGAAAGCCATCCTCGAAGGAATCGCGCGCGCCAAAGAACCCCGATAGAAGACCAAAGGAGCCCCCACATGCACCCGACCAAGATCCTCTCGCTGGCCCTGGGAACGTCCGTTTTATGCGCAGGCGCCGCCGCCTGGGCCCAGGCACCGAAGCCGGCCGCTGCGGCCGCCGCTGCTCCCGCCGCGCCCGCACCGACTGCGGCGCCCATGCCGCCTCCCGCGCCGCCGACGCCCTCCAAGGAGCTGGAGGCGTTCATGAAGCCGTTCGAGGGGACCTGGAAATGCGAAGCGACGTTCCCCGCCGGGACGATGGGCCCCGGCGAAGTGAAAGCCAAGGGGACGGCCAAGTTCAAGAAGGACCTGGGCGGCTTCTTCTGGAAGGGCGACTACCAGCTCGCCAAGCAGAAGGACGTTCCGCCGCTGTCCGTGCAGTTCTGGGTCGGCTACGACCACGGCTCGGGCCAGCTCACGTTCACGTCCATCGACAGCATGGGCGGCACCGCGCTGGAGTCGGGCAAGGCCGAAGCGGACACCGCCACCACCACCGGCGAGGCCTACATGATGGGCCACAAGGTGAAGATCCGGGAGACCCTGTGGCACAAGGACAAGACTGGCGGCCACAGCGCCGAGATCGACCTCGGCAAGGGCTGGATGCCCGTCGGCAAGGACGAATGTAAGAAGTAGCTCGCCACCGGCGAGCCCGGCCTCACCAGGCGTAGGCTTCGGGGGCCGGCTTGCCGGGGCCGGGGAAGATCTCGTCCAGCTTGGCAAGCTGCTTGGCGTCGAGCTGGATGTCCAGCGCGCGCAAACCACCATCCAGCTGTTCGCGCGTGCGCGGCCCGATGATGGGGCCGGTCACGACCGGGTTGGCCAGCAGCCACGCCAGCGCGACGTCGGCCGGCTCCTCACCCAGCTCGCGGCAGAAGCGCTCGTAGGCTTCGAGCTTGGGGCGGTGGCGGGCCAGCTCCGCCTGCCCCCACTGACCCTCGCGGCGGCCGCCGCTGCCCGCGCGCCGGCCCGAGCCAGCCAGCGCGCCGCTGGCCAGCGGGCTGTACGGGATGACGCCCATCCCGTACGCGGCACAGGCCGGCAGCACCTCCAGCTCGATGGTGCGTTCGACCAGGCTGTACTTGCTCTGCTCCGAAACGAGCCCCAGGAAGTTGCGGCGCGCGGCTGCCTCGTTCGCGCGGGCGATGTGCCAGCCGGCAAAGTTCGACGAGCCGACGTAGATGACCTTGCCCTGCTGAACCAGCAGCTCCATCGCCTGCCAGATCTCTTCCCACGGCGTGTCGCGATCGACGTGGTGCATCTGGTAAAGGTCGAGGTGGTCGGTCTTGAGTCGCCGCAGGCTGCCCTCGCAGGCGGCGCGGATGTGCCGGGCCGACAGGTGATTCTCGTTCGGCCACTCGCCCATCTCGCCGTACACCTTGGTGGCGAGCACGACCTTTTCGCGCCGGCCGCCCCCCTGCGCGAACCAGCGGCCGATGATCTGCTCGGTCACGCCCTCGCCCTTCTTCCACCCGTAGACGTTGGCGGTGTCGAAGAAGTTGATCCCCAGCTCCAGCGCGCGGTCCATGATCGCGAACGAGTCGGCCTCGCTGGTCTCGGGACCGAAGTTCATCGTTCCCAGGCAGAACCGACTGACCTTCAGACCCGTCCGACCGAGCTTGACGTAGCGCATGCGGCGAACTTAGCCGCGACCCGCCGCCGGTCAATGAACAAGTTCGCCGCTCACCCTTTTACGCAGAGCACCTGTTTCAGCTCGACGACCACTTCGACGAGGTCGGCCTGGTTCTTCATCACCTGGTCGATCGGCTTGTAGGCGGCCGGGATCTCGTCGAGGACGCCCGCGTCCTTGCGGCAGCAGACGCCCGCCGTCTGGTCGGCGAGGTCCTTGACCGTGTAGGCGCGCTTGGCCGCGCCGCGCGACATCCGCCGGCCAGCCCCGTGCGACGCGCTCTGGAACGAATCGGCGTTGCCCAGGCCGCGCACGACGTAGCTCTGCGTGCCCATCGACCCCGGGATGATCCCCAGCTCGCCGGCGCCGGCCCGGATGGCCCCCTTGCGCGTGACGATCACCTCCTCGCCGAAGTGAGTCTCCTCCGCGACGTAGTTGTGGTGGCACAGGATTGGCGCCTCGTAAGTGACGGCGCGCTTGACGTGCGGTTCCACGGCGCGCGTGAACACGTCGCAAAGCAGCTGGAACATCACCCGGCGGTTCAAGAACGCGTAGCGCTGCGCCCAGAACAGGTCGTGGCGGTAGGCGGCCATCTCCGGCGTGCCGGCCAGAAAAACGGCCAGGTCGCGGTCCGGCAGCTCGTCGTTGTGCGCCAGCTGCTTGGCCTGCGCGATGTGCACTTCGGCCAGCACCTTGCCGATGTTGCGCGACCCGGAGTGCAGCATCAGCCAGACCCGCCCGTCGCTGCCACGGCAGACCTCGATGAAATGGTTGCCGCCGCCCAGCGTCCCGACCTGCCGTTTGGCCGTGCTCAGCCGGTCGCGCACCTTCGGCGTCAGGTCGCGGAACTCGGCGAACAGCTTCAGCCCGTCACGCGCGATCGGCTCGGGCATCCCGTGCTTGAACGCCGGCTCGTCGTGGGCGTTGAACCCGACCGGGATGGCAGCCTCGATCGCGCCGCGCAGCCGATTCAACGAGTCCGGCAGCTCGTCCGCGCGCACCGACGTGCGGATGGCGCCCATCCCACACCCGATGTCGACGCCGACCGCCGCCGGCGACACGGCGCCGCGCATCGCGACGACCGAGCCGACGGTGGCGCCCTTGCCGAAATGCACGTCCGGCATGGCGGCCACGTGGTGGAACACCCAGGGCAACGACGCCGTGCGCTTCAGCTGTTCCAGCGCAACGCTCTCGACCTCGTGGACGGGCGCCCACACCTTGATCGGAACGTTGCTGCTGTTGACGACGGAAGCCGGCATTTCGGGTCCTCCTTGGATGCACGAACCCGAAGAACGAAACGCCAGGACGCCACGGACCCCAGGGAACCTGAATGCTCTGATTGGCGTCCTGGCGCTGATCTCAGCTACGGCTTGGGCATGTTCTTGAACATCTCGTCCGCGCGGCGCTGCATCTCGTCCGGAGCCACGTCTTCCTTGTGCGTGGCCAGGCTCCAGCGGTTGCCCCACTTGTCCGTCAGGGCGCCGTAGCGATCGCCCCACATTTGATCCGCCAGCGGCATCGCGACCTGACAGCCAGCTGCGACGGCCTGATTCCATGCGGCGTCGACATCGTTCACGTACAGGTGCAGCGACGATTTCGTCGGCGGGTTCATGACGGCGTCGGCGATCATGATGATCGAGTCGCCTATCTTGATCTCGGCGTGCATGACCTTGCCATCCGGCATCGGCGCAAGACCGCGCTCTTCGGCGCCGAACGCTTTCTTGTAGAAGGCGATCGCCTCGCGCGCGCCGTCCACGCTCAGGAACGGCGTGACCGTGTGATACCCCTCGGGAACAGCCTTGATCTGTGCCATCGCTACCCTCCCTTTCGCCGCCTTCATACCGACGATCGGACGCGCTTGCCAGCGAGTGTTAACCTTTACGGGTATGAAGACCTTTCGGCTCGACCGGATGACGGGCGACGTCCGCAAGCTCACGATCACGGTCGGGGCGCTGGCGGGCGCCGTCATCCTGCTGGCGAAAGCGGGCCCGCCGGCGATGCGCCCGCAGATCGAGCTCGCGGCGGCTGCCCTGGCCGCGGTCTGCGCGCTCACCTGGCTGGCCTTGCGGCCGACCCGTTTCATCGTCGACGAGAGCAGCCTGCGCATCGAATGGCCGATCCGCGTGCGGCTGATCCCGCGATCGGTGATTGCCGGCGCACGGCTGGTCAAGGCCGCGGATTTCCGGCGCGCGCACAAGCTGCGCGTGCGCGTGGGCGCCGGTGGCCTGTGGGGGACCTTCGGCCTGCTCAAGGGCGCGCGCGAGACCTACTCGACGTGGGTGTCGCGGACGGATCGCTGGGTGGTCGTGCACCTCACCGACGGCGGGCATCCGCTGCTGCTGACGCCCGCCCACCCCGAGAAGTTCGTGGCCGAGTTGGGCGCCCTGCCGGCCAACGTCGTCGACCTTCCTCTGTGAGCGCGACGCTTCAGCGCCAGTCGTAGTTGAAGCTGATGCTGACGCGCTCGCCCGGGCCGCGCTGGGCGGCGACCTCGTGGCGAAGCCAGCTCTCGAACAGGATCACCTTGCCGGCTTCCACGTCGTACGCGATCTGCTGCTTGTTCTCGTCGCGGCTCTCGGCCCGCTTGGGCGGCGCGCCCATGAACTTGTCGAGGCGCGGGTCCTCGAACCGGATGCGCGATGAGCCCGGCGGCGTGCTGACGTAGTAGGTCCCGCTGATCACCGACAGCGGGTGCAGGTGCAGCGCGTGCACCGCGTACCGCGACATCATGTTCACCCAGCAGTCGGTCATGGTGAGCTTCCCCTGGCCAAGGTCCATGTCCAGCCGCCGCGCGAAGCGCAGCACGTGCCGGCGGATGACCTTCTCGAGGTCCATGAACGTCGAGAACGACCGGTGCAGGTTCGTCATCGACCCGTACGACGTGTAGCCGGCCGGGTAGTTCTGTCGGCACCAGCGCGCGCCGGCCTTGTCGTGCTCGCGGATCTTCCGGCAGTCGTCGATCAGCGCGCGCACGAACGCGGCGTCGGCGCGCGGCAGCAGCGGGGCGTCGTAAATCAGCGTCGGGAACCAGGCGCGGGTCGGCATCAGCCGGTCAATTTGCCGTCATTCGCAGCGCGTTCGCAATCAAGTCCGGCGGCACCGCCGCCCGCGGCACCCGACCGCGGCCGCGCACCGGCGTAAACCAGGTGCGCACGTCCAGCTCCAGCCCGATACCGTGCATGTAGTTGTAGAGCGCCTTGCGCAGCCCCTGCCCCAGCCGATCGTGGTCGGTCCCCACGGGGTCCTCGAACGGGACCTCGTTGCGGGCGAAGGTCGAGGCGGGCCGCAGCAGCCGGATGCCGTAGCGTTCCGGCTGCGCGCCGATCGGGCTCCAGGCCGTGGCCGCAAAGCGGTGCCAGAACGCCGACTGGATGCACCCTTCGGCGAACAGCTGGCGCACGCGTTCCAGCGCGTCGATCGTCTCTTGCTCCGTCTCCGTCGGAAAGCCGTACATCAAGTACGCGTGCACCAGAATGCCGGCGTCCGTGAAGGCGCGCGTCACGCGCGCGACCTGCGCGACGGTGACCCCCTTTTGCATCAGCGCGAGCAGCCGGTCCGAGGCCACCTCCAGCCCGCCCGTCAGCGCGATGCACCCCGAGCGCGCCAGCAGCCGCGCCAGCGCGGGCGTGAAGGTCTTCTCGAACCGGATGTTCCCCCACCACGAGACGACGACCTGGCGCGCGATCAACCGCTCGGCGATGGCGCGCAGCATGGCGGGGGGCGCCGCCTCGTCGACGAAGTGGAAGCCGGTCTGCCCGGTCTCCGCCACCATCGCCGCGATCCGATCGACGATCAGATCGGCGGAGGCCGTCTCGTACCGGCCGATGTACGGCAGCGAGACGTCGCAGAACGTGCACTTCTTCCAGTAGCAGCCGCGCGCGACCGTCAACTTGTTCCAGCGGCCGTCTGACCAGAGCCGGTGCACGGGGTTCAGCATCTCGAACAACGACACGTACCGATCCAGCGGGAGCCCCGCGTACGTCGGTGTGCCCGCGTCCGTGTGCGACACCTCGGCGGCACCCGGATCGACCTTCAGGACGACGCGCCCGGATTCGCGAACGAACGTTCGGTGCAGCGGGACGGCGTCGTCGCGCAGGTGACGAAGCAGGTTCAGCAGCGGGCGCTCGCCGTCGTCCAGCGTGACGTAGTCGAAATAGTCGAACACGCGCGGCTCCCGCAATTCGCGCAGCTCCGTGTTGACGTACCCGCCGCCCAGCGCCAGCCGCGCCGACGGTCGGGCACGGCGGATGGCCCGGGCCAGACGAAACCCGCCGTAGACGTTGCCGGGGAACGGCGCCGTGACACCGACCAGATCGGGCTCATGGCGGCGCGCCAGCTCGGCGCCGATCTCGTCGGTCATCTGGTCGACCAGCGTGGGCGGACCCTCCAGCGCCGCGTGCAGCGGGTCGAAGCTCGTGGCGCTGACCGCCAGCCGCTCCCCGTAGCGGGCCAGCTCGAAACGGGCGTCGATGCCGTCGCGGATGACGTCGGCCAGGTCGTCGACGTACAGGCTGGCGACGTGCTTGGCGCGGTCCGCGATCCCCAGCGCGCCGAACGCCCACCCCAGCGGCCCCTCGTCGTCGTCGTGTTGCGCAGCCAGCGGCGCGAACCGCGGGCCTTCCGGCAGGAACGTCCGCCCGGCGATCCGCGCCGCCAGGTTCGGATCGCGCCCCTGCAGAAAGGCGATCACGCCCTCGACCGTCTCGAGATAGTGGTCCACGTTCCCCAGGAACGCCGCGACCGAAGGGCCCATCGCGCGCCGCGCGGCCGGCTTCACGACAGCGATGGTGTCCCGCACGCGCGCCAGCCCGGGACGCGAGAACAACCGCAGAAAAAGCTCCAGCGCCGGATCGGCCTGGGCGAGGTCCAGCTCCAGCGCAGCGGCGTGCTGGCGCAGGAACCCGGTCAGGTAGGCGGTCGCCGGGTACGGCGTGTTCAGCTGGACCATCGGCGGCGTCACCAGCAGGACGCGCATCGGCTTCATGTCGCGACGCGGATCCGGGCGCGCTGCTGCGCCACGCCCGCCTTGCGCAGGCTGGCGGTGATCAACATGCCGTCGCGCGCCGCCTGCGGGATCGGCACCACCACCGGCACGTTGTCCGTGACGGTCCCGGCATGCTCGCACCGGATGCACCAGACGCCGCGCGGGGTCGCCACCCCGCCGCAGGTCGGACAAAGGATCCGCAGCGGCATCTCGACGACCGCGGAGCCGCCGACCGCCGCTTCGGCGGGGCTGAGGGACAGCTCCAGTACACCGTCGGCGGTCACCCGCGCGACCCCAGCGGCCTGCAGCTGGTCCAGTGGCCCGCTCACGCGGGGCAACACGTTGGGGATCGGCTTTTGCCAGGTCGCCGTCCAGCCGCTGTTCGAGACCGTCCAGGCATTCGCGTTACCGCGCACCGCGGACGGCGCGAACGCGTCTTGCGACTCGCGCTGCAGCAGGTGGGCGTCGTAGGCGGTGCGCGCCGTCGGGTCCGACAGCATCCGGTAGGCCTCGGCGATGCGCCCGAACGTCTCGGCGCTGGCAGCGCCCGCACGATCCGGGTGGTGCTGCAGCGCCAGCTTGCGGTATGCGCGCCGGATCTCGGCGCCGCTGGCCGAGCGCGAAACGCCGAGCAAGACGTAAAGGTCGACGGTGGGTGGCGCGCGCACGGCCGCAAGCTTAGCGCGCCTCGCCGCAAGTTAGGGCCCGGCGGCCGCTCCCAGGATGCGGATCAGCTGCTGCGCCGCGCGGGTGCGATGCTGCTCGGCGGCGGCGCGCCAGGCGGCCGCGCCGTGCTCGATGTTGCCGAGGTAGTAGCGGAGTCCCAGTCCCAGGCCCAGCAGGGCCGCGTCCGCGACGGCTCCGTCGGCCAGCAGGAAGGCGACCCCCACGCCGAACCCGCCGTTCACCAGCAATGCCACCGCGCCGTCGCCGGCCCGCCCCGCCGTGGCCTGCCCCAGCCCCGGAAGCACCGCCGACAGCACGCCGCCCCAGATCGCCCGGTGGCGCGGATCGATCTCCAGCGTGTCGATCAGGCCGGCTGCCTCGCCGTGGGCGGCCGCGCAGGCGCGCGCGGCCGTCGCGTCCAGCGCCAACACCTCGGCGACGCAGCGCAGCCGCCCGGCGACAGCGCGGGTCTTATCGTCGACGCCGAACTCCTCGACCCGCGTGAAGAGGTGCAGCGCGTGCGGGTAGGCGCGCGCGCGCAGCAGCACCACGCCCGCGGCCAGCTGCCACTGGTCGCTGCGGCGCGGGTCCTCGACCGCGGCGGCGGCGTCGCTGAGGAACGGAGCCGCCTGCTCGGGTTGGCCGTCGATCGCCAGCGCCATGCCGACGTCGTAGGCGGTCTGCGCCGCGATGGCCTCGGGCCCCCCCTCGGCCGTCAGCCGTCGCGCCTCCCACCCGGCTTCCCGACTCAGACCGAGGCGCAGCAACGTCGCCACGAAATCCGGCGCGGCGGTGGCGGTCGCAGGCTCGGCCGCGACAGCGCGTCCGCCCGAGAGCACCGCCAGCGCAACCAGCGCGCTAAGGGTCCAGGCGGCGTTCGTACGCACGGTCGATCTCCTGCATCAGCGCGTCCTCGGCGTCACGGCGCTGCACGATCGCGCCGACCGCGGAGCCGTAGACATTCCCCGCGTACAGGAGCGCCGCCACACTGCCCAGGATCCAGCCGCGAACGGAGGAGCGCCCCTCGTCGTGGAAGCCCTGGGCGGCCAGGGCGCCCGTCACGCCGATCAACACGAAGCTCATGATTCCGTCGGCGATCCGGCCGATGTAGACGCGTCCCAGGCCGGGGACGACCGCTGACAGGGCACCGGCCAGCCAGGGGGATTTGCGCGGCAAGGTCTCGTAGCGGCGGATCAGCTCGGCGTCTTGTTGCTGCCAGACCCCGGGTAGCCCCGGCGCAGGCGCCGCCGCACCAAGCTGGCGCGCCTCCGCCCAGCGCCGCGCCCGGATGACCCGCATGCGCAACGTCGCGCGCGCCAGCTGGTCGGCGGGCTCCGCGGACGGCGCCGCCTCCAGCGCGGGGCAGACCGGGGCCGCGAGCTCGGACAAGAACACCTCCGTGAGGCATAGCCGCAGCCGGGTGCGCGGCCCCAGTGGCGTCCCTTCCCCCGGCAGCGCGAGCACCAGGCGGCGCGCATCGTCGAACCGACCCGCCAGCGACAGGCAAAGCGCGGCGCGATCGAACCCGCGCTCCCGGTCGGCCGGGTGCTGGTACGCGTACCGCAGCGCCTCGACGGCGCACGCCTCGAAGCTGCCCAGGTTCCGCAGTCGTTCGGCGAGGTCGAAGAACGACGGTGCCTCCGACGGCGCCTCCGACGGCGTGGCTGCAGCGGCCTCGACGGGCGACTGCGCAGCGGCGCGCCCGGACCAGGCCAGCGACGACGCGAGGCCCACGGCCAGCGCCATCGAGACCAGCCAGCTCCGCCGCCGCACGCGCGCGTTCACTCGGCCCGCGTCAGGCAATAGCGGGCCGGGTCGTCGCGGAGCAGCCGGCCCCCCTCGACGCGCGGGTAAAAGGGGACCGCCAGCGGATGGTCGCGCAGCAGGCGATCCAGCGTCAGCAACGCGCCCTGAAACAGACCGCAGCGGCCGATCACCGCCTGCGAGAACCGGGAGCACGACGGGCTGAACACACACCCGCCCGCGTCCTGCGACGACAGCAGCAGGTGGTACGTACCGAACAGCGCCCGCGTGACCCCGTTGCCCAGCGCCCCGTCCCACGCCGCCGCGGCGCCCTCCTGCTGCGGGGGCGCCAGCGGCGCGCCGAGCAAATACCCGACCGCCTGGTCGGGATTCCACAACTCGGGCGCATCGTCCGCGCGCGCCTGCCCCGCGCCGCTGCTGAGCACGACGGCGAGCGCGGCCATGACGAATCGCCCTGTCACCACGAGAGGGGCTGGATTTTCGTCTGCGCGCCCAGCTTCGCGCAACCGACCGGCCCCTTTTGAGGATCGAAGCGCGCGATCCGATCGAGCGTCCATTGCTCCTCGCGCTGGCGGGCGCCGCCGGGGGCGTAGTAGTCCGCGACGACCGTGCGCGGAACGCTGCGGATGCCGACCCGCACGCGCTCGCCGAACGTGAACCGGCGCTGCGGCTGCCCCTTGCCGTCGACCAGCTCGATGGACCGCGCGCCCTGCCGCGTCTCGACGGTGTGGAGCTCGCCCAGCTCCTTGCCGCCGCCGTCGACGACCCGCCAGCGCGTCAGCAGCTCGCCGTTGGCGCGCTTGCGGTCCAGCAGCTTCGACCCGGCGGGCAGCGTGCTGGCCGGATCGACCAATCCCGCCGCCAGCGCGTCCAGCATGGGCGGCGGCTGCGGCGGCGCGAGGTGCGCGACGAACGCCAGATCCCGATCGGGGTAGTAGATGACCAGCTCGCGCGGGGACAGGTGCATCTCCTGCAGGCGCGGCGACTTCACGGCGACGCAGATCTCCCCGCCCGGGACGAAGCTCAACGCGCCCGAGACGGTCTCGGTCCCCGCGGCGTCGACCGTCTTCAGAACGAAGTCGGCCGCCAGCGAGACCGAGCCCGTCGCACCGGCGGGCGGCGGATCGACATTGCCGACGGTCGAGGCCAGCGCTGCGGCAAATGCGACGGCCAGCACCCGCTCACGGACTGGTGATGAGCGCCGTGCTCGTGGTGTAGGTCGGGTCGCTCTTCACGATGGCGACGATGATGACGATGTAGATGACGACGAAGACCGCGACGGCGGTCGCGGTGCCCCAGATGGCGGCCCGCCCCTGGATCGATCGCGCCTCAGACTTGTAGGTCGTCGTGTAGATCGCCAGGTACTCGGGCGACTTTCCCATCAGGCGCGCCGGCGGCGGTGTGGGCTCGGCGACGTACGCGATGATGATCCCGATGACGCCCAGCAGACACCCGGCGAAGAACCAGAGCGTGCCGTTCGTGTCGGCGTGGGCGTCGTTCATCGCCTCCATCGTCGCGCGCGCGGCGTCGACGGGCGGCTGCGCATAGTACGGCTGGCCGGAATAGCCGGGCGGCGGCCCATAGCCCGGCGCCGGCGCCGGCCCCCAGCCCTGCTGGGCCATGGCAGGCCGCTGCATCATCGGCAGCAGGATCATCGCGGCCGAAACGACGGCCACCACCAGAGTCGACCTCAGCCACCTGCCCGTACCAATCGTCATCGGTTCCTCTCGCCCGGCGAAGCCAGGGGTAGGAGGGGGAACAGCCTGCGCTGCATCTTTTGTACAGTGAACGCTCGAGCCCGGTCAATATCCCCGAGGTTCGATCCTGTATCGTCCGGCACCCCACACCACTCAAGGCTTTGGCGACTTCCGCGATATTCAGGGAAATGGGCACCCCGGAGGAAGCGGCGAACGACGTGTGGGAGGCGGTTTTTGGCGGGCTGAAGCGCCTTCAGGAGCAGTGGCCGGCGAACGATTGGGCGTACGACCGGCGCCTGCGGTGCGTGGCCTCGTCGATCCCGCTGTCACAAGAACCGGCGACCCGGGCGGCCATCGCCGCGGCGTTTCCCGCATCCTGGTCCTCGGCCACGCTGCCCGAAGCGCACGAGGACGTGCGCGCGCTGGCCGGGACGTGCGGCGGCCTGCGCGCCGCCCAGCTCCTGCTGTGGGGCGGCCCGCCGGCCGGCCCCGGGGCGTTCGGTCTGTGGTGGCCGTGGGGCGACGGAACGACCGTCACCTTGCGCGTCGGCCTGCACCACCTGGATCTGCCGAAGGTGCGCTACCCGCGGCTGCGCGATCTGTTCGGCATCCCGCAGGCCGCCGGCCCCGGCTAGTCGAGCTCGGCTAGGCGAAGGCGCCAAGGTGGTGGGAGCACCCACATCGCGGCGCGCCTTGATGGCTCCAGCAACCTGGAGTAGCTTTCCAGCGTTTCCGCAGGGCCCCTCTGCTGATGCTCGCGCTCGCCTTCACGTTCGCCGCAACCGCGCTCGCCGCCGTACCTTCGGCCAGCGTCACGTGCGCGGACGGTCCCGCCAGCTGTGACGGCGCCTGGGCGGCGCCCGTGGCGTTCGCCGCCGACGCGGTCACCGAAGACGACGGGCCGCCCGAATACGCGACGCCCGCCGAGGTCGACTGCCCCGAGCCTCCCCAGCCGGCCCCGGTGCTGGCCAGCGGCGACTGCAACGAAACGCCGGCCGCGTTCTGGTACCGCGTGTCCCGCTATGCGGAAAGCGAGGCGCCGGCCGGCCGTCTGGCACCGTCGACCCGTCGCGCGCACAACGCCGGGGCGGTGACCGGTGGCCTGCCCGACGTCGGGCATTTCACGAAGCTGACGACTCAGCCGATCGCGCTCGTCGCGCTACCGGCGCTGTTCCCGGCGGTCTCGCGCCGCCTGGCTCACACGTACGCGCAAGCTCTGCCCGGGCGCGCTCTCGCGCCGCCCGACCGACCGCCTCGCGCCTAGCCGCGAAGCACCGGTTGTGAATTTGACGCGCGTGTGAGGAGCGGGCCGCGCGGCTCGCACGCGCTGGAATTTCGTCGCGCGGCCTTTTGTTTCCGAATGGAGAGAGAGTCATGAACAAAGGGACAGTATTGGTCTTGCTATTGGTGGTGTTGGGAGGCGGCTATGGCCTCGGAAGGCTGGCGACCCGCGACAAGAGCGGCTCGTCGACCAGCGCCGCGGCAGCCACCGCCGGCGGCCCGACCGCCGGTGACGGCGTCGACCGCGTGCGCGTTCCGCTGAGCGGCCCGATGAAGGGGCCGGCGAACGCGAAGGTGACGATCGTCGAGTTCTCCGACTTCCAGTGCCCGTTCTGCGGCCGCGTCATGCCGACCCTGCAGCAGATCGAGAAGAACTACGGGAACGACGTGCGGATCGTGTTCATCCACAACCCGCTGCCGTTCCACCCGAACGCCGAGCCCGCGGCCGAGGCGGCCGTCGCGGCCGACGCGCAGGGAAAGTTCTGGGAGATGCACGACAAGCTGTTTGCGAACCAGCAGAACCTGACCCGCCCCGACTTCGAGAAGTACGCCCAGGAAATCGGCCTGGACATGAACAAGTTCAAGGCGGCGCTGGACTCGCACGCAGGCAAGAAGAAGATCGACGACGACCTGGCGATCGCCAAGCAGGTGGGCGTCCAGGGGACGCCGAACTTCTACATCGACGGCCGCAACGTTCAGGGCGCGCAGCCGTATGAAGAGTTCAAGAAGGTCATCGACGACGAGATCCAGCGCGCCAACAAGTTGATCGCGCAGGGGACGCCGGCCAGCCAGCTCTACTCGACGTTCATGCGGGGCGCGAAGACCGCCGCCCAGGCGCAGGCCCAGGCCGCCAAGGGCCCCGGCGCCGGGACCGAGGTGTACAAGGTTGCGGTCGCCGACGCCCCGACCCGCGGCGCCAAGCAGCCGAAGGTCACGATCGTCGAGTACTCGGACTTTCAGTGCCCGTACTGCAGCCGCGCCGCCGCGACTCTGGACGAGCTGCTGAAGGGCTACACCAGCGACGTCCAGCTTGCCTACAAGCACAACCCGCTGCCGTTCCACCAGCAGGCCATGCCGGCCGCGCTGGCCGCCGAGGCCGCGCGCGACCAGGGCAAGTTCTGGGAGATGCACGACAAGCTGTTCAAGAACCAGACGAACCTCCAGCGCGCCGACCTCGACAAGTACGCGCAGGAGATCGGGCTCGACATGGGCAAGTACAAAGAGGCGATGGAGAAGGAGAAGGGGAAGGACCGCATCAAGAGCGACATGGCCGAGGCCGAGAAGTTCGGCGCCCGCGGCACCCCCAACTTCTTCATCAACGGCCACAACTTCCGCGGCGCGCAGCCGATCGAGGCCTTCAAGGCCGTGGTCGACGAGGAGATCAAGAAGGCCGACGCGAAGATCGCCTCGGGCACGCCGCGCGGGCAGGTCTACGCCGCGCTGACGCAGGGCGGTCTCGACAAGGCCGCTGCGCCGCCGCCGCCGAAGGCGAACCCGGGTGAGCCCGACGCCAACGTGCGCTACCGCGCCGAGATCAAGGGCGCGCCGCTGAAGGGCGCCAAGGACGCGCCGGTCACGATCGTGCAGTGGTCGGACTACCAGTGCCCGTTCTGCAGCCGCGTCGAGCCGACCATCAACAAGGTGATGGAGGACTACAAGGGCAAGGTGCGCGTCGTTTGGCGTGACCTGCCGCTGCCGTTCCACCCCAACGCGCTCCCCTCGGCCATCGCGGCCCGCGCCGCCGGCGAGCAGGGCAAGTACTGGGAGATGCACGACAAGCTGTTCGCCGATCAGCAGCACGAGGATCGCCCGACGTTCGAGAAGTACGCGCAGGAGCTGGGCCTCAACATGGCCAAGTTCAAGGCGGCGCTGGACGCGCAGAAGGGCAAGGAGGCCATCGAGGCGGACGCGACAGCCGGTGGGAAGATCGGCGCGCGCGGCACGCCGGCCTTCTTCGTGAACGGCAAGTTCCTGTCGGGGGCGCAGCCCTACGAGGTCTTCAAGGCCAAGATCGACGAGGAGCTGAAGAACGCCGACACGCTGATCGCCAAGGGCACGCCGAAGTCCAAGGTTTATGACGTCCTCATGAAGGACGCCAAGACCGAGGTGGCGGCCGCCCCGGCGCAGGCAGCGCAAGGCGCCGAGAAGACCCCCGAGCAGGACGAGACCGTGTACAAGGTCGCGGCCGGCAACGCGCCGGCGAAGGGGAGCAAGAACGCCCCGCTGCAGGTGGTCATCTTCTCGGACTTCCAGTGCCCGTTCTGCAAGCGCGTCGAGCCGACGCTGACGCAGATGGAGAAGGAGTACGGCGGCAAGGTGCACATGGCGTGGAAGAACTACCCGCTTCCGTTCCACCAGAACGCCGAGCCGGCGGCCGAGGCGGCGATGGCCGCCAACGCCCAGGGCAAGTTCTGGCAGATGCACGACAAGCTGTTCGAGAACAACACCGCCCTCGACCGCCCGAGCCTCGAGAAGTACGCGCAGGAGCTGGGGCTCGACATGGCCAAGTTCAAGGCGGACCTGGACGCGCAGAAGTACAAGGACTCCATCGCGTCCGACACGAAGGAAGGCCAGGCGGTCGGCGTGAACGGCACCCCGGCGGTGTTCATCAACGGGCGCAAGATCAACGGCGCCTACCCCTGGGAGACGTTCAAGAAGATCGCCGACGACGAACTGGCGAAGAAGCAGGGCAAGCTGGCCAAGAAGGGGTAGAACCCTTCCGATGAAGCATCCTCCAGCCGCGACACGGCCACACGTTGGTGTGTCGCGGCTGCGCCGGCTCGCGCCGGTCGCGTTGACGGCGCTGGCCGTGGCGTTCGTGGCGGTCAGATTTCTGGCCGCCGCGCACGACACGCTGGCGCGTACGCGCGGCGGCGCCTGCCTGGCTCTGAAGCCCGACCCGCTGCCCCCGGTGCTGGCCGGCGCGGCGGCGACACCCGATTTCCAGCTCCCCGACACCAGTGGCCACACGGTGTCGCTGAGTGCCCAGCGCGGTCACCCCGTGCTGCTGAATTTTTGGGCCACCTGGTGCCCGCCGTGCGTCGACGAGGTCCCCTCGCTGGAGGACCTGGCCCGCCGGATCGACGGAACCGACCTGCGCATGTTGGCGGTCAGCGTCGACGACGACTGGAACGCCATCCGCCGCTTCTTCGTGAAGGGCAGCGCGATGGGCGTCCTGCTGGACACCTCGCACGACGTCCCCAAGAAGTTCGGCACGACGCAGTACCCGGAGAGCTTCCTGATCGACGCCGCCGGTCGCGTCCGCTATTACTTCATCAACAAACGCGACTGGTCCCGCCCCGAAGCCGTCGCCTGCCTGGAAAGCTTGCGATGACTTCAGCTGCACCTTTACCCGTCCCGCCACCGGTGGCACGCGCGCGCGGCATCCCCGCGCTGCCGCTGCTGACGCTGATCAACTTCTTCAACTACCTGGACCGCCAGGTGGTCTACGGGATGACGCCGCACATCGGGACGGCGTTCAACCTGTCCAACTTCAAGCTCGGCTGGCTGGCCTGGGCCAACCTGTTCGTGTTCGCCGTCGCCTCGCTGATCTCGGGGCCCATCGCCGACCGGGTCGGGCCGCGCAAGGTCATCTTCACGGGCATCCTGGTGTGGTCGATCGCCACCATTGGTTCGGCGCTGTCGACGTCGTTCCCGATGCTGCTGTTCTTCCGCGCGCTGGTGGGCGTCGGCGAAGGCGCCTACGGACCGTCGGCCAACACGCTGCTGTGCGCCGACGCGCCGCCCGAAAAGCGCGGGCGCGCGCTGGGCATCTACAACATCGGGATGGCGCTGGGCGGCACCAGCGGCCTGGTGCTGGGGACCATGCTGGCGCCCATCGTCGGTTGGCGCGGCGTCTTCTGGATCGCGGGCGGCCCGTCGATCCTGCTGACGCTGGCGGCCGCGTTCGTGGCCGCGCCTGACCGCCTGATTCGCCCGCAGACGCTGCCGGCCCGCACCTACCTGCTGTCGCCCGCCTACGTGATGGCGGTGGGCGGCGGCGTGCTGGCGACGTTCGGTGCCAGCGCGCTCATCTTCTGGGTGCGGACGCTGGTGATCGAGGAGCGGCACCTGAGCGTCACCTTCGGCAGCCTCTACATGGCGTTCGTGGGGCTGTTCTGCGGCGCGGGCGGCGTCATCGTGGGCGGCTACATGGGCGACGCGCTGAACCGGCGCCGTCGCGGCGGCCACGCGCTGACCATCGGCATCTCGATGCTGGCCGCGGTGCCGGTGGGCGCGCTGGCGCTGACGCTTCACTGGCAACCGGCGTTCCTGATCCTGACGGCGGGCGCGGCCTTCCTGCTGTCGGTCTACAACGGCCCCTCCGCGGCGGTCATCGACGAGCTGGGACCGCCGCAGTACGCGGCGACGCTGCAGGCGGTGGCGATGTTCAGCCTGCACGTGCTCGGCAACTCGCCCGCACCGTCGATCATCGGGCGGATCTCCGACCAGCTCCACGTCCCCATCTCGGGCGCGCTGCAGGCGGCGATCGTCGCGTTCGGCCTTTCGGGCGTGCTGTTCATCTTCGTGGCGCGCCGCCAGCGCACGATGCCGCAATATCATTGACGCGATGAGCACCGCCCCCACCACGCAGGACTATTACGATCGGTTCGCCGCCGGCTACGAGGCCGAGCGTCACCACGGCTACCACCGGCTCATCGACGACCTGGAGCTGGACCTGGTGCGCCGCTTCGGCGCCGGCCGCGACATCTTCGAGGCCGGGTGCGGGACGGGCCTGCTGCTGCGCGAAGCGGCGGCGGTCGCCCGGTCGGCCGTGGGGCTGGATCTGTCGCGCGGCATGCTGCGCCCGGCGCGCGGGCGTGGCCTGCGCGTCGTGCAGGGCTCGCTGACCGACGTGCCGCTGCCGTCGGCGTCCTTCGACCTCGTCTACAGCATGAAGGTGCTGGCCCACGTCCCGCCTATCCAGCAGGCGGTCGCGGAGCTGGCGCGCCTGGTGCGCCCCGGCGGCCACCTGCTGCTGGAGTTCTACAACCCGTTCTCGCTGCGTTACCTGGCCAAGCGGCTGGGGGGACCTGGGCGCATCGCCGCCGACGGGACGACCGAGAAGGACGTGTACACGCGGTTCGACACGGTGACGCGCGCGCGCAGCTACTTGCCGCCCGGGGTCGACCTGATCGCCGTGCGCGGCGTGCGCGTCGTGACCCCCTCGTCGCATGTGTTCCGGGTGCCGCAGCTGGGGCGCCTCTTCGCCTGGGCCGAGCGGGCGGCCTGCGACCTGCCCGTGCTGCGCAACCTGGGCGGCTTCATGATCCTGGTCGCGCAGAAGCGCTGACGCGATGGCGATCCGCTTCGAGCTGCCGCCGCCGGGCACACTGACCCCCAACGACCGGGACGATCCCCTCCCCTACTATTATCACCGGTGGGTCGGCTGGCTGTACCGCCACCGGCTGCAGATGGGGCTCTCGTATCTGCCCGACCGCGGCCGGCACGTGCTGGAGGTGGGCGTCGGCAGCGGCGTGCTGGTGCCGACCCTCACCCGGCACTTCGCCAGCTACACCGGCACGGACCTGACGCTGGCGCCAAACCTGGACCGGCTCGTCGCGCCCGGGTGCCGCGCGGACTTCCGCAGCGCGGACCTGCTGCGCGACGGGGACCTGCCGGCCGACCACTTCGACGCGGTCGTCTGCTTCTCGGTGCTCGAGCACATCGCCGACGCCGACGGCGCGGCCCGTAGCCTGGCCGCAGCGCTGGCGCCGGGCGGTACGCTGGTGACCGGCTACCCGATGGTCAGCCCGCTCATGACCCGCGCCTTCGGCCTCATCGGCTACGACCGCATCGACGACCACCACGTCAGCCCGCCGGCGCGCATCGCCGCCGCGCTGGGCCGGGTGCTGCAGCCGGTGAAGCGCGCGGCGTTTCCGCCGGGCGCGCCGGTCGCGGCGGCGCTGTACCAGTGCACCGCCTGGACCAAGCCGACCCCGCGAACTTGAAGACGTCTCGGCGAACCCTCCTCGCGGGAGGCGGAGCGCTCTGGGGCGCCGCCTGCGCAGGCCGGCTGGTCCCAGGCCAGCGGGACACCACCCAACCTGACCCGCGGCTCGCCGCGGTCGAAGCGTCCACCGGTGGACGCGTGGGTGTCTTTGCCTTCGCGGTCGGCTCGGGTGCGGCGCTGGCTCACCGGCCCGACGACCGGTTCGCGATGTGCTCGACGTTCAAGTGGGTGTTGGCCGCGGCGGTGCTGGCCCGGATCGACGCGGGCAGCCTCTCTCTGGATCAGCACCTGCCGTTCGAGGCGACCGATCTGATCGATCATTCGCCCGTCACGCGCGCGCATGTCGCCGCCGGCGCGCTGACGGTCGCGGAGCTGGCCGCGGCGGCCGTCGTCGTGAGCGACAACGCAGCCGCGAACCTGCTGCTGCGCGCCCTGGGCGGCCCAGCCGTGCTGACGGAATGGATCCGCAGCCTGGGCGATCCCGCGACGCGCCTCGACCGCGCGGAGCCAGCGCTCAACGCCAACGTGCCTGGCGACCTGCGCGACACGACCACGCCGCGCGCGATGGCGCGCACGCTGGCGCAGGCGCTGACCGGACCACCGCTGACGCCGCCGAATCGCGAGCGACTGCTGGCCTGGATGAAGGCGTGCACCACCGGGAGAAGCCGCCTGCGGGCCGGGCTGCCCGCCGCGTGGGACCCCGGCGACAAGACCGGAACGGGCAACAACGGCGCCGCCGGCGACGTGGCGATCGTGTTTCCGCCGGGCGGCGCTGCCGTCGTCGTCGCCGCGTATTTCAGCGAGACCACCGCCGACCCGGACACGCGCGACGCCGCGTTCGCGCGAATCGGTCGGATCGTGGCCGATACGTTCGCCTGAATCAGGCGCGTTCGATCACGGCGAGCAGCCGAAACCCGAATAGACGAAACAACGCTGGCGGCAGCCGCGCTTCCAGCCGGTGGAGCGCCGACCAGAGCCAGCCGGGCAAGAGCGGCCCGCGTGAAAACCCGCCCGACGCCGGATAGCTGAGGCCCGATAGCCGTTCGAGGCGGGTCAGGCGCAGCGCCGGGAGCTCCGCGGCGAAACGGGCGGCGTGACGCCCGAACAGCAGCGACGGGATCGCCTGATTGGAGTCGAACGGGTCGCGGTCGCCCGTTCCTGCCGCCGGCGCAAGCGGATCGACCGACAGGTCGAGCGGCTCCTCGTGCAACAGCTTGTAGACCGGGTACGAGAGGGGGCTGATGTGAGGCTCGCACATCACGATCCGGCCGCCCGGTGCCAGCACCCGGATCGCCTCGGCGAAGAAGCGGCGCGGGTCAGGCAGGTGGTGAAGCACGTCGAACAGCACCAGCGCGCCGACGCTTTGGTCGGCGAACGGCAGCGCGTCGGCGCTCACCTCGCGGTCGTGCCAGGGGGCCTGCACGATGTCCGTGAGCTGCAGGTCGGGGATGAACCCGCGGGCGAACCCGGGCCCCGACCCCAGCTCGACGCGCGGGCCTAGCGCCGGCGAGGGCAACGCGGCGGCGATCCGGCCGTACCAGTCGGCGTAGAGCGCGCGCAACGCCGGGTTTTCGCCCCACGCGCGCCGGTGGGCCTCGAAGCGCGCCAGCGTGCGCGCGCGCTGCTCGTTCGTCAGCCCCACGCGCCGCTCAGACGAACTTGATCTTGCGGGCGGCGACCGCCGACATCCGCAGCAAAAGCCACCCGTGCTTCCAGCGCGAGATGTTGGTCTCGCCGTAGGTGCGATCGCGGTAGCGCACGGGGATCTCCGCGATCTTCAGATTGAGGCGCGCGGCCCCGAAGATGAGGTCGAAGTCGCCGAACGGATCGAAGTCGCCGAAGTAGCTGCGGGCGGCGGCGATGCGCTCGTAGTCCTTGCGCCACAGCACCTTGGTCCCGCAGAGCGTGTCCTTGATCGGTTGCTGCAACAGGTACGTGAACAGCTCCGAGAAGGCGACGTTCCCCAGCTTGTTGAAGAACCGCATCGCGCCCGGCTCCATCGGGTAGACCAGCCGGGTCCCCTGGACGTAGTCGGCGTGCCCGCCGGCCAGCACGTCGTAGAAAGACGGCAGGTCCTCGGGCGGGACGGTCAGGTCCGCGTCCAGGATCATCAGGACGTCGCCCGTCGCGTGCGCGAACCCCAGGCGGACGGCGTCGCCCTTGCCTTTTCCGGTCTGCTGGAACGCGCGCAGCTTCAGCGGCCCGTCGTAGCTGGCCACCGTCCGCTGGATGGCGGCCCAGGTGTCGTCCGTCGAGTGTCCCTCGACGAAGATCAGCTCGGTCGACGTCCCCATCACGGGTGTGCGCGCTGCGGCCGCCGCGACGTTCCCCGCTTCGTTGCGCGTCGGAACGATGACGCTCACGCTGGCCTTGCGAACGGGCGCGCTGACCCCCCGGTCGCGCAGCACGTAAATCCGGTACAGCGAGGCGGTGCTCATCGCGGGCGCGCGCACCAGGTATCGATTCAAGGCGGGGCCCACGGCGGGGACGTCCACCGGCAGCAAGAGCCGGTCCTCGAAGCGCACCACCTCCAGCCCGGTGATGTCGTAGAGGTTCCGGAAGTCGGCGTCCGACAGCCAGTTCGCCTGCGGGGCCGGGCGCTTCAACCCGGCGAGCTCCGCCAGGCGCACCGGCACCTCCCACAGGTAGTTGAAGGCGGTCAGGTAGATGCGGCCCCCGGGCGCGAGCCGCTTCTTCAGGCCCAGCAGCAGCGCCTTCACGTCGAGGACGCTGTGGCACAGGCGGTCGCAGATGACGGCGTCGGCACGCGCTGTGACCTCCGCGGGCGGCGCTATCGCGTCCTCGACGTCGAAGGTCAGGTCGGGATGGCGGGCGCGCGCCTGCGCCACCACCTCGGGCAGGTAGTCGACGCCGTGGCGGCGCGCGTTCGGTAGCGCGGCCAGCAGATCGCCTCCGGCGCACCCGACCTCCAGCACCGACGCGTCCGCCGGGATGAGGCGCCCCAGCGCGTCCTGGAGATCGCGCTGAAGGAAATCGCGTGCCGCCGGGTGGCGCGGCGGTTCAGCCGCGCGGCGGTAGTACTCACGCCAGGTCGCCTCGAGCTGGGCAGCCCGCGACGGCGGCTGGTCAGCCGAGGAGGCAGCCAACGGGTCGACCGGTGAGCCCGGGACCGTCGTCGTCGTGGCGGTCATCACTCGTCCGTCGCGAGCGTGTAGCGCTGCTTGAACTTGCCGCCGGCACGCACCGTAATGTTCTCGGTGTGGTCGATCTGCATGTCCGTCCGCTTGAACGACAGCTTGTGCTTGCCGCAGGTGACCTTGTAGTCGACCAGCGGCGTGTGTTGAGTGGTGTTCTTGCCGTCGATCCAGACCTCGGACCACGGGACCGAGTTCACCGTGATCGAGCAGTCCGCAGCCGCCTCGGCGGGCTTGCCGACGTCCTCGGCGCCGGCCGGCGCGGTATCGGAGTCGTCGTGGGCCCGGCGGCGGTGAGCACCACCACCACTGGATGCGTGGTGCGCGCCGCTGTCGGCAGCCGCGACCGCGCCGGTGTCGGTGGGCGCGGCCGGCGTGGGCTTCGGCGCAGGCGGGGGCGGGCTGGGCGCAGCGGCCGGGGCCGGC
>JBJMQQ010000281.1:0-5673 GCA_045802645.1 Polyangia bacterium
AGAAGGGGAAGCTCAACGGCGCCACCGACGGATGCTGCTTCGACTACGGCAACGCCGAGACGGACTCGCACGACGACGGCAACGGCACGATGGAAGCCGTCTACTTCGGCGGCGGCGTCGTGTGGGGAACGGGGTCTCCCGGCGGCCACAACAACGGTCCCTGGGTCATGGCCGACCTCGAGAACGGGCTTTATGCCGGCTGGGCAAACAATTCCGACCAGAACATTCCTGGCAACGTCGCTCTGAAGTACGACTACGTGTCCGCCTTCCTGATTGGCGATACCAAGGAGAAGAACAGCGGGAACGGTCGCTTCGCGCTTTACGGCGGCGACGCGACGACCACGAATCTCCAGACGGTCTACGACGGGCCGCGCCCCTATCCGCCCGGCCGAAGCGGTTACATCCCGATGAAGAAGCAGGGGTCGATCATCCTCGGCATCGGCGGCGACAACAGCGACGGCGCCGTCGGACAGTTCTTCGAAGGCGTCATGGCCAGCGGCGCCGCGACGCTGGCAACGGTGCAGGCGGTTCACGCCAATATTGCCGCCGCTGGCTACGGTAAGTAAGCTCGCGCGCTCACGACAAAGGGGACCGATACCGATGGTGCGAGGACTGTCGACGTCGTTGGCCTTCGGGCTTTGTTTGCTCTCGATATCAGCCGCGGCGCAGGATGAGGCGCCCGCGGCTGGAGAAGCCGCCACGGCGTCTCCAACCGAACGCGAGGCCCCCGAGCCGCCCCGGGCGCAACCGCCGCCCGATACGGTGACGCCGCCTCCGTTCGTTCCCCCGGAGGAGAAGCCTCAGGCCGATCCCGGCGGATGGCACACCGAGGTCCACGGCTATTTCCGCGCGCCAGTGTCCGTGGGCATCAGCTCCCGTCAGAGCCCGGACGATCCGAACGGCCCGGCACAGAGGCAGATCGCTTACGGCCCGAACCGGATCTTCGACTGGAACTACTACAGCTTCGCGTACACGCGGCTGCAAGAGCAGGATTGGGCCGAGCTCTTCATTCACGAGAAGAAGAAGCACGTCGACGCGGCGCTTGCGTGGATGGGCTACTGGTACCAGGGCGTCGGGTTCCGAAACCCCGACGCCGCCTGGGCGCCTGCCAACGCGTACCTCACGCTCGATACCGACTTCAAGATGACCGACACCGTCTCGCCGAACATCGCGATGACGGTCGGCGCCTGGTGGCCCAGGTTCGGTTACTTCGAGAAGTACGACACGTACACGCTGGGCCGTTACCGGCAAATCGGCGAGCAGGCGAAGCTCACCGTCCCGCTGACGCCTGATCTGACCGTCTCGCTGGTCGAGGGGCTCGGCACCTCTCGCGATGGGTCGTACAACTTCAGCATCCAGGGCAATCCTCTGTATGCGGGGCAGACGAACATCGACCTCATGACCTGGGAGAACCTCGAGGTCGCTTACAAGCGATTCGTCGACGCGGACATTCACTTCAGCACGCAATGGACCGCTGATCCGAGCTTGATTCCGGACACGGTGATGGGGCCGAAGAGCTATACCCCGGCGTCCCAGGCGCACGTGACCGTCCTCGGCGGTGAGGTTCACGTCAACCTGCCCCTGGCTGGCCATCTGTGGCTCTCGCCTTCGTTCATCTCCGTGCGGAACGGTTGGGCCCTGCAGTCCGGTACCGAGGTGATGCACGGTCTGGGCGGCGTCGGCCTTGCCCAGAACTATCTTGCCTGGACCGGCAACACCGAGGCTTCGACCGGCAGCGGATCGTTGTTCAACTTCGGCTTCCTCTACGAGAACTCGCTGTCCGGTGTGCTCGGCAGGCCGCGCGGCAGCATGATGCCCGACCTGTCCGTCAGCCTCTTCGGGTTGTACGTGGACTCCAGCCTCAATTTGCCGGCCAGCGCATCGTCGCAAAGCGTGGTCCCGCAAAGCACGATCAAGCAGTTCAAGTACGGCGCAGACGCCAACCTGCAACTCGCCGAGTGGGTCGCGGTGATGCTGCGCGGGGACATCGTCAATTACAACGTCGGGCAGGGGGGCTACACGTTCGCCGCCGTCACCGCGCGCGTGCAGGTCTCGTCGCACTTTCTCTCGAGCGAGCGGATGTACCTTCAGTACTCTCGCTACGTGTACGGGGACAACATCGTGCTGAACGCGAACTGGCCCTGGGGCGGGTCGTTGGTCCAGGGCAGCAGCGTCCTTCAGCAGCAGCCGGCCTATTCGGGCAAGAAGCCGGACGAGAACGTCATCAAGCTGCAGTCCGAAATCGCGTTCTGACCCTGCCGCGACGCCTGGCGTCGCCGCCGTGAGCCGACGGCGCGCCAAGCAACCCCTGTGCTGCCGCCGTGGTCAGGATCCACGGGCGGCAGCTGATGGTGGGGGCGTCAGGAACGGTCTCGCGCGGGGAGCGGCCGGCGCGGCGTCGCCGGGCGGCCTTCGCGGCCTCCGTCCTGCTTCACGCGACGGTCGCCTGGCTGGTGCTGCGGACCGCCCCTGATTACCGGCGGCCGCCCGCACCACCGGCCACGCCGGTCTCGATATCGATCATCGAGACGCCGGCGCGCGGGTCGGACCAGGAGCGGCTCCCTGCCGAGCCAGCCGGCGCCCCGCTGCGGAAGTCAAAGCGCCCGATTGCCCGCGCGCAGGAGACCGCGACGCCGCAGGTGACCGCGCCGGTTTCCCCCGCGAAGGTCGATCTATCCTTCGCGGCGCTTCCGAACCTGGCCCAGCAGCGTGTGGCCAGCGCGTCGCCGGGAGAGGATCTCGAGCGGTTCCTGGCGCCGCCGCCGCCTCTGCCGGCGGACCGGCCGCGAAACATCGACCAGCTGCGCGCCGACTTCGACCGCCGGGTCGCCGCAGTCGAGAACGTGCGGGCGGGCCGCGCCCATCCGCTGCACTTCGACTACCTGCGCGGCGCGCGCGACCGGCTGGCGGGCGAGGCGACCCGTTTGGCGGAGCAACTTCCCCTGGGCCCCGCTGAATCGACCAAGGGGTGGCTCCGCGGGTACCTGAATCGCGTCGGCGAGGTCAACCGGGGGACGGCCCGTGACCTGCCGGAGAGCCCGCGGGACGATCCCTTCGGTCCCCGCCCGGACGTGCTGGGCCAGTACCGCGAGATGGACCTGCAGGCCGCGTCCGGTGCTGTCGAGCGAACGGCGGAGGTCTGCCTGGGCGTGGCGCCTGACCACGCCGTGACCGTGACGCTCCGTCGTTCGTCGGGGAACGACGCGCTGGACCGGCTGGCGATCGAGTCGTTTCGCGCGTCCGCCGACGCCCGTCCGGTGGCGCGCGAGGTCCGGCCTGGGGTGGCCTGCTACCGCGTGCGGATCCGCGCTTATCGGGTCCCCCCGACGCCCAGCATCAGCCTGGCCTGGAACCACGGTCCCAAGGTGATCTATCCGCTCAAACGGATGACCGAGGTCTCCGTCGAGCTGGAGAGCGTCGATTACGGAGCCCCTCCGCCGGCCGCGCTGTCGCGGTAGACTGCGGCGACATGGGCGAAAGCAGCGGGTCGAACAAGCGGGCGTGTCCTCATTGCGGCAAGCCGCCCGGGCTGCGCTGGTATCACCTGTTGCCGTCCAACAACCGCCATCGCGTGCTGAAGTGCGTCGCGTGCGGGGGCGCCTATGATCTCTCGGACAACGCCAAGATCGCGTCGATGATGGGTGGGTTCCTGGGGATGGGACCGGCCATCGTGCTGTTCGGCAAGATCGCGCAAGCGGGGCACGGCTCGGCTGCCGCCACGGTGGCCGGCACAGCCGTCGTGGGGGCCGCGTTCGCGCTGGGGTCCATGCTGGTCGCCTCGCTGGCGCTGAGGCTCGTTTCGAAGACGCCCGGCGTTCGCTGATCGGAGCGCGTGTCACAGGGGGATGCGCCATCTCGTCTTAGGGGCGAGGAGGTTCCCATGCTGAAATGGTTCTTTCACCGGAAGCTGCGGGCGTTCGAGCGGGCCCATGGTTACGACGCCGCGTACATGCATGAGCTGCTGGACACGGACGTCGCCGCGTTCATGAAGTTCGCGCGGGCGACGGGGCTGGGCGCGTACCGGAAGGACGTGCCGCTGGAGGTCGTGACCGCGGCACAGTTGACGGGGTCGATCCAGGCGGACTGCGGGCCCTGCACCCAGCTCGGCGTCGGGTTTGCGCTCCAGGCGGGGGTGCCGGCCGCCACGATCGCGGCGATCGTCAAGGGCGACGAGGCGGCGATGTCCCCGGACGTCGCGCTCGCATGCCGGTTCGCGCGGGCAGTGTTGGCGCGCGATCCGGCGGCAGACGGCTACCGCGAGCAGATCCTCCGGCGGTGGGGGCCGCGAGCGGTGCTGGCGCTGGCCTTCGGCACGATGGCGGCGCAGCTTTACCCGACGCTGAAGTACGCCCTTGGTCATGGCAAGGCTTGCACGCGCGTGGTCGTCGCGGGCCAGCCGATCTCGCCGCGGCGGGCGGCGACTGCGGCGGCATGACCACCCCCGACGCGCTGGCCGACTTCGAGCGGCACCGCAGCTTTCTGTCCGGGCTGGCGTACCGGATGCTCGGCTCGGTCGCGGAGGCGGAGGACGTCGTGCAGGACGCATACCTGCGCTGGCGCGAGGTCGACCGCGCGGCGATAGAAGAGCCGCGCGCCTACCTGGCGCGCGTGGTCTCGCGGCTCTGCCTCGATCGTCTGAAGTCGGCCAGCCATCGGCGAGAGGAGTACGTCGGGACCTGGCTCCCCGAGCCGGTGGTCGCCAGTCCCGCCCAGACGCTGGCGGAGGATCTATCCGTCGCGCTGTTGCTGGCGCTGGAACGACTGTCCCCGCTCGAGCGCGCGGCGTTCCTGCTGCACGACGTGTTCGACATGGACTACCCGGAGGTGGCTGCGGCCATCGAGCGGGGCGAGGCGGCCTGCCGCCAGCTGGTGACCCGCGCGCGCGAGCACGTCCGCCAGGATCGCCCGCGCTACGCGCCCAGCGACGCGGAGGCGCGCAGGCTGGCCGATGCGTTCGTCACCGCGGCGGCGACCGGCGACGTCAATGGATTGGCGCGCCTGCTGGCGGACGACGCTGTCTGGTACGCCGACGGCGGCGGCAAACGCGTCGCCGCCCTGAAGCCCGTCGAGGGCAAGGAGCGAATCGTGCGCTTTTACGAAGGGATCTTGGCCAAGGGGTCCACGGCGTTCAGCGCCTTCCACTCCCAGCCGGTGACGTTGAACGGCCTGCCGGGCTTCGTGTTCCAGACCGCCGACGGGATCGAGACGGTGGCGTTCGAGACGGCAAACGGCGTCATCGTCGCGATTTACGCCGTCCGCAACCCGGACAAGGTTCGCCATCTGGCCTGAGCAGCGACTTTCGGGCCCGGAATTTTTCCGCGGGTAGACGTTCCAGGGCATGGTGCGCATGTCCATTTGCTCGCGATGGCGGTCCCGGTCGGCGGTGGCGTTCTGGATTTGGGGCGGGCTGGTGTTGTTCGGCGGATGCGGGAACATCGCGGCTGTCCAGCAACGATCCGCCGAGGGGGGTGGCGGATCGCCCGCCGGTGGTGACGCCGGAAGCGAGGGTGGGCGCGCCGGCAGCGCCGGCCGAGGGGGTGTACGCGGCGGCGCTGGCGGCCTCGGGGCCGGTGGTGCGGCGGGTGGTCGAGGCGGCCACGCGGGCAGCGTAGCGGCGGGAGGGGTGGGTGGCCGCGCGGGCAGTGGCGGAGTGGCGGGGGCGGCGCAAACGGG
>JBJMQQ010000282.1:0-19742 GCA_045802645.1 Polyangia bacterium
GATGGCGGAGCTGAAGAAGTCCAACGCCCAGCTCGACAAAGTGCTGCAAAAGAACAAGCCGAACTGGTCGCCGGAGGCCGAGCTCGAGCGGTCCGAGGTCAAGAAGCTGGTCGGGTCCTTCCTGGACTACGGCGAGCTGGCCAAGCGATCGCTCGGCAAGCACTGGGACAAGCTCACGCCGAAGCAGCGCGAGGAGTTCGTCGAGACGCTGCGGCAGCTGGTCGAGCGCAGCTACCTGCGCCAGATTCACGGAAGCGCGAACTACAACATCAAGTACGACAAGGAAGAAAAGAACGGCTCCGAGGCCACCGTCTACGCGACGCTGAACACCGTCGCGCGCGGCAAGAAGACCAAGGTCGCCCTGGAGTACAAGATGCTGTGGAAGGACCGCTGGGTGGTCTACGACGTCGTCACCGACGAGCAGAGCATGCTCGAAAACTACCGGGCCGAGTTCAACAAGATCATCAACCGCGACGGCTTCGACGCGCTGTTGAAGAAGATGAAGCACAAGCTGGAAGAGAAGGAAGACGACGGCGAGTGATCCTCCGGCCCGCGGCGGCGTTCGTCGCCTCGTTCGCCGTGCTGTTGGGCGTGGCCGGCTGCCAGGGCGACTGCTGTAACGTCGATTCGTTCCCGATTCCGCTTGGCCGCGCCGCCTCGGGCGCGCCGCCGCTGCCGAACGCGTTCGATGCGGGCACGGACGCGCTGCCCCTGCCGCTGCCGGACGGGGGCGCGCTGATAGCCAAGGCCGGCCTGCCCCAGGGCGCTCGGAACCTGACGATGGTGGTCGACACGGCCAGCCCCTTCACGGTGCTGGCCGGCCCGTCGACGGGGGCGCTGCAGACGGCGCTGACGGGGTTCGACCTCTACGGTGAGGGCGTGCCGCCCACCCCGGAGCAGCCGTCCCCGCCGTTGCGGGCGACGTTCCGCAACTGGGATGTCCTGACATTCCCGCTCGGCAGCATTGGCGACGGGTCATCGGTCCCCGACGGCGTCCTGGGCGCGGACGTGCTCCGCGGGTACTCGGTGGAGCTGCGCCTGGCGGGCCCCTGCCCGGGCGATCTGCCCGGGCGCTGCGCCTCGATGACGCTCTGGCATCGGCTGGCGCCTGACCAGTCCTTCCTGGAAGACGCGGGCTTCGCGGTCCTCGGCTTCACGCCATACGGCGGCGGCGAGATCACCGCTGAGGGCGATCCCGACTTCTTGGGATTCCGCGGACCCGTGACGGTCCCCGCCACGCGCATCGTGTTGCGAGCCTGCGCCGTCCCGGCCGCTTTCTCGCCGGAGCCGGACCCGCTGGCGCCGGCCTGCTGCACCCCTGCGGACGCGTTCAAGCAGGCGACCGGCGTGGACCTGTCGCTGCTGGTCGACACGGGAATCGGACCGCTGGTGCTCTCGGCGTCGGCCTGGACCCGGGTGGTCGCCAACGCCGCGGCGCAAACGCCCACGCTGCTGCTGCCGTCGCTGTCCGACGCGCCCGCGCCTACGGCGACGCCGCTGCACGTGGCGACCTGGTCCGCGCCCATCGACGTGTTGCTGTGGGCCGCGATCCCCCGCTACGCGTTGGTCAACCTGGAGGCGGGCGGCAACAACGACCCGGGCCCCTGCGTGGAGCTGGGCCGTTCGCGGCGCACGGAAACCGTGTCTTGGGCGACCGTCAACGCCCCGGACCTGCAGATCTGCGGGGCGGCGTGCGATCTGGACCCCAACCAACCGGGGCTCGCGCAAAACAGCGCGGCCTATGTCGAGGTCGGCGGCAGCATCCCGGTGGCGGTCATCGCCGACAACGATCCGTTCTTGCAGGCCCTGCGGTTCGACGTGCTGCCCGAGGGGCCCGAGCTGGACGGGCTGGTCGGGGCGGCGGCGCTGGGCTCCGCGCGTGTGGAGCTGGATTACCTGTCCAGCCCGGGACGGGCCATCTTTTCGTGCGAGGCGCAGGTTCCTCGATCGTCCTGCTGGGCGGCACCCCGGTGCCCCCAGCTGCCGGACGGCAGCGCCCACCACGACTGCTTCGGGCTGAAGTTCCACGGACGGGCGGCAAGCTGCGCGCCGAGCGCCTGCAAGCGGTAGGTTGGGCATAGTTTCGCGCCCGCGCTGTCTCGCGTTACCATGGACGCCTATGCGTCTGTCCGTCGCCGTCGCGGTGGCCCTCATGATCGTCGCCGGCGTCGCGTCGGCCGCGCACGCCCACGCGCGGGTTGCCATCTCGGAGTTCCAGCTGGACGGAAGCCCCCCGCCAGCGCTGTCGCTGCAGCTTCAAGACGGCTTCGTGCTGGGCCTCGTCCGCGCGGGCGTGCAGGTGATCGATCCCACCGATACGGCGCACAAGCTGGAAGCCCACCCGGAGCTGCAGCACTGCGACTCGTCTCCGTGCCTGAAGGCCATCGGACAGCGGCTGGAGGTCGGGTACGTCGTGCGCGTGAAGATCGACGTCGCCGGCAACAGCTACAAGGGTGTCGCGCGCCTGTTCTCGACCGAAGGCGCGGCGCCGGCCGCCCTGCCCATCGCGACCGAATCGAAGAGCTGCGAGGTCTGCACCGTCGCCGAAGCGCGCTCGACGATGCTGAAGCTGGCCGACGCCCTGCACACCCACATCGACGAGCCGGCCCCGCCGGCCCCGACGGCACCGGCGCCCCCCCCACCGCCGGCGCCGGCTCACCTGGCCGGCCCGGTCATCTTGGCGATGGCGGGCGCGCTGGCGATCGCCACGGGCGCCGTCGTGCTGGCCGGCAACGGCGACTGCACGGCGACCAGCTGCTCGGAGGGGCGCGCCCGCAACGCAATGGGCGGCGTCCTGATCGGCGCCGGAGCGGCGCTGACGCTGACCGGGGCATACGTGACCGTCGTGCGCGCCCGAGGCGGCGACCCGATCACCGGCGCGGCGGTCGGGTGGCGGTGGTGATTCCAAACCGAGGAGAGACGCGATGACGAACAGCGCGAAACGGTCGGCCGTGCGCGCGCTCGCCGTGCTGGCGATCGCGACGGCGGGAGCCCTGTTCGGACACGGCTGCGGCACCGTGACCAACGACCTCAACGACGCCATAAACCAGGCGACCACTGCCACGTGCGACCGGTACCAGTCGTGCGGGCTGATCGGATCCGCGGCCGGTGCCAGCTACGCCACGATGGACATGTGTCAGGCGCACTGGAAGGACACGTTCAGCAAGCAGTGGACGCCCGCCCAGTGCCAGGGACACATCGATCACCCGATGCTCAGCGTCTGCCTGAATGCCATCAACGGCACGAGTTGCACGAGCGTCCTCGACGTCCTGACCACGTTGTACGTCAAATGCGGCGCCGGCCCCGTCTGCGACGTGCCCCCCGACGCCGGCGCGCACGACTAGATTCGGGCTCGAACCTGTTTGAGCACCGAGGGGACACACGCTCCGGCGTCCCCTCAACCAAAAGCGAGCGGAACCCCACGAAGCACGCTCACGCGATCGACGCACCCAACGTCGCCAGCGTCGAAGCGAACGTCGGGAACGACGTGCCGATATCCGCGGTCGGGATCGTGGTTTCGTCGTCGGCGCGTAGCCCCAGGATCGCGCCGGACATCGCGATGCGGTGGTCGTGCTCCGGAAGGACAGCGCCGCCTTTGGGCGGGCGCCCGGCCAGGCCGATCACCGACAACCCGTCGGGGCGCTCCGTGATGGCGGCGCCGGCACGCCCCAGCTCTCGGGCCAGCGCGGCGATGCGGTCGGACTCTTTGATGCGCAGCTCGGCCAGGTCCGCGAACACCGTTTCGCCGTCGGCGCAGGCAGCGGCCACCGCGAGCGCCGGGATTTCGTCGATCGCGCGCAACGCCAGATCTCCCGCAATGCGCGTGCCCCGCAGGCGGCTGGCGCGCGCACGCACGCGACCGACGGGCTCACCCATGGCGTCGCCCGTGACCTCGACGTCGAGCTCGGCGCCCATCGCGCGCAGGGCGTCCAGCGCCCCGGCGCGGGTCGGGTTCAGCCCGACGCCCTCGACGGTGACGTCGCTGCCGGGAACGATGAGCCCGGCGACGATCAAGAAGGTCGCCGACGAGAGGTCGCCGGGGATCGTGAGTCGCGTGGGGCGCAGCCGGCCGTTCCAGCCGTCGGGCGCCACGACGATGGCGCCGGTTCCGTCGACCGAAATGGGCGCGCCCATGAAGCCCAGCATGCGCTCCGTGTGATCGCGCGAACGGGCGGGCTCGCGCAGGGCGCTGCGACCGCTGGCCTGCAGCGCCGCCAGGATGAGGGCGCTCTTCAGCTGCGCGCTGGCGACCTTCAGCTCGTACGTGATCCCCTTCAGCGATCCGCCGCGGATGCGCAGCGGCGGGAAGATGTCCCCGGGCCGCGCGGGCTCGCCACGCCCGTCGATCTGCGCGCCCATCTGTCGCAGCGGCGTCGCGACCCGCCCCATCGGCCGCCGCGTCAGCGAAGCATCGCCGCAGAGCCGCGTCTCGAACGGGCGGCCGGCCAGGAGGCCCATCAACAGTCGGATGGTGGTCCCCGAGTTGCCGCAGTCCAACTCCTCCGCCGCGGCCCGCAAACCGGCGAACCCGACGCCGGCGATGCGGGCCCGTCCGCCGCTGGCGTCACCGTCGCCGTCCAGCTGGATGTCGACGCCCAGCGCCCGCAGCGCCGCCGCCGTCGACAGGTTGTCGCCGCCGCGCCCCAACCCTTCTACCTCGACGACGCCGTCGGCCAGCGCCCCGAACAGTAGCGCCCGATGCGAGATCGATTTGTCGCCGGGCACGCGGCACACGCCGCGCAGCGGGGGCGAGGATCGAACGCGGAGCACGGAGTTCATGCCGGGATGACTACCACGTCACCGGCGCGCGGCGGCCACCATCTGCAGCACGGCGAGCAGCTTCTCGGCGAGGCGCTCGCGCTGCTCGACCGGGACAGCCAGGTGGCCGTGAAGGCGCGTCCCCTCGGCGCCGACCGCCACGGACCTCAGGATCGGCGCCAGTCCCAGGAGGCGGATCATCGTCCCTTCGGCGTAGTCGTGGGCGGCGTTCGTGACCGCTCTGGCGGTCCCCGCGGCGTCGGCGGCGCTGTCGGCGACCCCGGTGAAATCCACGGTCAGGTCTTCGCCCAGGTTCATGCGGGCCCCAAAACGCTGCAGCCCGGCCGGCAACGCCAAGAAACCGGCAGCCCGTGCGCGCAGCGCTTCCGTGACATTCACGGCCACGAAGGCGGCCGGCGCGTCGCGATCGGCCCCCATCGCGCGCCGTAGCTCGCCGAGCGGTCCGGACCGCGCGTCGGGCACGATGCCCCATGCGGCGTCGACGGCCGCGCGGACGTCGGCGGAGCTGCCGCTGACCACGGTCCGCGGCGTGACGAGCGCGACCGCGTGCGCGCCCGTGTCCCACACCGGGCTGTCGCGCCAGCGTGTCGCCGTGACGTGCTCGTTGGCGGAGCTGAAGGCGGCCGCGATCCGTCCCGGATCGAACCGGCCGCGAAGCACGGTCAGGTTGTGCGGGGCGCCCCCCGTTTCGACGGCCACGACCAGCAGGCGATCGCCGTCGGTGAACGGGTCGTAGCCGAAGGCGTGCACGCTGTGCTCGCGCTGCCCCGAGAGATCCGTCTGCGTCAGCGCGCGCGTCCAGGGCGACGCCCGCATCGCCGCCAGGTCGACGTCGGCGACCGTGTCTGCCGCGCTGGGCGCCAGGTTCCACAGATCGGTGTCGTCGGCCTCGCCGCGCGGCGACGGCATCCCCGGCGCCCCGCTCTGCGTCTCCGCGCAGCCGGCCACGATCAACGTCGCCAGCAACGCACAGGCGCGAACAACAACGCGGCCGTCAGCCGGGAACCAACCGCTCACGTCCGCTCCTACCCGCCTCCAGCACCTGTTCGATGCGGCGGCCGTCGCTCTCGGTGACCGCCGCGCGCAGCGCCGCCAGCTGCTCGGCCAGCGCGTCGATCAGCGGCAGCACCTGGTCCCGGTTGTCCAGGAAGATGTCACGCCACATGGCCGGGCTCGATGCCGCCACGCGCGTCGTGTCGCGCAAGCTGGTCGTCGGCAACCGCCGCATGGCCTCGAGCACGTCCGCTGGCAGCCCGCCCAGCGCGGCTGCCAGCGTGTAGGCGGCCACGTGCGGCAGGTGGCTGCCGGCACCCAGCACGCGGTCGTGCAGCTGCGCGTCCATGCGCACGGGCTCGGCACCCATCGCGGACCAGAGCCGCTCGATGGTCGCCACCGCGGTCTCGGCGCTGCGCGCGGTCGGGCAGATGACGCACTTCTTGCCTTCGAACAGCAGCGGGCTGGCCGCGTCGGGCCCCACCCGCTCCGTTCCGGCGACGGGATGACAGGCCACGAAGGCCCCCGGGGGGAGCTTGGGCTCGACGGCGGCGATGGCGGCGGCCTTCACCGACCCGACGTCGATGACCACCGCGCCTGCCGCCAGCGCGGGCGCGATCTCGGCGGCCAGGTCACCCAGGCTGCGCACAGGAGCCGCCAGGACAATCAACGCGGCGCCCCGCGCCGCCTCGGCCGCCGACGGGGCGGCGCGGTCGATGATGCCCAGCGCGACCGCCCGCTCCAGCTTTTCGCGGGTGCGACTCCAGGCGACGACGTCCGTCACGGCCCCGGCGGCACGCGCAGCCAGGGCGACGGAGCCGCCGATTTGACCGGCGCCCATCACCGCCAGGCGCCCGATGGGCGTTCCCGACCAGCGTCGCTGCGTGCTCACGCAGACCTCACGGGTGGGACGTTACTGTCACCGGGCGCGTCTGGCAATCGGCCCGGGTATACTTTTCGCCTCGATGAACGGCGGTGCACACCCGAGCGTCCTCTTTGCGCTTGGTTATGGCGTCCTGACTGCGCTCACGCCCTGCGTCTACCCGATGATCCCGATAACGGTCAGCATCTTCGGGGCGCGGGCGGGGGTGCCGCGCCGGCGCGCCCTGGCGCTGGCGACGGCGTACGTGGCTGGAATCGCCGCGATGTTTGGCGCTCTTGGTACGACGTTCGGGCTTCTGGGACGGGCCTTCGGGACGTTCCTGGCGAACCCCTGGGTGATCGTCCCGTTGGCGTTGTTTTTCTTCGCGATGGGGCTCTCGATGTTCGGAGCTTTCGACGTCGGACTCCCGTCGGGCCTACAGCAAAGGCTGAATCGTGTCGGCGGCCGGGGATTCGCCGGCGCGTTCGCGATGGGGCTGGTCGCGGGCATCATCGCCGCCCCGTGCACCGGGCCACCGCTCGCCTCCCTGCTGGCGTACGTGGCGACCACGCGCAACGCGGGCTGGGGGTTCGCGCTGCTGGCGACCTATGGGGCCGGCGTCGGGCTGCCGTTCTGGCTCCTCGCCGGGTTCTCGATGTCGCTGCCCAAGCCGGGTGGCTGGATGGAATGGGTGAAGAGCGTGTTCGGAATCGCGCTCTTCACGGCGGCGCTCTATTACCTGAAGAACGTCGTCCCGGCGCTGGCCCACTTCGGGTCGGGGACACCCCGTTTCGCGCTGGAGATGGCTGCCCTGGTGCTGGTCGGGATCGGCCTCGGCGCCGTGCACGCCAGCTTTCACGGGGGCCGCGGTGAGCGCGCGCGCAAGCTGGCGGGCGTCGCCATGGCGACCGTCGGGCTCTTCGGGGTGACGAACTATGTCCTCGCGCCCCGGGGAGACGTCACGCTGGCCTGGCTCTCCGATGAGCCGACCGCCGTCGCCGCCGCGCGGGGGGCGGGGCGGCCGCTGCTGGTCGACTTCGCCGCGAGCTGGTGCATCCCCTGCCGCGAGTTCGAGGTGAAGGTCTTCTCGCGACCCGAGGTCGCGGCGGCGATGCAGCGGTTCACCCTGCTGCGCGTCGACCTTTCGCGTGAGGACGAAGATCCCGCGCTGGGTGCGATCAAGCACAAGTACGGCGCCGAGACGCTGCCCGCCATCCGGATCCTGTCCCCCGACGGCAACCTGCTGGCGAAGACCGACGAGCTGATCGCGCCGGACCGGTTCCTGGAGCTGCTCTCGGCAGTGCAGTAGGCGACCTAGAGCCCGACGTGAAAGGTCACCGTGGCGAGGGCCACCACGTGATAGCCCGACGAGTGGCTCTCTGACCCGTTCACGACGTCGCCGCCGAAAAAGTAGTGGTACCCGAAGGTGGCCTGGGCCCCCACGGCGACGAGCGGGTCCAGGGAGTAGGAGTAGCCCAGGATCGCGTCAACGACGATCCCCTTCGCGGAGATCTGGGCATCGTTGAAGGGCGCCTTGGCGGCGCCCGGGGTGCCGAACCCGAAGCCGCCTGCCAGCTTCGGTTGGAGGACCTGGACCGGCTCGCCGTCGGCCAGCCGAGCGGAGCCGAGCGGCACGTCCACCGCGCCCCCCAGCAGCAGCTGGACCAACGTCCCTGACGTCCCGGAGCCACTCAGCACCTGCAAGAAGCTGGTGGACAGATCGACGAACAGCAGCTTGAGCCCCAGGTCGAAGCCGACGCCCGGGCCGCGCGTGCTGTCGAAGAAGTCGGGCGTGTTCTTGGTGGTGCCCCACCCCGTCACGCCGCCCGCGGTCGCCCTGGCGTAGAGATCGACGACGCGGGCCTGCGCCGGACGAGAGACCAGCAAGGCCAGCGCGGCGGCGCCGGCGAGCGCGACGGCACGGAACATCGCGGCGGCGCCGCGCCTGCTCAAGTCGGTTGCCCCAACAGCGCCTCGACGCGGGCCGGGTCGAACCCGAGCAGCAGCCGGCCGCGCACGTCGAGGACGGGCACCCGGTCGGTCGGAACACCCATCTTGGCGGCCTTCTCGGCCAGCTCGCGCGCGGCTTCGGGGTCGCGCTCGATGTCCTTGTCGGCGAAGGGGATCTTGTGGGCTGTCATGTATTCGCGCGCCGCCCGGCAGGCACCGCACCAGGACGTGCCGTAGATCGTGACCACCGGCTTCACGCCGGGCGGCAGAGGCGGTGCGGCGGGCGCGGGGCCGGGCGGCGGGGCAGCGGGCCGCGACCCGAACGGAGAAGACTGCCCGCTCGGCAGCGCCGCCAGGGCGCCGGTCTCGAACGCCTCGCGCGACATCGGGCGGGCGGTGGTCTTCCCCTTGTCGACGAGGTCGTTCAGGTTCGTGACGTACACGCGGTCGTCCCCCGCGGGCGCGCCCGCTGCCGGATCGATGACGCGCACGAGGCCACGCGAAGGCGCGGGCACGGTCTCGGGCTTGTCGGTGGTCGCGAACGTGCCGGCGGGCTCGGCATACGTGAACAGCCAGCGTCCGCCCTTCAAGACTTCGACGGTGGGCGGGCCGCCGGGCGCCGCTGGCGGGGCTGGCGGGGCCGCCTTTCGGCAAGCGCCGACCGCAAGCAAGGTGCAGACGACTGCCGCCAAGACAAAGCGAGGAGACATTGAACCTGGTTCGGGAAACTCGCGAGAGGCGCGCGACATGCCGCGGAGTTTACCAGCGCCGCGCGTGAGTTCAGTTGACGGGAACCAGCTCTTCGCCGTCGCGCCCGCAGAACGTGGCGTCGCTCTCGTACCGGCGCGAGCAATTGGGGCAGATCTTGCCCAGCCCGACCCCCAACCCCGCGCCCGCGCTGTCGGCGGCGCCCAGGGCGACCGGCAGCGGGACCAGCTCCTCACCGTCGAACGCGCAGAACTTCTTGCCCGCGTCGTACGATCGCTTGCAGGTCGGACAGGTCGCGCCCGTCCCGGACGCGCGCGCAATTGGATCAGTCGCAGGGACCAGGTCGCGCGCGTCCTGCGGGCAGAAGCGGAGGCCGGGCGGGTAGTCGCGGTGGCAGGCCGGGCAGATCAGCGCCGGCCCGCGCGTCGTGGCCGAGCCGGCCTGGATCGGCTCGATCGCGGCGCGCGGCGTTTCCTGGGCTGGCTCGGCGGCTATTTTCGGCTGGCCCCGCGACCGCAGGTGCGGGCGCAGGGCGTACCCAATCAACACCACCGCCAGCACGGCCACGACCACGAACAGGGCGATCTCGACGGGCTGCATCGACCTGGGTCCTCGAACCTAGCAAAACCGACGGTCCAGGAAAAGTGCGCGCGAGCGGCTGAGGTCCGCTACTTCGCCTTCTTCTTGTGCTTCTCGTTCATCGGCCCGGATTTGCCGATCGACAGCTTCAAGACGGCCTGCTCGACGGCCTGCTTGATCGCGTCCTTGATGACGTCGTGGGTGGCGTCGGCCGTGTCGGCGGCCAGGCGCCGCTCGGTCACCTCGGCCTCCGTCGCGGACTGTCCGTCGCCGCTGAAGGCCAGCTTGGCGTCCGGAATGGTGGTCCCGAAGACCGTCAGCTGGACCTCCACCGCCAGCTGCTTGTTTCGCGAGCCTGGCTTCGGATCCTTCACCTGTTGCTTGAGGTTTTCTATCCGGGCGGTCACGTCGAACCCACGCAGGTTGCGCTTCTTCAGCTCGGCGACCAGCTCGGAGCGGTCGTTCCCGGGCGCCTGCTGGCCCGCGGCGCCCACGTCGGACGCCCACTCGGGCCGCGACGCCAGCTCGGCTTTCAGGGCGTCGCCGGCGAACGACTTCGTCGCGGCGTCGACCTCCGGGCCGGCTTTGACCGGCTGCAACTGGAAGTAATACTTCGGCGCAGCGAACGCCCCGTGCGCCACGAACAGGGGCAGCGCCGCCGCAAAGGCGAGCGAGGTTCGTGTCATCTGCCTATACTGCGCTGGATGTCGGAAGTGCCCCAAACGAAAATCACGCGCGTCAGCCTCGTGGTGGGGCTGACGATGGTGGGGTTGACGCTGGGCGGAATCTTGGCGATCTTCGCGGCGCCGCTGCGCGCGCTGATTGCCCGCTGAGCGGCCGCCCGCGTTCTTGACCTGGGCGATCACGGAGAATAACGTCGCCGGGCGACGGTGCAGACACGCGGGAACCCCGAGGGTGCATGATCAAGTTGACGCTGACGGAAAAGGGCGGCGAACCCAAGCTGCTGACGTTCGAGAAGGACGAGATCACCATCGGCCGGGTCTCGGGCAACGACATCGTGCTGGCGAAGGGGAACGTGTCCAAGCGGCACTCCCGGTTCACCGCCAAGCCTGGCGGCCAGATCGAGGTCGCGGATCTCAAGAGCACGAACGGCACCTACGTGAACGGCCGGAAGATCGTGGTCCCCACCCCGCTGTCCGCGAACGACCGGGTCTACGTGGGCGACTTCCTGATCACGCTCGATCTGGGCGCGGGCGAAGAAGCAGACGAAGAGTCCGCGAGCGCCTCGGAGCATGTGCCCGTGCCGCCGCCGCCTCCTCCCCCCCGTGGGACGGGGTCCCGGGCGGCGCAACTGCCCGCCGATGAGGAAGGCGACACCGGCTACGGCGACGAGGACGACGACGAGATGGGGCTCGCCGCGCGGCCGCCGCGTTCGGGACGCATGCCGATCCCACCGCCCCCTCCCCCGCCGCCACCCCGCCGTCCGCCGACGCCGCTGGCCAGCCGGTCGGTCGAAAAGTTGGACGACGACCTGGACGACCTGCCGCCGCCGCCCCCGGACGAGGACACGGGCAGCGTGGGGCTGTTCGCCCATTCGCGTCCGGCTGACGAGGACATCAGCCGTCGCATCTCCGTGGGCGCGCGTCCAGGCGCGCCCGCCGCGGCCCCGGCTTTCGCGCCGGCGCCGCCGGCGGCACCGCTGGGCGGCGCCACCGACGTGGGCAATGCGATGGGGCTGGAGGCGTTGCTGGCCGACGCCTCCGTTCGCCAGGTGCTGATCACGGCGCCCGACGCGGCCCTGGTCGATCGCGGCGAGGGACTGACCCTGCACGAGGGCGGTCTCGGCGACCCGAACGCCGTCGCCGACGCCCTGTGGCGGCTGGCGAACACAGCGTTTCCGCCGCCGGCTCCCGACAACCCGGTCGTCGACGTCCGCCTGCCGGACGGCAGCCACATGACGGCGGCGTTCCCGCCCGCGGCGCCCGGCGGCGTGGTGGCCGCAATCCGTCGTCCGGCGCTGGTCGATCGCGCGCTTGGCGAGCTGCTACCCGCCGGAGCCCGCGACGCCGAGACGCTGCTGGCCGGCGTGGTCACCGCCCGGCGCAACGTGCTGGTCACGGGCGACGCCGGCGCTGTCTCGGCCGCGCTGGGCGCGCTGGGCGGCGCGATCCCAGCCGATCGCCGGGTCGTGGCGATTGGGGCCGCCTCGCCGCAGGCGCGCGCCGGGTGGATGGATCTGGCGCCGGCGCTGGACGCCGCAGGCCTGCTGCGGGTCGCGGCCGGGTTCCGGCCCGATCACCTGGTCCTCGGCGAGCTGACGGGCACCGAGGTCGGCGAGCTCGCGCTGTTGGCAGCCCGCGGGCAAGACGGCATCCTGGCAGCCCTCCCCGGAAGATCGGCGGGCGAGGCGCTGGTCCGCCTGGGAACGCTGGCGTCGGTGGCGCTGGCGGGCTCGACGGCCGCACCGGCGCTGGCGGCCACGGCGTTCGATCTCGTCATCCAGGTGGTCTCCGTCACCGACGGGACGGCACGAATCGTCGAGGTCGCGGAGCCGCGGTGGTCGTCCGGGGCGCTGACCGCCGAGACGGCGCTGGCCTTTGGCGGCGACCGCCACGAACCAGGTGACGGGCGTCTCGAGGGTCGAGGCGTCTCGGCGCGCTTGGCGGGCGCGCTGGCCGCGGCCGGCAGCCCGGTTCCGTCCGCGCTCGTCGCGCAGTGACTCGCCGCCGCGGCCGAGCGCCGGCGGGCGTCGACCCGTTCTTCGATTATTTCCGGGCGGCGCTGGGCCGGCTGCCGGCGGGCCTCGTTCGCGTGGGGCCGCCAGCCGACGCCGAGGACCTGGCGCGGGTCGAGGCGGCGCTGGGCCGTCCCCTGCCCCCGGACTACGCCGCCTTCCTGCGCTCGTTCGACGGCGCGGACCTGTTTCAGGAGACGGTGCTGATCGCCGGCGTGGGGCCGCAGGCGCCGTTGTCCCTGCTGGACCTGTCGCCGGCAGCGGGGGACGCCGGGCCGCTGATCTTCGCGACCGGCGCCGCCGACGAGCGGTACGCGCTGCGCGACGACGGAAAGATCGTCCGCCAGGACGCCGGGTCCGACGAGCAGGCGCTGGCGGGCAGCGGCTTCACGCCCTGGCTGGACGCGACGGTCGCGGCCCATCAGGTCCTTTACGGCCCCGACGGCGAATACGCGCCGGACGTCTTCGATCCGTCCGGCGAGGACGTCACGCCGGTCATCGCGCTTCGCCAGGCCGAGCGGGCGCTGAAGCAGGATCCGGGTGCGGCGGGCTGGGCGCACGCCGAGGGGCTGGCGCTGAACCGCCTCGGCCGCTCACGCGCCGCCGTCGACGCCTTCGAGCGCGCGGTATCCCTGGATCCCGACAACCCCTGGGTCTGGTTCGACCTGGGGCGGGCGGCGCTGGAAGCCGCGAAACCGGCGCGCGCGGCGGAGGCCTTCCAGAAGGCTGCAGACCTGGAGCCTGGACCGGGCGGCGCGATGCTGCTCGCCTGGGCGGCCCGCGCCCGGGCTGACGAAGGCGCGGGGGACGAGGCACGCGCGCTGGCGGACGCGGCGCTGAAACGGGACCCCGAGCTCGTCGCCGCGCTGGTCCGCGCGATCGACAGCGCCGCCGCCGAAGAGGACGAAGGCGCGCGCGCCGAGGCCTCCGCGTTGCTGGCGGCCGTCGACCCGAGCGCGATGCCGCCGGTGCGTGTGCGGCTTCGGGTCGTCGACGCTACGGAATCAGCGCTTCCGAAACCGCCACCAGATCGCCCGCCGAGTCCGACCCGCGCAGGACCGCGGCGATCCGGCGCGCGCCGGTCGGGACGCTGACACGCGCCCCGTCGGCGCTGGCGGGCACCGTCGCAAACGGGCGGCGGTTGCCGGCAGCGTCGTCGGCGTAGAGGCGCACGTCTCCGCCTGTGACGGCGCCGCGTGCGCCCGATACGCGCACGGTCGCCGCCCCGCCGGAGCCGTCCAGCTCCAGCTGGATCTCGGCGCGGAACAGGTGGTCGATGAGCCCCGCGCCGTAGGCGCCGATTTCAGGTAGCAGCGTGCGCGCGGTGTCCTGGTACACGTTCGGGTCGAGGAAGAAGCGGACCCGCCCCGGCACGCGCAGATAGGCGAGCAGGCGGCGCCGCTGCGGGGGCAGCTTGGGAAGCGGGCCCCCGGCGCCAGCATCCGAGCCAGCGGGCGCGTAGGCGTAATGAACGTCGCCGATCGCTGCCAGGTCCAGGCGCGGCACCGTCGGCAAACCGTACGGCAGGCCGTCGCGCGCGTCGCGCAGGACCTCGGCGGGCGTGGTCTCTCGGTCGACGACCACCTCAGGCGGGAGCGTGCCGTCGGAGAAGAACCGCCGTTGCGTGCGATCCGCCAGCCCCTGGGCGTCGGCGGCCGTGATGTAGGCCAGCACGTTCGGGCGGTCGACCGGCGACGCGGGAGCGGGAATGCCCGACTGGCCGAACGTCTCGGCGACGTAGCGTTCGTACGACGAACCGCGGTCGAACGGGCTGCCGCCGCCCGCGCGCATGTAGGCGCCCCTGAAGTCGTTGCGGACGTGCGCCGGGTCGCCGGCGTCCTCGAGCACGGCCAGCGTGCCGCCCAGCGCCAGCAGCGCGCGCGCCAGGGCGGTGGCGCGTGTGTGCGGGTCGGCGCCCGTGCCGGTCGCCTCGAGCTGATCGTAGAACACGCGCAGCCCGACGTCGTTGTCCGACGCCAGCAGCCACTCGGTCGACGGGCGGCCGGTCAGGTTGAACGTGGTCCCCGTCGCGGCGCTGCGCAGTCCGCCGCCGCCCGTGAAGAACATCCGCAACGAATAGCCGGTCTGAAACAGACCCTCGGCGTTCGCGAGGCCATTGCCACGACTGGGGTCGTAGAAGAAGTTCTGGCCGCGCTCGGCGGGCGTTCCAGCGATGACCGTGCCGGCAATGACCCACCCCAGTGCAGAGACGCCTCCGTCGGGGCCCGGGCGATAGCCACCCGCCGGGTCCAGCGCGTCCAGTCGACCACCGAGCACGCGGGCGTCCACCGGGTTCAGCCGCGCCCGGTCCAGCGCGATCGGCTCGAACAAGCCCAGCGGCCGCGCCAGCCGCCGCGCCAGCACGCGGTGCAGGCTGGAGGCCAGCGCCGCCCGCTGGGTCAGCCCGGCGTGCGTGGTCGCCGGATCGTAGGCACGCGCCGGGAGGCTGAACAGAACGGCGGCAAGCGCCAGGACGGTGACGGATCTGCGAATCAGGGCGAAACCTCGGGTTCCGGGGTCGGCTTGAGCGCCGGGTTGTCGGTATCGGGCGCCGTCTCGGGGCTGGGGGCCGGCGCGGGCGGCGGCGCGCGCGGGGGTTCGGCCGGCAGCTCGCTGAGCCGCGACTCGACCAGCTTGGCGATCTTCGCGAGCTGCCTGGGCTCGGTGCACTGGGCGCTGCCGCAGGTCATCGACACGACCACGCCGCGCTCGCGCACCAGGAACGCCAGGCCGCTGATGTCGCCCGACTTGGCGCGCAGCGACGCGTCGCCGATCTCGTCCGTGGCCTTGGCCCCCGGCAGCGTGCTCAACAGCTTGCCGTACTGGACCTCGGCGGCCGCGGGACCCAGCCGCCAGACGCGCAAGCCGACGTCGTAGCTTTCCGGTTTCCCGAGCGCCTTGAAGTGGCGGCTGTCGTAGAACTCCGTCGTCGGAAGATCGGTCAACTTGCCGTCCTCGAACTTGCCGACGTAGCCGGTGACGCCCCGGATCTCGTCGTCGCTGAGCAGCTTCGTGATGTCGAGCGGCGTGAAGGGTGCGGCTGCCGCGCTTTCGCCGTGTCCGACGGCGACGCGCTCGCCCTCCAGCTCCATCGCGGCGGGCTGTAGCTCCCAGGCGGAGGCCACGCGCATCTTGGTTCCGCCCCCCAGGAACACCAGGTGGTCGACGTGACGCAGCGCCGGCAGCCAGCGATCGAGGCGGACCCGGTTGCCGCGCTGGCTGAAGTCGCGCCGGCGGGTGCGTCCCGGGAATACCCGATCGTTTCTCCAGGCGACGTGCCCGCGATGATAGACGACCAGCGTGAACCGGCGGACCCGGGCGGACGCCCCTTGCGGAAGGTCGTCGAGCCGCGGGATCGTGTAGCGCCCGTCGGCGCCGGTCTCGACCACGACCTCGCGGGCGCCGGCCGGGGCGTGAAAGCCGATCCCGGTCTCGAACGCCCAGGACGCCTGGACCGTGGCGCCCCCGATGGGCCGGTCGGACTCGGCGTCCACCACGACGCCGTCGTAGGGTCCCAGCAGGTCGGCCGGCCGGATCGAGTCGGGGCGAACGGGGAACGGCGCCTGCTCGATGAGCGGTCCGCAACCGGCCGCCAGCGCCAGGAGGACGATCAGCCAGCCCACGCGGGCGCGTGGCAAATTGACCCGCTCGAAGGAAGTTGTTATCTGTTGACGCACTTGGGGATTCGTGGGGCTGCGCGGGCGCGTGCCCGGTCCGGGCCGCCTGTTATCAAAGGTTTAGGCCCCTTGCAAACCCCTTCGACATGATCAAGTGCGGGCGATGCGGAAACGTGAACGGGGCGGACGTCCTGTTCTGCCAATATTGTGGGACTCGGCTGGCGGCTGACCGGTTGCCCGCGGGCCCTCCGGTTGCTGCGATTGTGGCCGTGCCCGCGGGGGCACCCGCGCCGTCGAACCGGGCCACCGACCGCCTCCTCGACGGGGGACCCAACCCGATGGCCGCGGCCGCACGGGTCGCCCAGCAGAGCGTCGGGTTCAAGCTGATCGTCGTCCACCGCGACGGGACCGACGGGATCACCTACAACCTCCTCGGCGACCAGATCGACATCGGCCGCACGGAGGGGGATCTGCTGTTCGAGGACCCCCACCTGGCGCCGCGCCACGCGCGCGTCTCGGCCAGCTTGACCGGCCGGGTCCTGACCCCGCTCGAGCCTCGGAACGGCGTCTACGTGCGCCTGCGCGGCTCGATCGATCTGCAGGACGGCGACTACATCCTCGTCGGCAAACAGGTGCTGCGGTTCGAGTTGCTGACGGACATCGAACGCAACCTGCGACCGGCGGTCGAGCACGGCGTGGTCGTGTTCGGCACGCCCGTCCGCCCGCCGTGGGCGCGCATCCGGCAGATCACGCCGGCGGCGATCACGCGCGACGTCTACCACCTGACCAAGCCCGAAGTCGTCATCGGGCGCGAGAGCGGCGACGTCGTTTTTTCGGACGACGAATTCATGTCGCGACGGCATGTGCAAATCGCGTTTCGCAATGGGCGCGGCCACCTCGAGGACCTGGGGAGCTCGAACGGGACCTTCCTGCGACTCCGCGGTCCGCATGGGCTTTCTTCCGGCGATCTCATTCGAATGGGAGACGAGCTGCTGCGGTTCGAGATAGGATGAAGGTCCGGCTGACCGATGCCAACGCCCCCCGATATCGACATCGAGGTCTTCGGTAAAACGGACGTTGGGCTGATTCGCGAGCACAACGAGGACAACTTCCTCGTGGCCGACGTCACCACCTCCGTTCGCGCGGCCGACGGCCGCCCCCCGTTCACGTTCAAGCTGGGGGAAAAAGGCGGTCTGTTCCTGGTGTGCGACGGGATGGGCGGCGCTGCGGCCGGCGAGGTCGCCGCGCAGATGGCGGCCGACGCGATCTACGAATCGCTGACCGCGGCCGAGCCTCAGCCGCGGGACGGTTTCGCGCGCCTCCTGCGGCGGGCGGTCCAGCGCGCGAACGAGCGAATCTTCATCCAGTCGCGCGACAACCAGAGCGAGCGCGGCATGGGCACCACCTGCACGGCGGCCGCGCTGGTGGATGAGACGCTGGTGATCGCGCAGATCGGTGACTCGCGATGCTACCTGCTGCGCGACGGGAAGCTGGCGCAGGTCACGAAGGACCAATCGCTGGCCTGGCAGCTGATCGAGGCCGGCGCGATGACGGCCGAAGAAGCCAAGGCGTTCGAGCACGCCAACATCATCCTGCAGGCGCTGGGCGTGCAGGAGACCGTCGAGGTCGTGCTCTCACAGGTGAGCCTGCGTAAGGGGGACGTCGCCCTGCTCTGCTCCGACGGCCTGCACGGGCCGGTCGCCGACGAGGAGATGCTGGCGGTCCTCATCGCCGAACACGATCTGGGCAAGGCGGGCGACGCGCTGATTCAAAAGGCGCTGGATCGCGACGGGCCCGACAACATCACGGTGGTGCTGGCGCGCTTCGACGGAACCGCGCTGCAGCCGGCCAGCGCTGACGAGGTCGTCGGGTTCACGGCCTACGATCCGGGCAGTGACCCGGTCCCGGAGCCGATGGGCAGCGGCGACAGCGCCAGCCTGGGGACCGAGACTGTCGAAGAGCGGCTGCCGCGCGACATGCTGACGGCGGACGACGTGCCCACCAAGGCGGACCCGCCCAAGCCGGGCGCCGAGACCGGCGGCGTCGCGGCGGGCGCGCCGGCCCGACGGTCGCCGTCGGCGCCGCCCCCGCGCGCCACGCGCTCGCTGCTGGCTCTGTTCTTCCTGGCGCTGGTGGCCGCCGCCGCGGGGGGAATCTTCGTGACGAAGTGCGAGAGCGATCCCTCCGCGCGCTCGGACGGCCGCGCGATGCGCCCCTGAGAAGGACGTTGGGGATGCCGTTCCGCTGCCCGCACTGTGCCGCCGAAGTCGACGACGGGGCGCGGTTCTGCGGAGCGTGCGGCCGCCCAATTTCGGCGACGGCGATCATGGAGCGCGGCGGCGCGGCGAGCGTCCCCGCCCCCGGCGCGACGACGATCCGGGTCTCGCCCGCACCGAAAGAGGCGCCCGTGCCAGCGCCGGCGGCGTCCGTCCCCAGCGCTGCGCCCGCGCGCCCCGCCGTGCGACCCGCGGCGCAGCCCCTCGAGAATTTGATCGGTCGCACGCTGAATCACCGCTACCTCGTCGAGGACAAGATCGGCGAGGGGGGCTTCGGCGCGGTCTTTCGGGGCAAGCAGATCGCGACGGGGCGCGAGGTCGCGCTGAAGATCCTGCACCCGCACAACGTCGCCGACCAGACCATCGTCGCCCGGTTTCGGCGCGAGGCCGAGGCCTGCTCGAAGCTGCGCGACATCCACACCGTCACGACGTACGACTTCGACGAGACGCCGGACGGGATCCTGTACCTGGCGATGGAGCTGCTGCGCGGGCAGAGCCTGCACCAGGTGCAAAAGTCGAACGGGCCGCTGGGCGTCGCGCGCGTGCTGAAGATCGTCGATCAGGTGGCGGCGTCGCTGGCGGAGGCGCATGCGAACGGGATCGTCCACCGCGACATGAAGCCCGAGAACGTGTTCATCGAAACGCGCGAGGGCGAGGACCACGTCAAGGTCCTGGACTTCGGGATCGCGAAGGTCGTCGGTGACGACCGTTCAGTCCCCGCGCTGACCGCGGTCGGCCAGACGCTGGGGACGCTGGAGTTCATGTCGCCCGAGCAGCTGCGTGGTCAGAAGCTGGACGGTCGCTCGGACATCTACGCCCTGGGCATGATGTCGTACGAGATGCTGACGGGCGCGCTGCCGTTCGCGAGCGCCAAGAGCCCGATCGACATCATCAACTTCCACATGCGCCAAGAACCGCCCGCGCCGTCGACCCTCAACTCCAGCGTCGCCATCCCACCGGCCGTCGACGCCATCATCCTCAAGATGGTCGCCAAGGAACGCGACAAGCGCTTCGCCGGCGCGCCCGCCCTGCGCGAGGAAGTCGCCCGTACCCAACGCCTCCTCGCCAACGCCCCCACCCGCTTCGCCACCTACCGCCTCGTCGCCGTCATCAGCGCGACCGTAGCGTTAGTCGCCGGCGTCCTCTTCCTGCTGCACCGGTAGCTTGCTTACGGCTGCTTAGCGAGCGCGACCGGGTCGGCTGCTTCTTAGCGCGCGCGACCCAGTGCGGGGCTGCTTCGGGGGCCGGGTGTTGCTCCGCGGGCACCGGGCAGCCTAACTGCC
>JBJMQQ010000283.1:0-25718 GCA_045802645.1 Polyangia bacterium
CCTGTACTCGAACGCGCTGCCCGCGAGCCACGCCGAACGACTGATCGCCAGCGGCGGTCGCCTGCGCACCGACCACGCGCGCTGAGCGGCTCTATGCCAGGCGGGCGCTCTTGAGCGCAGTCAGGATCATGCGCGTCGCGGGGGACTGGTTCAGCGTGTAAAAGTGGATCCCGGGCGCGCCACCGTGTAGCAGCTCGACGGCCTGGGCGGTGGTCTGCGCGATCCCCAGCGACAGCGTGGCCGCCTCGTCGTTGCGGCAACGTTCCAGCTCCGCCTGCAGCGCCGCCGGCAACGTGGCGCCCGACAGCTTGGTCATGCGCTCGATCCCCGCCACGCTGCGAATCGGCATCAGCCCCGGCACGATCGGCACGCCAATACCGGCCGCTCGCGCCCGCGCGACGAAGTCGAAGTAGAAGCGGTTGTCGAAGAAGAGCTGCGTGACGACGAAGTCCAGCCCCGCGTCGACCTTGGCCTTCAGGTGCCGGATGTCCTGGTCGATATCGCGGCATTCGAGGTGCCCCTCGGGGTAGCCGGCGCCGCCCAGGCAAAGGCGCCGCCCGTACCGCTTGCGGATGAAGGCGATCAGATCGACCGCGTAACCGAAGCCACCCGCGGTGCGTTCGAACTTGGTCTGCCCGGCGGGCGGATCGCCACGCAGCGCCATCACGTTCTCGATCCCGGCTTCGACCAGGTCGTCCAGCACCGCGGCCAGGTCGGCTTCGGTGGCACCCACGCAGGTCAGATGCGCCATCGCGCAGAGGCGCGCCTCACGCTGGATCCACTCGACCAGCGCGACGGTCTTGGCGCGCGTCGAGCCACCGGCGCCGTACGTGACGGACACGTACGCCGGCTGCAGCTCGGCCATGTCGCAAATCGTCCGCTCCAGCGCGGCCTGTCCCGCGTCCGTCTTGGGGGGGAACAGCTCGAACGAAAACACCTTTCGCCGCGGATCGGCGAACGCCTCGGAGATCTTCATACCGCCAGGTCACTTTCCAGCCGTTCGGCCACGTAGTCCACGTCCAGAACCACAGTCTCACCTTTGCGCTCGGGCGCGTCGAACATCACGTCGTGGCACAGCCCTTCGACGATGGTGCGCAGGCTGCGCGCGCCCGTTCGCCGCCGGATGCAATGCTGCGCGACCAGCCGCAGCGCCCCGTCCGTGAACTGCAGCTCGACGCCGTCCAGCTTCAGCAGGGCCTGGTATTCGCGCACGACGGCGTCGGGCGGCCCGTTCATCACCAGGAACAGGTCCTCCTCGGACAGGGATTGCAGCTCGACGCGCACGGGCAAGCGGCCCAGGAATTCGGCCAGCAAGCCGTAGTCGATGAGCTCTTTCTCGGTCACCCTTCGCGCGCGCGCCGCCCCACCCTCGCCGGGCGCCGCCCCGAAGCCGACCGGCTTGCCGGCGTCGGTGACGTGCAGGTCCGAGAAGGTGCCGGCCGCAATGAACAGGATGTCCTGCGTGTCCAGCACCACGAAGTCGTGCTTGTTCCAGTGCTGCGTCACGTTCATCGGGGCGAAGATCTCGCGCCCCTCCAGCAGCTTCAACAGCGATTGCTGCACGCCCTCGCCACCGATGTCGCGCGCGCCGGCGCCGGTCCGCGCCCCCTGGCTGCGTCGCGCAATCTTGTCGATCTCGTCGATGAACACGATCCCGCGCTGTGCGACCTCGACGTTCTGGTCGGCGTGGTGCAGCAGCTCGCCGATCATGACCTCGACGTCCTTTCCGTAGTACCCGGCTTCGGTGTACTCGGTCGCGTCGGCGACGGTGAACGGCACGTCCAGGCAGTGGGCCAGCGTGCGCGCGATGTGGGTCTTGCCAGACCCCGTTGGGCCGATCAGCAGGAGGTTCGACTTCTTCAGCAGGCGCTTGCCGGCCGCGGCCGGCTGGCCACAGCGTTTCAGGTGGTTGTAGGCGGCGATCGCGACCGTGCGCTTGGCGCGCTCCTGGCCGACGACGTACCGGTCCAAGTAGGTGTAGATCTGGCGCGGCGTCAGCAGCGGCCGGCGCTCGGCACGGGGGTTCGCCTTCATGAGCGGGCGCCAGTATCCCACCGCCGAGAGACCGCCGCCACCCGGCCAGGGCGTGGTTTTATATGGCGTCGGCGACGGCTTCCGCGCTAGAAGTCGCGGCATGAGCATCACGACCACGGCCATCATCGAAGGCGTCTTCGCGCGCGAAATCCTGGACTCGCGCGGCAATCCCACGATCGAGGTCGACGTCGTCCTCGAGTCGGGCGCCAGCGGCACGGCGGCAGTCCCCTCGGGCGCCTCCACCGGCGAGCACGAGGCGCTGGAGCTGCGTGACGGCGACAAGAAGCGCTACCTCGGCAAGGGCGTGAAGAAGGCCTGTGACAACGTCGTGAAGCTGCTGGGCCCGGCGGTCATCGGCCGCGACGTGTTCGACCAGGCTGGCCTCGACGGCGCGATGCTGGCGGTCGACGGCACCCCGAACAAGGGCAAGGCTGGCGCCAACGCGATCCTCGGCGTGTCGATGGCGGCGGCTCGCGCGGCCGCGACCGAGCTGGACCTGCCGCTTTACAAGTACCTGGGTGGCCCGGCGGCGCGCGTGCTGCCCGTGCCCCTCATGAACATCATCAACGGCGGCGCCCACGCCGACAACTCGCTGGACTTCCAGGAGTTCATGATCGTCCCCAAGGGGCTGCCGCGCTTCTCCGAGGCGCTGCGCGCCGGGGCCGAGGTGTTTCACACGCTCAAGAAGATCCTGCACGACAAGAAGGCGTCGACCGGCGTTGGCGACGAGGGGGGCTTCGCGCCCGACCTGCCCGGCGCCGAGGCTGCCTGCGCCACGATCGTCGAGGCCATCGAGAAGGCCGGCTACAAGCCCGGCAAAGAGGTGGCGCTGGCCCTGGACGTCGCATCCAGCGAGCTGTGGGACAAGACCAGCAAGACGTACAAGCTGGAAGGCGAGAACAAGGAGCTCGACGGCAAGGGCATGGTCGAGTTCTACCGGAAGCTGTGTGAGCAGTTCCCGATCGTGTCGATCGAGGACGGCATGGCCGAGGACGACTGGGACGGCTGGGTGGCGCTGACGCAGGCGCTCGGCTCGCGCGTGCAGCTGGTCGGCGACGACCTGTTCGTCACGAATACCGAGCGCATCAAGCAGGGCATCGCCAAGGGCGCCAGCAACAGCGTGCTCGTGAAGGTGAACCAGATCGGCTCGCTGACGGAGACGCTGGAGTCCGTCGAGATGGCGCACCGCAACGGCTGGACGACGATCATCTCGCACCGCTCGGGGGAGACCGAGGACACCTTCATCGCCGACCTGGCGGTGGCCGTGCGTTCGGGGCAGATCAAGACCGGCTCGCTGGCGCGGTCCGAGCGCGTCGCCAAGTACAACCGCCTGCTGCGGATCGAGGAAGAGCTCGGCCCGTCGGCGATCTGGGGCGGCAGCATCGGCAAGCTGTAGTCCGCGCCACATTTGGATCGGGTTCCGGCGGCGTAGATCCCCTATGAAGGGGGGATGCGCCGCCGCTTGCAGTTGACCGCCCTCGCGCTGGCGGCGGGTTGCGCGACCAGCGCGCCGCGGCCGGCCACGCAGGATCGCTACTCGCCGGATCGGATGCGCAGCGGACCGTCGCTGACCGAGACCGGCCGCTTCGGGGTGACGCCCGTGTCGCGCGGCGGCGTGCACATCGAGGACGCGCGCGCCGACGGCCCAATCCCCGCTGCACCGACGCGCAGCCTGCGCAGCCGTCACGGGACGCGTACGTCGGATCGCAAGCGCTCTACGCCCCGCTGACGGCGGCGCGAGCCGTCCTGCCGGCGGCGCGCAACTCACAGCCAGAAGGAGCCGCCCATGCGCGACCGTCTGTGCTGTGACCGTGAGGGATGGATCGCTGTATTCCTGTTCCTGGCAGCCGTCCTGCTGACCCCCGCCTGCGGCAGCGGAAGCGCCGGCGGCTCGGGCGCCAGTGGCGGCTCGGGAATGACGGGCGCCGGCGGGACGGCGACAGGCGGAACGACGAACGCAACGGGTGGCGGCAGCGCAACCGGCGGCGCGCCGGCCACGGGGGGACGCCCAGGCTCGGGCGGGACGGCCAGCGGCGGCACCCCGGGCACGGGCGGTGTCACGAGCGCGACAGGCGGGACGACAGGCGCGACCGCAGGAACCGCGGGCGGCCGGGCCGGGACCAGCGGCGCGACCGGCGGGATCGGCGGCGCCGGCACCGCGACCGGCGGCCACGCCGGGACGGCCGGCGGGGGCCTGGCCGGCACCTCAGGCAGCACCGTTCACCAGTCCGCGACGTGCACCGTCCCGACCTGGCCGACCGCCACCGGCACGCCGGTCAGCATCTCGGGGACGAAGATCGTGACCGGCGTCTACGACGGCAAGATGGCGCTGCACGACGGCGACATGAACGACTGCACGAAGGGCGACCAGAGCAGCACGCACGCGATCATCGAGATCGCCGACGGCGGCACCGTGAAGAACATCGTCTTCGGCGGCCACGTCGGCGACGGCATCCACTGTCTGGGGACCTGCACGATCGACAACGTCTGGTTCCCGTACGTGTGCGACGACGCGATCACGATGCTGGGCGGCTCGGGGAAGACGGCGACCATCACGAACAGCGGCTTCAAGGGCGCGCGCGACAAGACCATCCAGCACAACGGCGACGGCAGCACCGTCGTCATCGACCACGTGTACGTTGAGACCGCCGGCAAGCTCTATCGCTCATGCGGTCAGGGGTGCAGCAGCTCGGAAAGTCGCACCGTGAAGATCAGCAACGTCGTGGCCGTCGGCGCCAGCGAGGTCGCCGGCGTCAGCACCAACGACCACGCGACGCTGTCGAACATCTGCGCCTACCGGACGCCCAGCCTGTGCCGGACGTACAAGCCCGGCTCCGAAACCGAGACCACCACCGGCGCGAACGCGACCAACGAAGGTCCGGACGCGAACTGCAGCTACACGGGCAGCGACACCCACGGCCTGCTGAACGACGTCGGCAGCGGCGCCGCGGCGACCGACGTTCTGTGCCCGGGGCCGAACTCGATCAAGACCGGCAGCACGGCGACCGCGTGCGTGTCCGGGTTCGCGTCGTGCCTCAAGACCTGCGCGCCGGGCGGCTACGGATTCAAGGCGGTCACCTGCGACGGCGCCAGCGGCAACTACGCGAGCAGCGGGCCGTGCTTGCTGCCCGCCGACACGGCGACGGCGGCGCACTTCGCGTCGACCAACGCCAGCAGCGCGACGATGACCGTCACCAACAACGATCCGTGCACGACCCAGTGGGCCTGGGCCACCGACGGCGCCGGCAAGTACTGCATGTGCGTCTACAAGCCCGGCTATTACCAGGCGTCCAGCGGCTGGTTCGTGTGGGACTGCCAGTCGCAGTGGTGGTGAATCAGCGGGGCGGCGGCGCGGCGGCCCGCGACCGCATGCCGTATTTCACGATGCAGTAGACGGCGCGCACGCCGTCCTTCCAACCGATCTTCTTCCCCTCTTCGTACGTGCGGCCGCGGTAGCTGACCGGCACCTCGTAGATGCGTAGCCGCATCTTGGCGACCTTGGCCGTCAGCTCGGGCTCGACGCCGAACCGGCTCTCCTCGATCTGCAGGGCCCGGGCGACCTCCGCGCGGAACGCCTTGTAGCAGATCTCGATGTCCGTCAGGTTCAGGTCGTTGAACATGTTCGACAGCAACGTGAGGCCGCGGTTGACGACCATGTGCCAGAAATACAGCACCCGGTGCGAGCCACCAATGAACCGCGACCCGAACACCACGTCCGCGTTTCCGTCGATGATCGGCTGGATCAGCTGCGGGATGTCGCGCGGGTCATACTCCAGGTCGGCGTCCTGAATGACGACGATGTCGCCGCTCGCCGCCGCGAACCCCGCCCGTAGCGCGGCGCCCTTGCCCATGTTGCGGGGCTGCAGGACCACCTGGACGTCGTTGCGCCGGCGGGGAGTAGCTTCCGGCGGCAACCAGGCCGCCAGGCCCCGATCGCGCAGGTCGATCAGCAACTCCCGGCTACCGTCGTTCGAGCCGTCGTCGACCAGCACCAGCTCTTTGTCGAGATCGACCGCCACGACGCGGGCGACGATCTCGCGCAGCGTGGCGATCTCGTTGTAGACGGGGACGACCAGCGACAGCTTCACCGCGCGCGCGATACCACGCCCGCCGGTCAGCGGTCAATGCACCTCAGGCGCCCAGGACGTGGCGGGCGATGACCATCCGCTGGATCTGGCTGGTCCCCTCGTAGATCTGCAGCAGCTTGGCGTCCCGCATCAGCTTCTCGACCGGGTATTCCTTGGTGTAGCCGTACCCGCCGAAGATCTGCACTGCGTCGGTGGTCGCCCGCATGGCGGCGTCGGCACCGTAGGCTTTCGCGTAGCTGGAGACGATGTTGTCGGCGCCGGCGTCGACGTTGGCGGCCGCCTTGTGACACAGAAGGCGCGTCGCCTCGTGCTCGATGGCCATCTCGGCCAGCATGAACTGCACCGCCTGGTGCTGCGCGATGGGCACGCCGAACGTCTTTCGTTCCAGCGCGTACTTGCGCGATTCGTCCAGCGCGCGGCGGATGATGCCGGCCGCTGCGGCTGCAATCCAGGGGCGCGTCCGGTCGAAGGTGCGCATCGCGACCTTGAACCCCTCGCCCACGCCGCCGACCACCGCGTCGGCGCCGACCTTGACCTCCTCGAAGATCACGTCGGTCGTGTTCGAGCAGCGCTGCCCCATCTTGTTTTCCTTCTTGCCGACGGACAGGCCGGGCGTGTCGCGGGCCACCAGGAAGCAGGTGATCCCCTTGTGGCGAGTGGTCCCTTCTTCGCGCGCGAACACCGTGTAGAAGCTGGCGACGCCGCCGTTGGTGATCCAGCGCTTCTGCCCGGTGATGACGTAGTCGTCGCCGACCTTCGTGAACTTCGTCTTCATGCCGGCCACGTCCGAGCCGGCGTCAGGCTCCGAGCAGCAGTAGGCGGCGAAGATCGGATCGGCCAGAAGTGCCCCGAACAGGCGCTTCTTCTGCGCGTCGGTGCCGGCGATGATGACGGGCATCGCGCCCAGCATGTTCCCGGCCATCGTCGTGTTGACGCCCGTACAGCCGTACGAGATCTCTTCGTGCAGCAGACAGTGCGTGAAGCACGAGAGCCCCAGGCCGCCGTAGGCGTCGGGTATCTCGCAGTTCATGAGCCCGGTCTCCCAGGCCTTCCTGCAGATCGCGTCGGGGAACGTGCCGTGCTCATCCAGCGCGCCGGCGACGGGAATGATCTCTTTGCGCGTGAACTCCCGCGCGGTCTCGGTGAGCTGCTTCTCCTCGTCCGACAGCTCGAAGTTCGCCATACGCTCAGGATAACGTCATTTGGGCGGTTCGGTCGAAGCCGCAGCCGCTTGCCGGCGGGCCCGGCGCTCTTCGCGTTCGGCGGCCTTGCGGGCCTCCAGCGCGATCGCGTCGCGGGTCGCCTTGGCGCCCATCATGAACCCCAGCACGATCCCCAGGATCAGCATGACGGGGATGTAGATGAAGTGCGACGAGGGCGGCAGCCCGATGGCCAGCGCCAGCATCAGGCCCGCGGCTGTCCGCCGGTGCGCGACGCCTGGTCGACCTTGGCGCGCAGCTCGTCCGCGTCCTTGCGGACGCGCGACAGCCCGCGGGCCAGGAACACGACGTACGCGACAACGGCGATCCAGATGAACGCGTACGCCGCGGCGACGAAGCGGCCGGCCGGAAGCTCTTCACGCGCGGCGCCCTCGACCTTGACGAACTCTTGCGCACGCGCGACGGCCGGCGCCAGCACCGCCAGCAGGGTCGCCCAGGCAAGCCAGAGCCGCCTCACGCCGCGCTCTCCAGCAGGTCTTCGGTGTCCAGGCGCAGCGCCGCCAGGTCCGCGCGCGCCCTCTCGAGCCGCAGGCGCACCGCCAGCAACAGCGACCAAACGATGATCAGCAACGCGAAGGAGCTCCAGAACGCGGGGCGCATGCGGGCGTCCAGCGTCGGGACGACGGTCGTCTGCGGGTGCACCGTCCGCCAGATGTCGACGCTCTTGTAAACCAGCGGCACGTCGATGGCCGCGAACAGCGCCAGCGCCGCCGACAGCTTGCGGCCCGCCGGCCCCGCATAGCGCCGCGCCAGCAGGTAGGCCACCATCATGAGGACCAGCAGCAGGGAGCTGGTGAGGCGCGCGTCCCATTGCCACCAGACGCCCCACGCCTTGCGCCCCCACAGCGGCCCCGTCACCAGGACGCAGGCGCCGAAGAGGACCGCCAGCTCGGCCGAAGAGACGGCCAGCCGATCGCCGGCCTCCGAACCCTTGAAGAGAAAGGCGATGCTGCCGGCCGCGCAGGCGAACGTCGAAAGAAACAGCAACAACGCGCACGGCACGTGAAAGTAGAAGATCTTCTGCACGAACCCCATCACCGGCTCCTGAGGCGCCGCGACGATGAGCTGGGGCACCAGCAGGAACCCGGCGGCCGCGACCAGGGCGGTGACGGTCAGGCCGACGCCTACGCTCCGCATGGGCCGGATGTTACTCCGAAGTTGCAAACGCCGCGCGGGTAAAACGGCCGCCTAAAACGCCGTTGGTCGAGCCTCCAGACGGCGTTATCGTACCGGGATGCGCCGCCTGGCTGTCTTGGTGGTCCTGGCTGCTTCCGGCGCGGGGTGCATGGACGCCGACCAGCCGCTGTCCGAGCGCGGCGGCGCCGTCGGCGAGCCGACCAACGGGTTTCCGTCGGCGATCGAGCGGCTGGGGCTGATGGCGATCAACCGGGCGCGGTCCGATCCGCAGACGGTGAAGGGCCCCAGCTCCGCGACGTACCCGGCCCGACCGCCGGTCATCTGGAGCCTGCCGCTGAACCAGTCGTCGCGCTTTCACGCCATGAACCTGCGGCTCAGCGACGTCACGCTGATGCACGATTCGCCGTGTCCGCTGAAGACCGATGTCGGGACCAGCGGCTGCAACGGCGACCCCAGCTGCGCCTGCGCGACGCCGGTCGGCACCGCGTGCGCGATGTGCGGCAAGGTCGCCGCCACCAACAATGGCTGCGGCACGCCGGTCTTCACGCGCCTGGGTTACTTCGTGGCGGGGACAACCGTGAAGGTCAGCGGCGAGGTCGCGGCCGCCGGGTACGCCGACCCGATCGCGACCGTGAACGGCTGGATGGACGAGGCGGCGGGCGACGACGGTCACCGCAAGAACCTGACCGACCAGGGGGTCACGTCCAACACGATGGGCTACGGCCGCGCCAGCGGCATGCCGGCCTGCTTCTCGAGCTTCGACGTGTCGGATTCCGGCAACATCATGGGCGCCGTGATCCCGAAGATCCCCACGGCGGCCGTCAGCCCGGCCAGCGGAAACGCCGGGACGTACACCTTCTACGCGACGTGGGCGGATCCGGCGCACGGCGCGCCCGCGTCGCTGAGCGTCGTCCTCGACGGTGCGTGCGTGACGATGACGCGCGAGCTGGGGACCGACACGCTGAACGCCACCTACAAGGTCACCGCGCCGCTGGCGGCGGGCTGTCACCAGTACGCGATTGCGGGAACGGACGCGACCGGCGCGGCGGCGGCCTACCCCACGACGGGCATGCTGACGATCTCCGTGGGCAACATGGCGTGCAGCGCGGATTTCGTCGCCGGTGGCGCGGCCTCGTGCAGCGCCGACGGCGGCCCCAGCACCGGGACCGGCGCCACCGGGGGTGCTGCCGCGGGCGCCAGCGGAGCGGGAACGGGTGGCGCGGCGACCGGCGGCGCGGGCGGCCGGAGCACCACGGGCGCCGGCGGAAGGACCGGCGCGGGCGGGTCGGCGACCGGTGGCGCGACCGGCTCCGGCGGGAGTGCCGGCAGCGGTGGATCGGGACAGACCGGCGGTGCCGGCGGGGCCGCCAGCGGCGGCGGAGGCGGCTCCAGCGGCTGCAGCTGCGAAGTCGGCCGCCGCGGCACACCGGCGGGAATGGCCTGGCTGTTCGCCGCTGGGCTCGCGATCCTGCTCAGGCGCCGCGCCAGACATGCGCGCGGCCGCGGTTTGTGCCAGGCTGGCGGCACGGCCGCCGATGTCCAACGAACCTAATCTCTCCGCCTTTCGAACCGTCCCCCGGACCGGGGTCATCTACGTCACGACCGAGGCCAGCCGCCGCGGGTTCCACCCGGGCGATCCCACCTGGTCGAACCTGGGACAGGGCCAGCCCGACACCGGTCCGCTGCCGGGCGCGCCGCCGCGCGTGGGCCAGGTCGTCATCGACGTCGATGATCAAGAGTACGCGCCCATCCCGGGCATCTGGGAGCTGCGCGAGGCGATCGCCGGGCTCTACAACCGGCTTTACCGGCGCGGCATGCCGTCCCAGTACAGCGCCGAGAACGTCAGCGTCTCGGGCGGCGGTCGGGCGGCGCTGACGCGCGCCGCGGCCAGCCTGGGGCACGTCAACCTGGGCCACTTCCTTCCCGACTACACGGCGTACGAAGAGCTGCTGGACATCTTCAAGGCGTTCACCGCGATCCCGATCCTGCTGGAGGGCGAGCGCGGCTACGCGTTCACCGTCGACGACCTGCGCCGCGAGGTCGCCGGCCGCGGCCTGTCGGCGCTGCTGCTGTCGAACCCGTGCAACCCGACAGGCAAGCTGGTGCGCGGCGACGCGCTGGCCGGCTGGGTCGCGCTGGCGCGCGAGCTCGACTGCGCGCTGCTGCTGGACGAGTTCTACTCGCACTACATCTGGACCGCGCCCAGCGGCGGCCTGCCCGTCGAGAGCGCCGCGCGCTACGTCGAGGACGTGAACCGCGACCCGGTCGTGCTCTTCGACGGGCTCACCAAGAACTGGCGCTACCCCGGCTGGCGCGTCACCTGGACGATCGGCCCGCGGCAAGTAATCGATGCCGTGGCCAGTGCGGGTTCCTTCCTGGACGGCGGCGGGTCCAAGCCGCTGCAGCGGGCCGCGATCCCGCTGCTCGACGACGCGCACGTGCGCGCCGAGACCGAGGCCATCCATGCCAGCTTCGGCGCCAAGCGGGAGCGGCTGCTGGCCGGCCTCGCGCGCCTCGGCATCGAGGTCGACGCCGCGCCCGAGGGGACGTTCTACGTGTGGGGGCGCGTCGGCGCCCTGCCGCCGCCGCTCGACGACGGGATGGGGTTCTTCCGAGCCGCGCTCGACCACCGCGTCATCGTCGTTCCCGGCGAGTTCTTCGACGTGAACCCCGGCAAGCGCCGTCACCAGCGTGCCTCCCGTTTCCGCCGCCACGTCCGCTTCTCGTTCGGCCCGGCCCAGGAGAGCCTGGACGGCGCGCTCGTGCGGCTGGAACAGATGATCGCGCGGCGTTGAGCTAGTTGCCGAAGCGGGGCGTAACCGGATACTGGTTTCGCCGCCGTACCGGATCGTCGTCGTCGGATTGCTGCGGCGCCACGGGCGCCTGGGGCGCCTGGGGTGGCTGAGCAACAGGTGGCGGCACTGCCTCGGCGGGCGCCTGCGGCCCACCGTCGACGGGCGCGGCCGCGGCCGGCGCAGGCGGTGGCGGTGGCGGCGGCGCGGGGCGGGGGACAACGGGGGCGCGCCACGCGGGCCGAGGATTAGGCATGCGCCTGCGGTACGGCGCGTCGTCTTCGCTGTCGGCCAACAACTCGGAGCATTGGCTGGTGTTGTAGTAGCCGTAGATCGCAGAAGACAGCCACAGAGCACCCACGGCCAGCCCGGCCCCGACGGACGCTCCCTTGTTCGTGACGTTGTCCTCCGACGCCACGTACAACGCCGAGAAAAAGTTCGTCAGCGTGAAGATGGTGTCGATCACCGGCGCAGCGCGATTCGTGGTGCAACCGATGACGCCGCGGGAACCGTACTCTTCGTGCGGAGGCTGCACGAACAGAAACGAGCAGCCAGTCACGGGCAGAGTCGCTGAGAAACAGGCAATCAGAAGGGGGACACCGAAAGTCGTCGAGCCAACGCCGCGCGCCATCGCCTTCACGACATCGGAGGGGTCGCGCTGCAGCTCAAGGTCCGGAGCCGACCTGCCGCTGGGTAAGACATGGCTCAGGGGGGGGCCCGAAGAACAACTGCCGTCGCCTTGCGCGAACGTCGGCGGAGTGTGCCCAAAACGCGCCATGGTTTTGACGCAAGGGCTCGCGAGGCCGCTCCGCGGATCTCCCCTGCCGACGCCGGCCGTGTCGTCGACGCCCCTCAGGCACTGCCACTGCGCTGCGTGTCGGTTCGCGGTGACGCCGCATTCGACGGCCTCGAGCACCGGACCCCGTCGCCCTGCCCTCGCCGCGATTTTCTGGCTTCGCGAACACAGTCGAGGTGAACCGGGACAACGTCGCGTATTACCCGCGCAAGCTTTCGCGGGAGCGTGGCAACTGGTGCATTCGTGAGGTCCGCTCGCCTGCCGAGATTGGCGCCGCGACGGACACTCTCGTCCAGCTGCATCGAATGCGGGGTGCGGCTGGCGTGGGCGTTCGCCATAACAGTCACATCGCGAACAACGAGCAGGCGGCGTTCCTGCGCTGCTGGTTCAGACGGGCCGCGGAACGCGACCAGATCGCCATCTTGCTGTTGGAGGTGGACGGCCAGGTGGTCGCTGCGCAGGCGTTCCTCGAGATTCGCGGATGCGTGGCGGTCTACTACTCCGGCTTCGACGAGCGGGTTTACCGTTACAGCCCCCTCACGGTCATCATCGCCGAGGCGATCCGGCTCGCGATCGAGCGAGGTGCCAGCCGTGTCGAATTCCCGCCCACGATCACGGCGTGGAAGTCTCGGTGGGGCACACTCGAGCACCGCGCGATCGCGGAAACATCCCTGTATTCGATCCGGAAGCGCGCGCTCGCCCGCGGTCTGCTGCGGCGCCTGTATTTTCGAGTCGTCCCCCGATCGGTCTGCCTGAACAGCGGCGACTAATTTTCGTAGGGGGGTGCAACCGGAGGCGGCCCCGGGACCCTTCGCCGCGTTGGCGGATCGTCGTGGTCAGATTGCTGCGGCACGACCGGCGCGCCAGCAGGCGGCGTGACCTGCTCGCGCGGCGGTGCAGGCGGCGTAGGCTCGATCGGCGCAGGCTCGATCGGTTCTGGTAGGCGACTGCTGCGCCCGGGACGGTGATACGGCCGATCATCGTCATCGTTCCTCTGCAGCTCCGTGCAGCGGTAGGTGTAGTGGTAGCCGTACATCGCGGAAGAGAACCACAAGGCGGTGACGGCGAGGCCCACCGCGACGGCCGTTCCCCTGTTCGTGAGATTGTCCGCGGACGCCACGTAGGCGGTCGAAGCGACATTCGTCAGCGTGAAGATGGTGTCGACGATCGGCGCAACGGGTGTCGTCGTGCATCCCACGACGCCGCGGTAGCCGTGGCCTTCGTGCGGCGGCTGCACGAAGAGAAACGAGCAGCCACTCAGCGACAGGGTCACGCTGAGACTGCCAATGAGGGGGGCGAGACCGGACCTCATGGAGCTGGCGCTGGATCGTGCCGGTCGGGCGGTGGCACGGGCGCGGGAACCGGCGGCGGCGGCGCGACGAATTCGGGGCCCCCGGGCCCGCGGTAGACCGGCCGACGGCTGGGGACCGGGCCGAAAAAAGGATCTGCTGCCTCCTCGCTCACCAGTTCCGAGCATCGGCTGGTCTCGTAGAACCCGTAAATCGCAGAGCTCAGCCACAACGCGGCGAATGACACCCCGAGCACGACGGCTGCGTCTCTGTTGCTGGCGTTCTTCTCGGTCGCAACGTAGACCGCCGACGCGAGATTCGTGAGTGTCAAGACGCTGTCGAGCACCGGCGCGATCGGCGACGAAGTGCAACTCCCGGCACTATGCCGAACCTCATCATCGTGGGGCGGCTGGACGAAAACGAAGGAGCAACCGGTCACCGGCAGCGCCGCAGCGAGCAACGCGATGACGCGCACGCCGATCCTCTTCACCGCTGGCCGTCAATCGCTGGCGGCGATGGGTTCGAAGGCCCAGATGCCGGCGGTGATGAACAGGATGTCGACGGCCACCAGGAACTGGGTCCAGAAGCGGGCGCCGTCGAAGTCGGGGGCGACGGGATCGATGAGCTGGGTCGTGCCGCGCGCACCGGCGATCACGATGGGGACGATGATCGGGTAAAGCAACGTCGCCAGCAGCGCGTCGCGGCCGCGCGCGCGCAGCAGGGCCGCGGAGAACACGCACCCGGCGGCGGCGAACCCGACGATGCCCAGCACCAGCAACAGCGCCACGCGCCCGGCCACGGCGGCGAACGACGTCGAGAACAGCACGCCAGCCAGGCCGGTCAGCACGGTCTGCGTGATCGTCATCAGCGCGGCGGTCGCGGCCAGCTTGCCCAGGTAGATAGCGGCGCGCGGCGCGGGCGTCAGCAACAGCGACCGGATGGCCTCGCCCTCACGCTCGCGGTCGAACGCGCGCGCCAGCCCGACGGTGCCCGACACCACCAGCGCGATCCACAGAATCCCCGCCACGACGGGGGCCGGCGGGCGCGCGCCTTCCACGACGAAGGCGAAGCTGAAGATCAGCACCACGACGATCGCCAGGAAGGTCATCGTCGCCAGCACCTCGCGGCTGCGCCATTCGATGGCCAGGTCCTTGCCCGCGATGCGCAGCACCTGCGACAGGAACCCAGGCGCGTCAGGCACGGGTCTTCTCCTCGTAGGTCGAGCGAAGCGCCTCGACGCCGAAGCCACCGGGGCGCACCTCGTCGAAGACGACCCGGCCGCGCCGCAGGATGACCACCTGATCGGCGATCGCCGCGGCGGCCAGGTCGTGCGTCACCAGCACGACGGTGCGACCGGCCGTGCGCTCGGCGGCGAGCTCGCCGGTCAGCCACGCCGCGCCCGCCGGATCCAGCGCCGCCGCCGGCTCGTCGAACAGCAGCAACGTCGGGTCGTGAACCAGCGCGCGCGCCAGCGCCAGCCGCTGCAACATCCCGCGCGAGAACGTGCGGGCTGGCGCATCCCGCTGCGCGTCGCCCAGCCCCACGCGGGACAGCAGCGCGGGCGCGCGGCCGGCGCCGTCGGCGACCCCGTGCAGGCCGGCGAACAGCGCGACGTTCTCGGCCGCCGTCAGATCGCCGTAGATGCCGGGCTCGTGGCCGACATAGCCGATGCGCGCGCGCGCCGGCGAGCCGCGGCCCAGCACCTCGCCACCCCAGCGGACCTCGCCCGCGCTGGGCGTCACCAGCGTCGACAGGATGCCCAGCAGCGTCGTCTTGCCGGCGCCGTTCGGGCCCAGCACCGCCGCGATTCGCCCCGGCTGGAAGGTGACGTTCACGTCGGCGAGCACCCGCCGCCCGCCATAGACCTTGCCGACCTTCACCAGGTTGAGGACCGTCGTCATCCCCGCCGCCCCGTCCCCGTCCCCGTCCTCGTCCTCGTCCTCGCGATCATGCCGCCTGGCGCTCGTCCAAAGCCGCCAGCTCGCGGTAGATCTGCTCCAGGCGGCCGACGATCTGCTTGCGGTGCTCGGCGGGCGCGGCCGTGCCGGTCCCGCGGGCGCTCCGCTCCAGCGCCAGCAATTCGGCGAACGTCGACTCGCGCTGCTCGATCAGCCGCTCGCGCGTGTCCTCGACGCCAGCTCCCTTGGCCGCCTTGTCGCCCTTCTGACCGCCGGTGCGCGGTTTGCGGCCGAACACGAAGGCGGCGCCGATCAGCGCCAGCGCCAGCCCACCGGCCACGTACTGCCCCGTCGCGTCCGTCGACGGCAGCCCCGTCAGCGTGAACGACAGGACGCCGCCGGCGGGGATCGGCTCGATGGGCATCACCCAGTATTTCCGGCCGCTCAGCTCGCGGGCCTGGCGGGCGCCGATCCCGGGACCGCTCACCGATAGGCCGGCGATCTGCTCGGTGATGAGCGTCCCCGCTCCCATCCCGTTCGGCATCCGCTGCGTGAAGTCGCGCGTGCCGCCGTGGTAGGGGAGGACGAACCCGAACACCACCTCCTGGCCCGCGCTCTTGGCCGTCGTCCCGCCCAGCGAACGACGGGGCGTGAACACGCCGTGCACGGCCATGCCGTGGTTCTGCCGGACCTCGACTTTGCGGTCGCTCTCCTGCGCTTCGGCGCCGACGAAGCCCTGGGGCAGCGGGATCTCGACGGCACCCGGACCGGGGTCGAAGATCTTGTCCGACATGTTCTCCAGCGGCAGCATCTCCAGGAACTGCAGCGTGTCTTCGTGCATCTGCACGATGACCCGCCCGCCCTCGCCGATGGTCATCACCGAAACGTCGGCCGTCCGCCCCAGCGCGCGAATCTCGGCGCGCGCGCCGGCGGTGTCGGGCATCGGAAACGGCGCCGTCCCCAGCCGCAGTCCGTGCCACTCCAGGACCGCCGCGTACCCGCTGCCGTCGCCGTGCGGGAGGCCCGCGAAGTGCGCCACCCCGCCCGCGTCGGTGTCGGCCTTGCGAACGTCGATCTTGTTGCTCTTGTCGACCATCCCCAGAAGCACCGTGTGCTGCGGGATGGGCGCGCCGGCCTCGTCGAACACGTGAACGTCCAGGCGGCCGACCGGCAGCGTGCTGTCGGAGACGGCGACGCCGGCGGTGGCGCCCAGCGTGAACCGCGAGGCGTCGTCTCCCTCTTCGCCAGGCTGCTGCCCGGCGGCGGGCGCCCCGGCCCCCTCCTTGCCTGGCGCGCCGATCGCCGCGATCAGCATCGTGCGCAGACCGCCCTGCGACGGCAGCGTGAACGTCTGCGTCTTCAGCGTCTCGCCGTCGACGGTGGCCTCGGCCCGGAACTCGTCGCCGGGCACCATGCCCTCGAAGATGACGCGGCCATCCGGATCGGTCTTCTCGGTGCGACGGCGCAGCTCGCCGCCAGCGGTCTTGATGATCGCCGCGACCTCGATGCCGGCGGCGGCGTTGGCGGGCATGTGCCGCGCGACGCGCACGCTCACGGTCCCGAGCGCCATCCCCGCGTCCGGCAGCGGCCGCCCCACGATCTCGGACAGGTTCGGCATCCCTGCCCCGCCCATCATCGGCTGCGCATGCAGCGCTCCCGCGCCGACGAGGGCAACCAGACCGATCAGAACCGCACGAGAGATCAGAGCCGCTGGCCGCATGACTTGCAGAACTGGGCGTCGGGGTCGTTGCCGGTGCGGCACGCACCGCACACCCGGCGCGCGGGTTCGTCCTTCGCCGCCGTCGCGACGGGCGCGGGCGGCGCCGGGTCGGCGGAGCCCTGCACCTTGAGGCGCAGTGCCAGCTCGCGCTCGATCAACGCGCGGTAGTCGTCGCCGGCTTCGATCTCGCTCATGAGGCGCATGGCGCGCGTCCGGTAGCGCTCGACCATCTCGCGGTAATCGCGGTCGGCGATCTTGCGCATCTGGTAGTCGAGCTCGATCTCTTTGATCGCTTTGAGCACCAGCTGCTTTTCGCGTTCGAGCTCTTTCAGGTGGCGCCCGGTCCGCGGCGCGAGCGCGGCGCCGCGCTCGTGCGCCAGCGGGTCGATCATGCGGTACAGAGCCACCGCCGAGAGCGCCAGCGTCATCCCGCCCAGGGCGAACATCACGAACGGCGGGCCGAAGCGCAGCTTCTCGACGAGGCCGGCGTAAGCGGCAGCCACGACCGCGCCCAAAAGCGCGACCGCCCACATCGGCACCCGCTTGCGGGACGAGGCCGGCGCGGCGGGCTCGGCGGCGGAGTCAGTCGAGGCTGCGGAGCTCGTCATCAAGCTTGTCGGCCAGCTCGCCATCGGGGGTCACGGGAGGGCCCAGGTCGGGGACGCCGCCCGCGGGCGCGCGGCGCGAGAGGCGGTAGGCGCCGTAGCCCAGGCCGGCGAACGCCACCGTCCCCAGGCTGTACGGCAGCAGCCACGCCAGGCGGTTGAAGCCCCGGTCGATCGGCGCCGCCAGCGCGACCTGGCCGCCGTACTTCTTGATGAAGTACTGGATCACCTGCTCGCGCGTCCGCCCCTGGTCCAGCAGCTGGCGGATCTCGATCCGGTCCTGGACCGCGTGCCCGCAGCCGTCCGACTCACACTCGAGCAGGTTGTGCCGGCAGGTGCCGCACTGGCACATGATGTTCCGGACCAGCCAGTTCTCGTCGACGCCCGTCGGTTGCGGCGCGTCGACCGTGGCCTGGGCCATCTCGTTCTCGGCGTGTCCCTGGGCCTGCTGCTCCTGCGCACGCGCGGCCCGCGCCGAAAACGTCGTCGCCGCGGCCGCGGCGGCCATCAGCAGCACGAGGCCGGCGCTGCTCGCCTGTCGCGTGGCGGGCGCCGTCACACCGGCCGTCAGCCGTTCGAGCACGGCGTCCGGCATCAGCGCGACGCCGGTGCCGATGGCCAGCAGCATGAAGCCGAACCAGATCCAGTCGACGACCGGGTTCACCACGACCTTCAAGGTCACGTTCCCCTCGGCCAGGTCGTAGTTGCCCAGCGTGATGTAGAGGTCCTCGGTCGGGGCGCGGCGGATGGCGACCTCCGTCGTGGGCTCGCTCTCGTGGTTGTGGAAGAACCACTTGGCGGGCCGCAGCTGGTCGATCACCTTGCCGTCCTTCATGGCGGTGACCAGGCCCGTGACCATCTCTTTCTGGCGGTCCTCTTCGTGCGCCAGCCGGTCGAAGCGCAGCGTGTACTTGCCGATCTTCGTCTCGGCGCCCGGCACCAGCTTCACGTCGGCTTCCTTCTTGTAAGCCGTCCCCGCGAACCCGATGAACATCAGCACGATGCCGACGTGCACGATGTAGCCGCCGTAGCGCCGCTTGCCCCGCAACACCATCCCCATCAGCGACGACACGGCGTCCTGGCCGGTGTTCCGCTTGCGCACGGACACGCCGCGCGCGAACTCTTGAATGATGGTCGCCGCCGTGAAGGCGCAGAACCCGAAGCAGATCACCCCGGCCACCGCCTCGCCCAGGCCGAACGCGAGGCACGCCGCGATCGTCACGCCGGTCGCCAGCGACGGCCACAGGAACTGGTAGCGCAGGTGCGAGGCGGTCGCCTTACGCCAGGCGATCAGCGGCCCGACGCCGGTCAGGAACAGCAGCACCAGCCCGATCGGCACCATCCACTTGTTGAAGAAGGGGGGCCCGACCGTGATGCGCTCGTGCGCGACGGCCTCGGAGATCGTCGGGAACATCGTGGCGAACAGGATGAAGAACGCCGCGAACAACAGGATCCAGTTGTTGACGGTGAACGCCGCCTCGCGCGAAAGCCAGGAGTCCAGGCTGGCGCGCGCGCGCAGCTCGGGCATGCGTTTGATGACGAACCCGAAGCTGACGACCAGGGTCAGCACCATGAAGATGGTGAAGATCCAGGCCAGCTTGGTGTCCTGACCGAACGCGTGGACCGACTGCACGATCCCCGACCGGGTCATGAACGTGCCGAAGATGGTCAGGAAGAACGTCAGGATGATCAGCGTGACGTTCCAGATCTTCATCATCCCGCGGCGTTCCTGAATCATGATCGAGTGCAGGAAGGCGGTCGCCGTCAGCCAGGGCAGGAAGCCGGCGTTCTCGACGGGGTCCCACCCCCAGAACCCGCCCCACCCCAGCTCTTCGTAGGCCCAGAGCATGCCCAGGGTCAGCCCCATCGACAGGAAGAACCAGGCGCCCAGGGTCCATTTGCGGACCGACGCGATCCAGGCGTCGTCCAGCTGGCCCGAGATGAGGGCGGCCAACCCGAACGCGAACGGGATGCTCATCCCCACGAACCCCGTGTAGAGGGCGGGCGGGTGCGTGACCATGTACGCGTTCTGCAGCAGCGGGTTCAACCCCTTGCCGACCGTGGGGATGTCCGTCAGGTAGCTGTCGAACGGGTTCTTGTGGAAGACGATCACGTAAAGGAAGAAGTCCGCGATCGCCATCAGCACCGTGACCACGTACGGCAGGAGCTCGCGGTGGCGGTTGCGGTTCGTGTAGACGGCGATGGCCGAGAACACCGACAGCAGGAAGACCCACCAGAGGATCGACCCGTCCAGCCCGCCCCAGTAGGCGGTGATTTGATAGAACAGCGGCGACGTCGCGTCCGAGTAGTGGTGGACGTACTTGATCGAGTAGTCGTGTGAGACAAAGGCGTACAGCAGCGCCACCGACGACATCCCCAGGATCGCGGCCAGGGCGTAAACGCCGGCCCGCCCGGACTGGATCAGCCGTCGATCGCCGCGGCGCGCGCCGATCAACGAAGCGACACCCGCGTAGGTGGCGACCACCAGCGCGATCAACAGCGTCAAGGTTCCGAATGCGGACATGGGGCCCTCCCGCCGACAGAGCCCCGGGGGCGCACGCGGCAGCGGCGGCTAAGTTAGCACAGACACTCGTCAGGAGTCCCTGCGCGCGAGCGGGCGTTTCCGGGGCGGGCGCGGAGGGGGGGTGAGCTGGCTGAGGGCGACGATGGCGCGGCGGCCACGGACGAGGCGGGACTGGGCAGCGGACACGCTGATGCGCAGCTTCCGCGCGACCACGGCCAGGTCGTCGCCGTGGACGTCGTGCATGATGACCACGTCGGCCTTCTTGGGCCCGACCGCCGCCACGGCGTCACGAATCCGGTCGAGCCGCTCTTGCACGGACGTCAGGTGCTCTGGACCGCGGCGCGGATCCAGGCGCCCCGGCGCGGCGTCGTCGTCACTGGCAGCCGGATCGCGCGCGAATAGCGCCCGCTCGCGCGAGCGCGCGCGGATGGCGTCGACCGCGACGTTACGGGCGATGACCGCTGCCCAACCCGCCGGCGGGCAGTCACCGCGGAACCGGTGTTGGTCCAGGCTGGTCAGCACCTGCGCCAGCGCGCTTTGGACCAGGTCTTCGTAGTCGGGATCCTCGGCGCCGATGAGCCGGCGCAACACGCCCGCGGCCGCGGCGTGCATGTGTTGCAGTTCGTACTCTTCGCTCTGTGGGTCGCGCACGTGCCCTCCCCGTGCCCACCGCACACACACTGTGAGCGGGCGTTCGAGAGCCGCCGGCGCCGGCGCGGTTGACGCGCGCAGCCGATGCGGCTCGATCGGTTTCAGGGAAGTACGCCGGCGGCTCGGTCGCTGTTACAGATCGCTTCGCTGTAACATTTGTGGCTTTCCGAGCGAACTCGATACGATCGCCCGTCCTGCCGTCGGACCGGATCCTTTCTTTTTGATGAGGGTTTCGGGCGCGGGCGACACACGCACCGGCAGGGTCCGGCTGCGGCCACGTTTGCTCATGTCGTCCGTCATGGCATCAACGGCGCACAGGAAAGATCAGAAGCTGATGGCCCGCTATGCCGAGGGTGACGACGTCGCCTTCCGGCAGCTGTTTGCGGTCCTGGCGCCCAAGGTGCGCGCGTTCTTCTTGCGGTCGTTCATCGATCCGAACGTCGCGGACGACCTGACGCAGACGACGTTCCTGAAGCTGCACCGAACGCGCGCGACCTACCGCGCCGATCTGCCACTGGCGCCGTGGGTGTTCACGATCGCCGCCAGCGTGCGCCGGGACGAGCTGCGCCGCCGGTATCGGCTGCCGCCCCACGTCAGCGACGTCGAGGTGGAAGAGCTGGTGGCGCGGCAGGTGCGCGACCGCAACACCCCGGGGCCCGAGACGGACGAGATCGACGCCGTGCGCGCGGCGATCCAGCGGCTGCCCGAGTCGCAGCGGACCGTCCTGCACCTGCACTGCACCGAAGAGCTGACCTTCGACCAGATCGCCGAGCGGCTGCAAACGTCGCCGGGCGCCGTCCGCGTACGCGCCTCGCGCGCCTACGAGCGACTCCGGAAGGTTCTGGGGCGGGTCGCTCGGCGGCATGGCGCCAGCTGACCCGCCCCTACGCGCTCACAGGGACGACAAGAACAGCAGCAGGTCGTTCCGCTGCGCGGAGGTCGCGCCGTTGAACGCGGTGGCGGCCGCCGCGCCCTGCCCCGCGTGCGCCCGGATCGCCGCCGACCGATCGCTGGTGCGGGCGTCGTGCAGCAAGACGTTGCGGGAACGCAACCCCCACAGCGGCGCCGTCCGCATCGCGCGCATCTGAACGGCGTTGTCGCCGTCGTTGACGCCAATCCCGTCGCCCAGCGACCCCATGTCGTGCACCAGGAAGTCGGAGAACGGCTGGAAGCTGACGTTCTGTCCGTTGATGTTGACCGTGAAGGTCGTGGTGACGTGGCAGCCGTTGCACCCTTCGCGGTTGAACTCGGTCAGGCCGCGGCCCGCGCTGTTGTCGACGCCCTTGGGCGGCGCGGCGGTATTGCGCATGAAGAACGCGAAGTTCTCCACGTCGTCCTGAACCAGCGTCAGCCCGCCCGAACAGTTGTTGTTCTCCTTGGCGGCGTCGTCGTCGACGCCGGGCTTGTCATCGTCGGGACAGCCGTTGATGACGGCGTTCGTCGCGGCGCGATTGGCGCGGTTCTCGACGGCGAAGTCGCTGATGACGCTCCCCCGATCGCAACTGGTCGTCGTGATGCCCATCTCGTTCACGTAAGCGTCCGCCGCGAAGTCGGTCACGCTGGCGTGCACCGCCTTCCACCCGAACTTGGCCACACGCGACTGCCCGCGCGTGAACGGACCGTCGGTGATGTGGATCGTGTCGAACCGCACCGTCCCCTTGATGGCCGACGGCTGCGACGCGGCGATCCCCTGAATGGTCGCGTCGGGGATCAGCTCGACCAGCCCCGCCCCGAACGTCGGCGTCGTCACGCGGCCGGCGAACAGCGTGGCTCCAGCGGCCGGGTTGTTGTCGGTGCCCGACTGACAGTTCAGGCCCACGCTGGGCGTGAAGGTGCCGATGCCAAACAGCTGGCGCAGCGAACCGCCGGTCGACGCCAGTGAATTGAACGTGCCGTTCGAATTCAACGTGCCGTAGCGACGCTCGACGTTCTGCCCGGCGCCGCCGGTCGCGCCGACCGAGTGGCACGACCCGCAGCTGTTCTGGTTGAAGATCGGTCCCAGACCGTCGGCGGTCGTTTCGGTTTGATTGAAGTTCGCCTTCGCCGCCGCGAACCTGGTGGCGTTCGTCCCCGGCAGCGCGTCGCCCAGCGACGCGGCCTCGACGACGCCCGTTTGGGTGTCGCTGTTTTCGTCCCCCATGCACCCGGCCGCGCCCACAGCCGCAAACGTACCCAGGAACATCAGTCCGATACACCCGGACAGTCGTTTCATGACGAGCCTCCTCATGTGGTTCGCCGAAAACACGGCGACACCAGGAGGTCGGTTCACCCGCTGCGGGCAGGCAAAGAAGCTAGAAAGAAAGCGAGAAAGAAAAGCTAAGTCGGTTTCGTCAGGCGAGCTTGGCCTTCAGCAACGCCTTGAAATCCGCGGCGCCCGTGCCGTCCAGCGGCACATCCACCCACAACAGCGCCGGCGTGCCGTGCGCGACCTTGCGGGCGCGCTTCGCGACATCGGACAGATCGGCCCAGGTGATCCGCGCCTGCGCCGCCGCGTCCAGTGCCACGATCCCGACCAGCCGGCCGCCCAGGATCACGATCGAGCAGATCGACTGTGTGCCCTTCATGTAGCGGTAGGCCCAGCCGGTGCGCGGCCCGTAGTAGTACAGATCCTCGGCCGCCTCCTGCTTCTTCAGGAAGGCCCGCAACGCCTCGAACTTCTTGCCGACCGGCGCGGGCAGGCGCGCCGCGAACTCGGCGTGCGTGGGCGCCTGCGCCTTCTTGGGGAAAGCCACCTTGGGCGCGCGCGCCGGGGCGGGCGCGGACGCGGGCGCCGACTTCGACTTCGGCTTCGTTGCGCCGGCAGCCATCAGGCGACGAGCGTCGCGGGCGGGCTCTTCTTGCGGTTCAGCAAGTAGCTGATCGCGCCCGGCACCAGCGACACGGCGATGATGACGATGATGACCTTGTCGATCTGCTTGGTGATCGGCGGGTAGATCTTGCCCAGCGAGAACCCGAGCAGCGTCATGCTAGCGACCCAGCCCACGCCGCCGAAGATGTTGAAGCTGATGAACCGCCGATAGCTCATCTGGCCGATGCCGGCGACGATCGGGGCGAAGGTGCGCGCGAACGGCAGGAAGCGGGCGATGATGATGGTCTTGCCACCGTGACGTTCGTAGAAGTCTTTGGTTCGCAGCAGGTGCTTGCGCGAAAAGAACAGCGACTGCTCGCGCGTGAACAGCTTCGGTCCGCTCTTGGCGCCAATCCAGTAGCCCACCGTGTCACCGACGACGGCGGCGGTCATCGCGGCCAGGTTCAACCAGACGATGTTCAGCAGCGGCTGCTCGCCGGCCACGCTCGTGCAATAAAGGCCGGCCGTGACCAGCAGCGAGTCGCCGGGTAGAAAGAACCCGAACAAGAGCCCCGTCTCGGCGAAGATGATCGCGGTCAGCGCGGCCAGTCCGCCAAACCGCACCAGTCCCTGCACGTCGTAAATTTTATGAAAGAGCGCCAACAGTTGATGCATGGGGGCCATGACTTTGTGCCAAGCGCGGGACTTTGTCACGCCTTCGCTCCGGGCATATGGTGTCGACTCGGATGAGCGAGCCCCCTACCCCGCGCCGGCCCGTCTGGCTGGCGGCGATGACGTCGGCGATGCTGATCTATGCGGGGATGAGCTTGATCGACGCGCTGTCGCTGCTGCGGCGTCCGCACGCGGCGACGGCTGCGGCGATCGAGGACGTCGCGCGGGCCTCCGGTCAGATCGATGCGGCCCGGCGGCTGGCGGCGGTCGGTGACGCGGTCGTGGCCGCCCACGCGGTCGCGGTGCGGGTCGAGGCAGTGGCCGCTGCCCTGGTCGCGCTGCTGACCCTGTTCGCCGTGGCGGCGATCTTCTCAGGGGACCGGCGCGCGCGCCGGGCGACCGTGGCAGCCGGATGGGCTGGGGTGCTGTATCAGGTCGGGGCGCTGCCGTTCGGCGTCGCGATGGCGCGCCGCGCGGCGGAAGCGGGTGCGCCCGTCCTGCAGCAGGTACTGGCCCAGAGCGGCCGGAATTTTCACGGGCTCGCCGAGGCCGACGTGACGGCCGCGCTGCGGGGCGCGGTTCTCATGATGCCCGTTCTGCGGGCCGCCATGGGGATTGCCTGGTCGCTGGCCCTGCTGATCTTCTTCGGCGGACGGCGGGGTCGAGCGGTCTTCGGACAGGATCGTTAGAAGCGACCGCTAGACCCCGCGAGGTCGATCAGATGGCGTCTTCGCCGCGTTCACCGGTGCGGATGCGGACCACCTCGTCGATCGTCGAGATGAAGATCTTTCCGTCGCCGATCTTGTCGGTCTTGGCGGTCTTCTGGATGGTCTCGATCGCGGTGGCGGCCAGGGCGTCGGGAACGACCACGACGACCAGGACCTTCGGAACGAAGTCCACGACGTAGGACGAGCCGCGGTAGACCTCTGTCTTGCCGCCGGTTCGTCCGAAGCCTTTGACTTCGAGCACGGTCATGCCCGTCACGCCGGCCTCTTTCAGCCGATCCTTCACGTCGTCCAGGCGGTGCGGTCTGATGATGGCTTCGATCTTTTTCATGATTGGCTCCTCAGCGTGTGCCAACCGGCTGCGGAGCAGCCGGGCGCCCCGTCGATCCGAACGCTCCACCCGACACCGAGCTGCCGTGGGATGAACCGGTGATCTCCGGGTAGGCGCCGCCGCCATGCTCGTGCAGATCGATGCCTTCCAGCTCGCCGTCTCTCGAGACGCGCAGGCCGACGGTGTACTTCGTCGCCAGCATCAGCACCATCGATACCGCGAACGTCGCCGCCGTGACCGCGGCGCTGCCGATCAGCTGCGCGACCAGCTGGTTGGTGCCACCGCCGTAAAAGAGGCCAGTGACCACCGCGCCCGCCGAGTTGTCCGCGCCCGTCGGCGTCGGCGCCCCGAACTGACCGGTCGCGAAGAGGCCCAGGGACAGCGTCCCCCAGATGCCGTTCGCCAGGTGGACGGCGCAGGCGCCGGCCGGGTCGTCGATGCGCAGGTA
>JBJMQQ010000284.1:0-8335 GCA_045802645.1 Polyangia bacterium
ACCGGCTGGATGGGCATACCGGATTGCGAACTTGTTCGTCAGGGTGTCTGGGTACCCGATGCGGAACACCTGCGAGGGCGCCGTCGAGCTAAAGCCGTAACGATACTTGAGGTAGTTGACAACCTGAGCGTCCTCGTCGTCGGTCAATTTCCGATCGTAGACAACGACGCGCGACACATCGTTGTCCGACTGCGATCCCGGATAGTAGTTGGATCCAATCCATGCCGTAACAACGTTGTCGGTCGGCCAAGAAGTGTCAGCAACCGTCGCGCACTCAACCCCCTCAATCGTCCAATGCGTCTTGTCATATCGGTAGCTGCCGTAAAATGGTGTGTCAGCAGCGTATCCGGAAACGTTGCCTAAAACTGTGCTGCCGATAGGCCCGGACCACCCTGCGCCCTGCCCGTCCGTGGCGCTGCCGAGGGCGATATTCAGAGCCTGCCCGTTGGCCTGCCACCCGAACACGCCGCCATACCGGGTAGCTCCTGATACGGCGCCGGACCGCGCAACATAGTAGACGGTCAGCCCTGCCCAGTCCTTGTTGATCAGAGGGAACGAAAGGTACGAGGTTCGCGCGGCCCCGGTGGCAAATCGGACCACGTTGTGACCGGCGATGCCGTTGGCGCCCGTCTTCAGCAGCGGGGAGCCGGCTGCCACGGTGGCGACGACGTTGTTTCCAGACGAGTCGACCCACTGCGGGATCGCCGAACTATCCGCTCCACTGATCGTATCGGCATCGAAATCAAGCGCAAGTCCGAGAGCCGGCAAGGTCGGGACGACGAACCCCACGTCAACGTTACCGCTATTCGCGGCCCCCCCAGCGAACTCGAGCTTTGCCCCGAGCCCGAGCTTACTCAGCTTGAACCTTGCTTCCTTGATGGCTGCGGCCTCATTCAACTTGAGCAGCACCGACTGGCGGAGGTTGGAGTCGTACAGCGGCTGGACGTCGACGCCATCCTCCTTGGCTGCGGGCAGGGCCTTGTGCTTCGCGTTCTTCTTCGCGTTCAAGGTCCCGCCGGCGACCTCGAACTCCTCAGATGCGGTCAGCAGAGAGCAAATCGTTTGGCTCGGGATCTTGAGCTTTGGGTCGAACTCAAATGGCAACGACTCCATCGCCTACCAACCCAGCTCGCCGACATAGCTGTCGGACATGGTGTGTACGTGGCTGCCGCTCAGGTGACCGACAGCATGGCCGACGAGCGCAAGAATGATGCGCCGGTTGTTGTAACCGGCAGCTTGGGCTGACGTTCCGTAGACCCACTCCATCGTCCCTCCGTCTCAGCCCTCCCCCGAGGCCGATCTCGCGAATGATACGTCTTTACCAGCGGTAGATTAACGGCCGCTCTCTGTACCCGTCAACTGTTCAGTGACACCCGATCGGTGATTTTCACCCGTGCCTGCTCGCGCCGGTGTTTGAGACACCATCGCCGGCATTTGTTCACGCACTTCCGCCACTGCTTGATCGTTGTACGAGTCGCACAAACCGTTCCTGTGTAGTTGCGCCGTCGGACTCCGCCTGCAGAGCTCGGACCGCCGCACTCCGTTGGGGACGCTTCGGTGGCGGACGCGGACCCGGGCGTCATTGATCGTAGGGTACGACACACGTACCAGCACTAGCGGCACCGGTACGCCTTCTCGCCCCGCAGAAGCCGCGGGCTCCAGACCTCGCATCCGAGGCGTTCCCGCCCGTGGCGACGGGCCACCGTCCTGATCGCCCTTGTTCCGGCTGCGTCAGGCGGCAGGCGCTGTGGCCGCAGTTCACGCAGTCGATGTGCCGCGCGTCGAGTTGGCGGACTGGTGTTTGAGGATTTCATCTCGGACGATTGGTGTCTCGCCCGCCGCTTCTATCAGACGATGTCAAGCTCGCCGCGCGATGTCCCCGCGGCCAGCGCGTCCGCGAGCCGCGGGAACTTGGGCTTGAACCCGAGGTCCTCCCGGATGCGCCGGCCGTCAAGCAGCGTGTCGAAGGCCCGGGCTGCCTCGGCGTTCGAGCCGTCCGGCGGCGGCGCGCCGGCGGCGGCGAACAGCGTGGCCAGGTCGGGGGCTTCGTCGTCGACGACGTTGTAGATGCGCCGCGGAGGTGACGGGGCATCCAGCAGGCGAGCCACGGCTTGCGCCACGTCGGCGTGATGGCCGATCGACATGCGTTGGGCCGGCGGGAAGCCGCGCATCATGGGAATCGCCTCCTGGATGTGTGGATCGCCGTCGCCGTACACGAACGGCAGTCGAAGCACGCGCACGTCGAGACCTGCCAGCGCCAGAAGAAAGCGCTCTGCAGCCAACTTGCTCACCGGGTATGCCGCGGTTGGCGCGCAGGGGTCGTCCTCCTGGGCGAGGCGGCCGCCGTTCGGCCCGTAGACCAGCCCCGTGCTCGTGAAGACGAAGCGCTTCACCGCGGCGTCGCGGGCGGCACGCGCCAGGTGCTGCGTCCCGAGGTCGTTCACGGCTTGCGCCTGTTCGGGCGTCGCGCCGCGAAAGAAGGCCGCGCAGTGGACCACGGCGTCGACGTCGCTCAGCGCGGCCGCGAGTGACTCGACTTGCAGCAAGTCACCTTTCGCCAGCTCGATTCCGCCGTCGCGCAGCTCGACGGCGCGCGCCGGATCGCGCACGAGCGCGCGCACGGCGTCGCCGCGCTGGGCAAGTCGTCTGGCCAGGCGACTGCCGACCTTTCCGGTCGCCCCTGTGACGAGGATCTTCATGCGCGGAACATAGACACCCGCGCCCGGCGCAGATTGGAAAAACCGGACACGCGGCCCTGCAGGGTTGCGCCACGTCTGCCGCGCGTCCAGACTCGTCCCATGCGGCAAGACGCTGCTCATCGCGTCGCCATCGCTCCCAGCGCGTCGACGGCGTCCGCTTTGTCCGCGCTTTCCGTGTACGACTGCGACAGCGACGGCCCCGCGGTCGCGATCCCCCGCGCAGAGGTCCATCTCGTCGCTCGCTTCGGGCCGGCGGCGCGAAACGGCGTCGACGTGCACGCGTTCGGCGCACGGCAACGGGTGCATCGGAAGACGATTCGCCGCGGGCAGCGAACCGTCACGGCACGGCTCCGGCTGGGCGTACCGGCCGCGGTGCTTGGCGTGCCGGCCGCCGCAATCACGGGGCGAATCGTCGCGCTGGACGATCTATGGGGCGCTGCCGCCGTCCGGCGGCTCTACGCTCGGCTCGGCGACGCGCGCGACACGGCGGACGCGGCGGCACTCCTGCAGAGCACGATCGCCCAACGCCTGCCGGCGGCGAACGATCGCCCCGCCGGCGAGCAGCTCGCCCTCGCCGCGGCGGCCAGGCTGACCAGCGCCGACGTGAACGCCGTGGCGGACGAGCTTGGCGTCAGCGAACGGCACCTGCGCCGGGTGTTCCACGACACCGTCGGCGTGAGCCCCAAGGCGTTCGCGAAGCTCGCCCGCTTTCGTCGCGCGCTACGCGCGGCGCGCGCGGAGGTTCACACGCAATGGGCGGGCATCGCCGCCGCGGCCGGCTACTACGACCAGGCGCATCTCATCGCCGACTTTCGCGCGATCGCGGGCGTCACGCCGCGCGCGCTACTGGGCGAGCTCCGCACCGGCCGCTCGATCGGCTGACGCGCGACGGCGCCTGGGTGGCTAACGGCGCCCGCGCGGATGCGCTTTGAGGCTTGCTCCGCTGAGGCCCCGCTGCGATCGTCGATCGTGCACCAACGGAGGCCCCTCATGATCTCCAGCGCAGCCCTTCGCTTCGCGGCCGTGGCCGCCTTTGTCGGCGCAGCCCTGGCTGCGGGATGCGGCAGCGACACGCCGCATATCGAAGACCGCGGCACCGGCGGCAGCGGCGGCACGCCGGGCGCAACCGGGGGCGCGCCGTCGAGCACCGGAGGCTCCGTCTCGACCGGCGGCAGCACCAGCGCCGGAGGCGCGTCGGGCGGACAGACAGGCACGGGCGGCGTGACGGTCCCGGGCAGCGGAGGCTCCGTGGGGTCCGCCGCCGGCGGCGGTGGTCCGGGTGGCGCGCGCGCTTCCGGGGGCGCGCCCGGCACGGGTGGCGGCAGACCCGACGGCGGCACGGCGACGGGCGGCGGGGCTGGAACGATCGACGGTGGACCTCCCCAAACCGGAAAGATCACCGTGTGGCTGGCGGGCGATTCGACGATGCAACCCTGCACGACAAGCTGCCCGTGCGGCTGGGGCAGCCAGTTTCAGCCGCTCTTCAACAGCAACGCGACCGTGAAGAACTTCGGGTCCGGCGGGCGGAGCATCCAGACCTGGCTCTACGAGTCGAACGTCACCACCACGATGGCGAACGGCGAGTGCGTCGTCAGCCCCAAGACCTTCTCCACGCACTGGCAGACGATGCTCGACGGGATGAAGGCGGGCGACTACCTGTTCGTCGAATTCGGGATCAACGACACGGACTCGACCTGCCCCAGGCACGTCGGCACGGCGTTGTTTCAGAGCGACCTGCAGATGATGGCCGACGCAGCCAAGCAACGTGGGGCGCACCCGATTCTGCTCACCTCGACGGACGCCATCATCTGCAGCGGCAGCACCGCCACCCTGGACCGCTCGTTCGGTCCCCAGACGCGCGCGGCCGGGACCGCCAGCGGCGTCCCGGTGATCGATCTGACCCAGCTCACGGCGGACCTGTACAACCAGCTTCGCTTCTGCCCGAACGACGCCAATTACAGCTCGACGACGTCGGCGCTGGGCAAGTTCTTCTGCGACGACCACACGCACTTCGAATCGGCGGGCGCGGCCCAGATCGCCGCCGTCGTCGCCAAGGCGCTGCGCGACCAGAACATCCCGCTCGCCGCGTATCTCAACTGAACGGCCGACCGCTGAGCTAGGTGGCCGCGACGGCCGTGGCGATGAGGCCCCGAAGGTACCGGGCGCCTGCATCGGTGTCGGTGCGCTCGTGCCAGGTCATCGACATCCCCAACGACGGCAACGAGAACGCCGCGGGAACGATCTTCACGGGAAGGGACCGGCACAGGACCTGGGCGGCGCGGCTTGGCAGCCCAGCGACGAGATCGGTGCGGGCGGCGACCATTGCCGCCGTCGTGAAGTACGGGACCCGGGTCGCGACCCGACGCACGAGTCCCAGCCCGCGCCAGTGCTGCTCGGCGCCGCGATGACCGACGCCGGTCTTGCCAAGGGCCACCTCCACGTCGATGTGCCCCAACCGATTGAAGAGGCGGGCAGTCATCTTGCCGCGCACGTCGGGGTGGTCGCGCCGCACCACCAGGCAGGCCCGCTCGTCGAAGAGATGGGCGCCGCGCCCCCCCTCCCCCACCAGCGACGACGGGACGAACGCGACGTCGATCTCGCCGGTCGCCAGACCGTCGCTGGCCGCCAGGTAGTCGACGCTGACCATGCGGAGCCCGGCGCGCGGCAGATGGCGCGCGAAGGCCGCCGCGATCCGCGGTGCCTCGCTGGTCTGGTGGTTGTCGGCCGCTGCTATGGTGAACGTCCGCGTGGTCTCGGCGGGGACGAATGAGCGCCCGCGATCGACAGCCGCTTCCAGCCGCGACAGCGCCTCGGCGATCACAGGCCCCAGGGCGACCGCCCGCGGCGTGGCGACCAGCCCGCGCCCGCGCCGCACCACCAGCGGGTCACCCAGCGCGGCGCGCAGGCGGCCGAGCGCGTTGCTGATCGCCGACTGGGTCACGTTCAGCCGTCGGGCCGCCCGCGTCGCGCTGCGCTCTTCGAGCACGGCATGGAGCACCAGGAACAGGTTCAGGTCCAGCGCCGACAAATTCACAGCCGTGATTAATAGCATCACCATGTATGACTGGTGTGAATCACGCCGGCCGTTCATCTTCGGGGCATGGACAGAACCCGACGCGCTCTCGTCATCGGGGGCGGCATCGCCGGCCCAGCGGTTGCCCTGTTCCTGGCCCGGCAGGGAATCGAGCCGCTGGTCTTCGAGGCCTATCCGCGCACGGAAACCGGCGGCGGTGGGCTTCAGATCGCGCCCAACGGCCTGCGCGTGTTCGCCGAGCTGGGGCTGGCCGAAGCGCTGCTGGCCGCCGGCCAACCCTGCCGCGACATGCTGTTCCGCAACCACCGCGGCCGCGACATCGGCACGATCCGCACCGCCAGCGCCGGCCCCGGCGTCAACGTGACGCGGGGGGCCGTGCACCGGATCCTGCGCGACGAGCTCGGCCGGCGCGGCGTCGAGCTGGCGTTCAACAAGCGTCTCGACGACGTGCGCCTCGATGGGCAGGCGGTCGTCGCCACGTTCTCCGACGGGACCTCCGCAACCGGCGACTTCATCGTCGGCGCCGACGGGATCCGCTCGCGCGTGCGGGCCTGGATGCTCCCGCAGGCGGCACCGCGTGACACGGAGATGGTCGCGATCGGGGGCTTCTGCGCACCGGGCGCCTTCACGCCCGTCGATCCACGCGACTCCGGGCGCCTCACGTTCGTCGTGGGTCCCCGGTACCAATTCGGATATTTCCTGCTGGCGTCCGACCAGTGGAGCTGGTGGTGTCACGTACACGCCGAGACGGCTGATGCGCGCCGCGCCCTCCTCACGATGCCGGCCGAGGAGCTGCGCCTGCAGATGCTGGCGCGCTACGGCGGGTGGGCCGATCCGGTGGAGCCGCTCATCCGCGCGACCGAGGGGTGGCTGAGAACGCCCATCTTCGACGTACCGTCTCTTCCCGCCTGGCACCGCGGCCGCGCGATCGTCATCGGCGACGCGGCCCATGCGATGAGCCCGGCGGGCGGCCAGGGTGCGTCGATGGCGCTGGAAGACGCGCAACTGCTGGCTCGGTTGGTCGGCGAACCCTCACGCCCGGTCGAGCAAGCGCTGGCACGTTTCGAGTCCCTGCGTCGCCGGCGCGCCGAGGCGGTGGTCGCGCAGGGCTACGCCAACGATCGCCGCAGCCTCAAGGAGCTGGGACCGGCCGGGCAGTGGCTCCGCGACCACCTGCTGATGCCGGTGTTCGCACGCGTGATCGGTCGGGCGCTCGCGCGGATCTACACGGCGCCACTGCCGGCTTGAGCCCGCCCCACTCACGCGGTCAGGCGGATGCGCCGCCGGAAGCGCAGCCGCGAGCCCACGCTGTACGGCCACGGCTCCGGAACCGCGAGGAACATCAGCGCCGAGCCGAGCAGGCACATGTTCTTGGTGAAATTGACGGTGTCCGACATGCGCAACGCCGGGTTCGTGTCGGCCCAGAACGGGTGCATGAAGAAGCTGACCGGCAGCAGGAACAGCACCAGCGCGAGCACACCGGCGCGCGGGAATGCGCCCAGCAGCAGGGTCACGCCGCCAATCGCCAGCAGGATGCCGGAGATCAGCACCGCGACCTGAGGCGCGGAGACACCGTGCCCGGCCGCAGCCCGGGCCAACATGTGCACATCGACGAAGTGGTGGTAGGCGGCCATCAAGTAGTACGCCCCCACAATCACGCGCCCCAGCAGGAATGCCTGAGCCATGCGACGACCTCCCTTCGGATCACGGACAATGTAAGGCGTCGCGGGAGCAGGTCGAGCGTCGCGCGGCCGCGTTATTTGGCGGGGCAGTTGATGCGCGACTTCGAGACGGCGACGTCGTCGATCCAGTAGTCAGCGATCGCGTCGTCGGTCTGGGGCGCCCACAGCGAAAACAGGATCGACTGGAAAGGGATGGCGGCGTAGTTGCCTCCCTTGGCCACCAGATTCAGCGCGACGCCATCCTCCCAGATGTGGGGCCGCGCCACGCCGGTCCCGCCGGACGGCGCGCCGCCGGCGTTGTCGATTTCGATCTCCCAGCAATGCCAGGCGTTGGCCTGGTCGGCGTCCTGGAAATGTTTCCCCGTGTCGCGGTAGTAGCCGCTCCACATCGGCTCGATCGAGACGCCGTTGTAGTCGGCGAACATGTAGCCTTCGTCCGTCGCCCCCCCCTGTCGTAGGACTCGAAGTCGTCGCAAAATACGACGCCTCAGCCTGCGAACGTCCATCAAGGTCACCCCCATGCAAAGCGGCGTGAACCCCGCCGCTGTCAGTAAAGGGGGACGCCGTCACAAAATGCGGCACCTGCTCAGGACGACGCACGATCTAACGAGCTCACGAACGCCGGCGAGCGGAACGCGTTGGTGGCTTGCGTCGCCGCCTGCTGAAGGGCGTCGCGAAACGTGTTGACCAGCGCGCTGCCCAGCAGCAGCGTCGCGGTGCCGTAGCCACGAACCTGCGCGTGCCAGAGCAGGCGCCCGCTTCTGTCGAACAGATCGTACGCGACGATGATCTCGGTCGTGTGCACCGGCTGTCCGTCGAACCAGTAGTCGGCGACGGTGGCCACCAGGACCGGACCGGCGGCCCGGAGCGAAATGCCGGCGTGCGCCAGCGCGTCGGTGGTCGCCGCTTCGACGGTCTTC
>JBJMQQ010000285.1:0-31788 GCA_045802645.1 Polyangia bacterium
CCGGGCCCCCGCCCGACTGGCAGCCCGACGCGCGAGCGCTGGCCGCCGCCGGGCTGGCGCCTGCGCGCGCGGCAGGCGTGGTCGCGCTGGTGGCCCGACGTCCTGACGCGCGGCTGGCCGGCGTCGCCGCCGCCGTCACGATCGGCCGGCAGGCCGCCGCGATCGAGCCGGCGCTGCGCGACCCGCGGACCTGGCGCGCGTTCCCCGGCTGGAAGAAGGTGGAGCTGCTGCCTGGGGCCAGCGCGCGGGTCGAGGACGACCTGCCGCTGATGGACCTGGACGCGACGTACGCGCCGCAGGCCCCGACGCGCTGGGTCGCCGTCGAGGGGGCCACGCGCGGCGCGCGGCTGGGGTGGACCGTGGTGCCCCAGGGCGGGCGCGGGGCGACGCTGGCGCTGTCCAGCTACCCCCGCCTGGAGACCACCGGCTCCGTGGCGCGCCGCTTCATCGCGGCAGAGCCGCTGCTGGAGGCGGGGTTGGCGCTGGCGGTGGCGTTCGCGGACGTGGCCTCCGCCGGCGCCGCGCTCGATTCGACGCGCTGATCCGGGACCGGTCGAAAAATTCGATCCGCGCGCCACGGCAGCGGGCACTTACCTGAACAGATGCAACGCCCCCCCTGGCTGGCAGCCTGTCTGCTGGTGGTCTCATGTACGGTGAACACCGCCAACCTGAACGTCAGCGTCCCGGTCGACGCCGGTGAGACCGGGACCGGCGGACAGACGACGGGGTCCGGCGGCGGCAGCGCGACCGGCGGTTCAGGCGGCGACGATTGCCCGCGCTGCGCGCCAACGGGCGGCGCGACCGGCACCGGCGGCCTGCTCGCGACGGGGGGCGTGGTCGGCACCGGCGGTCACACGGCAGCCGGTGGGCGAATCGGCACCGGTGGGCAGCCTGGCGTGGCTGGCCAGCCCGGCACGGCGGGTCAGCTCGGCGGTGGCGGGCAAGGCGCGGCCGGCGGCCAGGTCGGGATCGGCGGGCAACCCGGCACGGGCGGTCAGCTCGGCACGGGCGGCCAGGTCAGCACCGGCGGCCAGAGCGGCACCGGCGGACAACCCGGCACCGGCGGTCAGAGCGGCACGGGCGGGGCGCCCGGTCGAACCTGCTCGCAGCTCGAGAGCGACTACGCGACCGCGCTGACGGCGGCCAAGGCCTGCACGATCGGCGCGGGGCCGCAGTGTCGACAGCTCGCCGACACCTCCATCGCCTGCCCTGGGTGCAGGGTGTACGTGAACGACACGACGGAGCTGGCCGCCTTGAAGGCCCAGTGGACCAGCTCCGGATGTTCTCTATCGCGGGGGATCTGCCCGGCGATCGCGTGCATCGTCCCCTCCCCCGCTTCGTGCGTGTCGAACACGGTCACCAGGCCGGCCGTGGCCCCGAACCTGGCTGGCGTCTGCAGCAGCCCGCAGTTCGGGAACCCGTAGCGGCGCTAGGGCGCCGCGGGCGCGTCGCCGCTGGCGTCGCCCAGCTCGCAGATGCCCGCGCCGCAGAATGCCTTCTGCGAGCAGCTGGGATCCGTCGAGACCTGCTCGGTGCAGGCGGTGTCTGAGCAGCGCTTCTTACGGTCCTTCTCGTAGGCGTCCTTTTCCTTCTTGGGGACCGCGCGCTGCTTGCCGCCCTGGCTGCACGGACAGCATTCGTCGGTGACCAGCACGCAATCCTTGTCGGTCTTGCAGTCGGCCGTGTCAGCCGCCGCCTTCTTGCTCGGGCGGGCGTGCTTGGCCTGCGCCAGGAACGGAACGCCGAAAGACGCTCCCCCGAGCGTCGCCAGCACGATCCACAACTTCATTCGCGACGAGACTGAACGGCCCATGCGCCGGATATATAGCGACCTTCGAGCAACTTCGGAAGGGCGCCGGCTAATTGGCCGGCGACGGGCCTGTCAGGCGCGCGGTCATGGCGACGACTTCGGCGGACACGCGCTCCAGACGCTGGCCCACGTCGCGCGTCTCCAAGAGCCGCTGGCGCAGCACGGGGTCGACGATGAGCGCGGAGGCCACGCCGTCGACCAGCTCGGCCGGACTCTCCTGCGCGGCGATCACCTGCCGCAACAGCTCGCCGCCATCGGGAATCGCGTCGGCGAGCCGTCCGATCAAGGCCCGCAGGGTCTGGTCGGCGTCGATGATCTCGCCGGGATTCACCACGGGAACGTCGGGAAGCTCGGTCGCCGACACCAGCCGGTACGGCCGATCGGACACCAGCTCTTGATCGATCTGCACGCGCGCGCGCCCGCGCAACACCAGGTTGAAGCGCCCGTCCGGCAGCTCGTGCGCCATCACCACCTCGCCGACGCCCGCGATCGGCAGAACGGCCGGCGCGTCCTCCTCATCCGACGAGCCGGGCGCGATGAGGCCGATGGCCAGGAAGCGCGAGCCGGTCAGGATGTCGCGGGTCATCTCGCGGTACCGCTCCTCGAAGATGTGCAGCGGCAGCAGCGCGTGCGGGAACAGCACCGCGTTTGGCAGCGGGAACAACGGCACGCGGCGCAGCGTCGCCGCCAGCGACAGGCCGGGCTCACTGGGGTCGGTGGTGGCGTTCGGGGTATCAGCCAAAGACGTCCACACAAGAACCGGTCAGCGCGGAAGGCGCGTACGCGGCCAGATAGATGATGACGTTCGCGACATCGCCGGGTGACATGTCGGGTTTGGCACCCGGCATGCCCACGCGCAACATCTCAGTGTCGACCGAGCCGGGGCAGACCGCATTTACGGCGATTCCCTCGTCCCGCACTTCTTCCGCCAGCGCGCGCGTGAGGCCGACCACACCATGCTTGGCGGCGCAGTAGGCCGTCAGGTTCGCCGTCCCTTGCCGCCCCGAGATGGACGCCACGTTGATGATGCGCCCGGCGCGACGCGCCCGCATCGCCGGCAGGAATCCCCGCGTGACCAGGAACGTCCCGCGCAGGTTGGCGTCCATGACGGCGTCCCAGGTCTGGATGGGCGTCTCGTCCAGCCGGCTGCGCGCCGCGATGCCGGCGTTGTTGACGAGCACGTCCGGCGGACCCAGGCGATTCAGCACGTCGGCGACGAAGCGATCCACGTCGGCCGCGTTCCCGACGTCGCAGGCCAGCGTGTCACCGGTCGCATGCCGCGCGCAGCCGGCCACCCGCGCGCCGGCTTCGGCCAGGACGCGCGCCGTCGCCTGGCCGATCCCCCTGGACGCGCCGGTCACGACCGCGACCTTGCCGTCCAGCACGTTCATGCGCGGCCGTTCTCCAGAAGGCGGGCTTTCAGATCGGGGCGCTCGCGCATCTCGCCGGTGAAGGCGCTGGTGATGACGGCCGACTGGTCGTGCTTCTCGGCTGGCAGCGCCAGGCAAAGCTGTTCGGCCTCCATCACGCACCCGGCGCCGCGCGCGCCCAGGTGCTGCCGCAACGCCTCGGCGATCTGGTGCGTCGCCCGCTCCTGCAACGTGAGGCGCTTCGTGAAGCAGTCGACCAGCTCGGCGAGCCGGCCGAAGCCGGCCAGCTTGCCGTCCGGCATGTACGCGACGTGCGCGACGCCGCGGTACGGGAGCAGGTGGTGGGGACACATCGCGTGAAACCGCAACCCGCGCACCACGACCACGTCGGGGTCGGCCTCGCCCAGCACCGGGTCGCCCAGGATGACGGCCGGATCCATCTCGTAGCCGGCCAGGAACTCGGTCCGCCACAGCTGCGCCACACGCCGGCCGGTCTCGCCCAGGTCCGGATCTCGGGTTGGCTCGCGACCAGCCGCCCGCAAGAGGGCCTCCACGGCTGCGCGCAGCTCGGGCTCACCGGCCACGGTGCCGCTCAATCCAGGGTCTGAGGCGCCCGCGTGAACTCGGCGTCGATCGGCTGCCGCGCCGCGAAGCCGCCGTCGAGCGGATGCCAGTGCTCGATCTTCTTCTCGCCGAATCGCCAGCAGAGCAGGATCTCTTCGCCGAGGCGGCGCGAGGGAAAGTCGACGAGGCCAGTCTCGACGTCCTTCACTTCGCCGCCCAGCGCCTTGACCCGCGCGAGCTGATCCGACAGCGCCTCGTAGTACCCGCGAAACAGCGCCTTGGCGCGCCGGATGTCGGGAGAGCCGTCGTCGCTCTCCAGCAGCTCCTCGCGGCTCATGCGAACGTTGGCCCGTTCCAGCTTGGTCTCGAGCCCGCGCAGGCCGGCGCGCAGCTGCAGCACGTCGACGAAGATTCGTTCCAGGGTCGGAATCAGCGCGTCGACGTCTCCGACCGTGAAGTGCGTCCGAGGCATCGGCGTACCTTACCTCAAGGGCGCGCCAGCGGCGACGCCATCGGTCTTGGCAAGCGGAGAGGGATACAGGGGCGGTTTTCGGTTGCGCCCGGTCTGCCGCCGTATGTCGACGTCCGCCACCAGCAACGGCGGCGAGATGATGGTCGAGGGTACCCCTGAGAATCCGGCCCCGCCCTCCAGGTAGTTCTGTACGACCGGGTCGGCCCCCACCGCCGTGATGTCCTTCAGCGACCGCGGGAGCAGGTTCTCCAGCAGCACGCCGCGCACCAGGGTCTCCTTGCCGTGTTCCAGGCGGTAGACGACCAGCGGCCGGACCGGGGGCGGCCCATGACCCCCGAGGCCGAACGACAGCAGCGACATGAGGTCGTCCCCCTCGCTGCCCGGCAGCGTGTCCTCGTCCAGCAGGCGCACGACGTACGTCGTGACGCCGCCGCTCTTGGCGATCTTGCCGAGCTCGCCCAGCAGCGCCTCCCGCGACAGCGGGCGCGCGCCCGAGACGACCAGCGTACCGACCCGCGCGCGCGGCGAGGCGAAGCGCGGCGCCCGGGCGTGCCCGTTCGAATGCGCGATCTCCCGCCGCGGCGTGCGCGACATCAGCAGGGACTTGAGGACGCCGTGCTCGACGACCGAGACCCGTTGCGCGGGCACGCCCTCGTCGTCGATCTTGTAGGCACCGAAGATGGGCGCGCCGCCCGGCCCGGCAGCCAGCGTCGGATCGTCGACCGCGCTGACGATCGCGGCAGCCACCTTTTGCCCCAGCTTGCCCGCCAGCGCCGACTGGTCGTTCCCCTCGTCACTGCCGGCCTGGGCCGTCTTGGGGGGCGGGGTCCCGGCGATCTGATCGCCCAGAAGCTGCTTCACGAGCTGCGTGGCCGCCAGCCCCTCGAACAGCACGGCACCCGCTCCGGACGTGGCCACCGGCGCGCGGCGCATGGCGACCAGCTCTTTCGCCATCGCGCGGACGGCCTTTTCCATCTGGGCCAGCGGCGGCAGGCCGCTGGGCGTCAGCGCCGTGAACGGGACGAAGCTGCGCAGCTTCATGCCGTCGGGCGCCTGCGTGTCCGCCACGACGTCGATGCGCGTCGTGCGCTGGTAGTCGTCGACGAACGACCCCTCACTGGAGATGAACCGGCGCCGCACGATCGCGTAGGTCGCCGACACGCGCGAGGTCTGGATGTCGGGGAACTCGGTCATCAGTGCCGAGAGCTTGCGGGCCGCGTCGCGCAGCGCCTCCGGCTCGGCCAGGCCCGACGGGAACGGCACCTCCAGGTGGGCGGGCGGCTCCTTCGAGAAGTCGCCCACGGCGCCTTCTTCCTCACCCGCGCCCGCCTGCCCTTCGGCGGCCGCTCGCTTGCGGGCCAGCGTCTCCAGGGCGGTCTTGTACGATTCGTCGGTGCGCAGCCACAGCTCGCGCCGGAGGGCCGCGTAGTCGTCTTCGAACGGGATCGTCTCGACGCGCGCGCCCCCCTCGAAGTTCGTGTTGTCGAAGCTCGCGTCGCCGACGCGCAGGTCGGTCCGCAGCACGCGCGCGCGGTAACCGTGCGACACGGTGACGGCCCCCAGCGTCGCGTTCACCGTCGCCTGATCCAGATCCGACAGGGTGTACGCGATGTAGTACGGCTTCGACTCGTCGCCGAGGTGCAGGTCCGCCATCGAACGCGCCAGCTCGTCCTGCATGGCGCTTTTGACGGCGCCGTCGTTCTGGCGCACGGCGGCCGGGGGCGCATCCGTCGCCGCCGGCAACGGCGCGCCGATCAGCAGTAACGCCAGCGACGCGATCGCGCGCCGGCGCATCACGGGGCCCCCTTCGCGCTCAGCGCGGGCGCCGGGAGCACGGGCGGCTTGTCGTTCCCCTTGTCGCGCCGCTCGGTCTCGATCTGCTGCACCAGCAGGCTGGGGCTGGTCGCCGAGACCGGCACGAACCCCGACTCGGCGCCGCAGTACCCGTTGAAAGTCTGGTAGTCGTCCGACGCCGCCATGATCTTCGACAGCGCCGAAAGCGGCGTGCCGACCAGGTCGACCCCGCGCACCAGCTCGTCGGGGCGGCCGTCGACGTACACGCGATAGACCAGGATCGGCAACACCTTGAACGCCTGCGGCCCGCCGCGCGCCGTGTTCGTGAAGCCGCCCGAGATGTCCTTGAACGACAGGCCGTAGAGCTTGCCCTGGCGCCGCGCCTCGTCGCGCAGCATCTGGCGCAGCTCGGCGGGCGGGACCACCCGGCTGGGCGCGACGACCAGATTTCCCTGGCGCGAGACGACCGACCGCCCCTCTTGCCGGCGGCCGTGGCCGTTCGACACGGAGAAGCCGCGCGTGGGCGACCGGCTGAGCAGGAATCCGCGCAGGACGCCGTCCTCGACCAGCGAGGCCCGCTGCGCCTCGACGCCTTCGTCGTCGAAGCGGTAGAACCCGTTCAGGTCGACCCCGTCCAGCTTGTCCAGCGTCGGGTCGTCGAACACCGAGATGAACGTCGGCATGATCGGCTGCCCGATCTTCTTGGCGAACGTCTGCCCTTCGTCCTCGCTCTTTTGCCGGTGCCCCTCGACGCGGTGGCCGAAGATCTCGTGGAAAAAGACGCCGGCCGCCTTCCCCTCCAGGATGGCGGGCCCCGCGTAGGGCTCGGCCAGGGGGGCCCGGCGCAGCGCCTTCAGGTCGGCGATGACGGCGTCGGCGGCCTTGCTCATCGCCTCCTCGCCCCCCAGCCCTTCGACGGTCTCGGCGTCGAAGCTCTCGAAGCGCTCCAGCTCCATGCCGTCCTCGGCGCGGGCGTCGGCCTCGATCAGCACGCGGACGTAGTTGCGCCCCGTCTGAACAGCCGTCCCTTCCGAGTTCAGCAGCCACCGGTTGGCGCTGCTCGCTTGCAGCGTGATGTCCGAGTCCAGGATCTCAGCCTGCCCGCGGAAGCGCGACGACAGCCGGCGCAGCCGCTGCTCCCACACCGGCATGTCGACGGACAGCGTCGCGCGCGGTCCGAAGTAGGTGATGGGCTTTTCGCGCGCGAAGTCGTCGGACGGGTCGTCCTCGGCCACCTTCAGCGTCCGCTGGGTGCGAATCTTCACGAGCCGCTCGGCGGCCTGCTCGTACCGGCGGTCGGTCTCGCTCCAGGCGACGGCGCGCATCGCGAGCGGATCGTCCGCCAGCGGAAGCGGCACGGGATGGCCGCTGATCTCGGACGAAAAATCGAAGTCGCTCGACCGAATGGCGTGCGTCGAATCCAGCTTGTAGTCGCCGACGCGGACGTCGACGTCCAGGATGCGCGACTGGCGGTCCGTCGACTGGACCAGCGCGCCGTAGCTGGCCATCACGTTCGTCTCGTGCCGGTCGTGAACCTCGTAGGCGATGAAATACGGCGCCGGCTTGCCATGCGCAGACAGCTCGTGCATCCCGCGCTGTAGCTCTTCCTGCAGGGCGGCCAGCCCCGCCGGCTTCGGCGCGCCGTTCTGCGACAGCGGGTCGATGCGCACCGCGGCCGGCGGCTTGGCCGGCTGACCGGGCGTTCCGCCGCCCGACGACGCGGCGACCGGCGCGTTCTGGTGCGCGGCACAGGAAAGCCCGGCAAGGAGACAGGCAACCAGGCAGCGAATGGAAGGGGGGCAGGCGGTCTCGCGAGGCGGCAAGGGTGGCTCTCGGCCTATAGCATAGACGTAACAGCGGCGTTGCGGGCCTTTGTGCTACGTTGCGCGCCCATCATGTTGCACCCGAAGCGCCGCATTCGCCCCGCCCCGCTGGCGCGTGGCTCCGCCGACGTCGCCGACCTCATCGACACGTACTACAACGCCTACAACGCGGCCCGCCTGCGCGAGGCATGCCAGACCTTCGCGCGCATGATCGACAGCGGCGCCACGATCGGCGTCTCGATCGCGGGCGCGCTGACTCCGGCCGGGCTGTCGTCGGTGCTGGTGCCGCTGATGCAGGCGGGCTTCATCGACTACCTGTCGTCGACGGGCGCGAACCTCTATCACGACCTGCACTTCGACCTGGGGCTGCCGCTTTATCGCGGGATGCCCGACGTCGCCTCGGGCGCGCACGACGTGTCGCTGCGCAAGGACGGGATCATCCGGGTCTACGACGTGCTGTTCCCGGCCGACGTCCTCTACAAGACCGACGAGTGGGTCTACCGCGTGCTGCAGGCGCCTGAATTCGGCAAGCGCATCTCCGGTTCCGAGCTGCACTACCTGATCGGCAAGTACGCGCTGGCGACCGCCCGCAAGGTGGGCGTCGAAAAGCCCTCGCTGCTCGCGATGGCGCACGACCTGGATGTCCCCGTGTGGGTCGCCTCGCCGGGCGATTCGACGATCGGCCTCAACCTGTCGGCCATCACGACCGCGCACCCGGACCGCGGCCCGCACATGGACCCGGGCGCCGACGTCATGGAGATGTCGGCGCTGGTGCTGGACGCCAAGCGCAAGGCCGACGGCCTGTCCGGCGTCGTGATCTTCGGCGGCGGCGCCCCCAAGAACTTCCTGCTGCAGACCGAGCCGCAGCTGCAAGAGATCCTGGGTGTCGCCGAGAAGGGGCACGACTACTTCATCCAGATCACCGACGCGCGCCCCGACACGGGCGGCCTGTCCGGCGCGACCCCAGCCGAGGCGGTGTCCTGGGGCAAGATCGATCCCGACAAGCTCCCCGACACGGTCGTCTGCTACGTCGATTCCACCATCGCCATGCCGCTCATCGCGTCGTACGTGCTGGCGCGCTGCAAGCGCCGCAAACCGCGCCGCCTCTACAAGCGCCTGCCCGCGATGGTCGAGGCCCTGCGCACCGAGTACCGCAAGACCGAGATGTACGCCCGCTACTGGGGCCACCCCGAAAAGGCGGCGGCTCACGTCGGCCCCAAGCCGGGGAAGACCCGGTCGACGGCCAAGAAGCCGGCGCCCAAGCGCACGCGCTCGTAGCGCGCTGCTGATCGCCTAGTTCGCGGCGACCCAGGTCAGCAGCGCTTCGCAGGCCGCGAAGTGGATGAACGCGTTCCACTCCGTGACGAAGAATCGTCCCGCAAACCCGCGCTCCGGGATCTGCGGAGCCAGGTCCAGACTCTCATCAGGCGCGCAGCTATCAATCTGAACCGGGGCTCCGTTCGTAATCGGATACCGCGGATCGGGCTCGTCGACGACGAGGTAAGCCAACCCCAGCAGCTCCAGCCGCGCCGTCCGACGGCATTCCCGCTCCGACGGCACGGAGCTGTGAAGGTCCCCGAGCCAGACGTCGATTACGAACTCGGCGCGCTGCGCCGCCTTGTCTTCCGAGTAGCTGCGCAAGAGGGCATCGTGGAGCCCATTCGGAAGTTCCGCTTCCAATTCATCGATAGTCACAGGTACCGACCATGAGAATGGCCGGAGCGGAACGCAACCGCCACGACTACCTCACGACGGCGGAATCCCCGTGGTCACATGCAGGTGCCGGGGGTGCAGGATGCGGAGCTGACTGACGACGGGCAGCTTCCCAATGGTTGGGGTGACTGTCCCGCGCAGGCGATCGTTTGGGTTTCGACGGGGGCTCCGCCGTCGGGCCGCATCACCGTGAAGACCAAAGTCGCCAGCAGGTTGCCGGCCCCGTCACGCAGCACCTCGGTCACCTTCTCGTTCTGGACGGTTCCTGTGATCGAGATGTCGCCGCTGGCGCATGCGGCGCCGTTCTTGACGACCTGGACGACGACAGAGTCCGTGCCGTCTATCCCGGCATCGATCGGGCCAATCGTTTGGCGTTGCAGGTTCTTGCTTCCGTCCGAGTAGCACTTGTTGTCGACCTTCGTGATGGTCCCGTCGGCATTCGTCGTCTGGGACGTCTGCTCGACGCACGTCGCTGTCGGGCTCGGGTCGCAATTGATGCGATTGACGATCGACAGGAAACAGGGGGCGCATGATGGCCCACCGCCCGCGCCTCCCGCCGAGATCGCACCGGCGTGACCGCCCGTTGAAGGCGCCCCCGCGTGGCCGCCGGCTGCGGTGCCGCCGCCGGCGCCTGCTTGCGACGATCCACCACCGCAACCGAGCACCACGACCGAGGCCACCCAGAGCGCCACGACCCCGCCTCCGAGCAAACGTCTCTTCATGCGCGGCCAGGAGGATAACCAATACTCCGCCCAGCGGTCCACAAACGACACATTCCAGTTTGTCGGTGCATCCGCTTGAACGAAACGGCCACGTCCGGCGACATCCTGGCATGGACATACGCGGTTGGGTGCTCGGGTTAGGGGTGACGGCCGTCATCGCGGGCCGGCCGGATGCCGCATCCGCGGCCGACGAACCGCTGCTGGTCGCCGTCGAAGCAGGCCCGGACGTGGACGCCGATCCCGCAGAGATCCGGCGAGCGATTTCCGTCGAGGTTCACCTGGCGGCGGTTGCACCGACCGCGCGGGAATCGGAAACGGCCGCGCGGGCTCTCGTGATTGGCGTCGATCGGAATCACATCGCGGTCGCACTGCGCGACCGGTACGCTCCGCCCGTCGTCCGGGTGATCCCTGCCCCCGCGGACCACGCTGCGCGCGTGCGAGCGATCTCCTGGCTGGCCGGCAATCTGGTGCGCGATCAGGTGAGCGCGATCGTTGACACTGCCGCCGCGCCCACGACACCGGCACCCGCGGAACCTTCACCGCTGCGGGCCCTGCCCCCGCGGACGCTTGAAGGCGCGCCGCCGCCCACCGCGTCGCCTCCCGCAGCCCTGGAGCCGCCCGCTTTCGAGATGCCCGCTGCAACCATCGCCATTCACGGCGAATCGAGGAACTCTCGCGCGACGGGATGGACCATCGGCGTCGCGGCCGGTCCGGAATTCAGCACGTACGAAACGGGGCACGCCCTTCGCCAATCCATCGTTGGCTCCTGGAACTTCAGGACCAGCGCGGCCGACATCTACCGGAACGACGGAACCCTGTGGCGCATCGAAGCCCGGCATCACACGGGCGGATCCACGCTTTTCAGCGGCTTCGCGCTGGAGGGCAGCTCGAGCGAGTTCATGAACGAGATCGTCGGGGCGACCGCCATCGTGGGGACCGCCCGGCAACGGGGCCCGTGGAGCTTCGAAGCCAGCGTCGCCGCCGGAGTCGACCTCGGGTACCGAATCGTACTGTCCGAACGGCGGGAGTCGGTGTCCGACTCCGAGGTGCTCCGTCCGGGTCTGTTCGCCGCCGCCAGCCTGGCCGTTGCACACACGCTTTCCGAGTCCATGGACGTTGTATTGAGCCTGGACTTTCATCAGTCCGTCGTCGACGAGTACGATGGCTTCTTCGGCTCGACCCTCGGGCTTAGGTATCATTTGTGACCTCACGCGCGGTGTCAGTGACGGGTTGCTCGTGAAGACGCAGGCGCGCCTCGAACTACCGGTTTCGTCGACTCCGGCGCCGCTCGGCGAGGAGGCGCTGCTGGACGGGCTGCGCCATGGCGACCTGACCACGTTGGCGGCGGCCTTCGACCGCTGGCACCACAGGGTGCGAGTGCTCGCGCGTCGACTGCTGTCGGACGACGCCGCGGCCGAAGATGTCGTTCAGGAGGTGTTCACCACGTTGTCTGCAGCGGCGCGATCGTTTCGCGGGGATGCGGGCCTGGAGACGTTCGTCCTGGGGATCGCCGTCAAACGCGTGCGACGCCACCGCCGCGTGGCGCTGAGACGCCAGCGGGCGCTGGAACGGCTCCGGCTAGAGGATCGGCGGAACCCAGACGACCCGGAACGCGACGTCTACCGGCACCAACTCGGGCGGCGTCTAGCTTCGGCAATGGACGGGCTGCCGCTTCCCCAGCGGGTTGCGTTCGTCCTGTGCGAGGTCGAACAGATGACCGCGGCCGAGGCCGCGCGGGTGGCCGCGTGCCCCGAAGCGACGGTTCGCACCCGGCTGTTCCACGCGCGCCGGCGCTTGCGCGAGATCCTGGGCAGCGAGGAGACGCGATGAAGGGCGCCGGCGACCCTGTGGGAGCGGCCGTGCGGGAATACCGCGATCTGACCGCCGGTGCGGCGGACGGTGAAGCGACGCGTTCGCGTGTGCTCGCGAAGGCTGACGATCGCCGCCGACGGCGCGCTCGGCTCCGGTCAATTCCGGCGGCGGCGGTGTTCGCGGCCGCGGCGCTCGGATCGGTCGCGATGGCGGCCGCGCAGATCGCGCGCTGGTCACATCCCGCCGCTGTGGTCCTGCCGCGAACGACGCGAGCCGACGGTGAGTTTAGACCCGAATTCGAGCTCCGCCCGCGCCGCACCATCCCTTCCCTACCACCGGCCGCCGAGCCCTCGGCGGCGGATGGGGAATCGCGCTGGTACGGGGCGGCTCACGTGGCCCACTTCTCGGGTGGCGACCCGCAGCGCGCGCTGGCCGCCTGGAACGCCTACCTGGCTCGCTACCCGCACGGTGCGTTCGAGCCGGAGGCGCGATTCAACCGGGCCGTCTCCCTGGTTCGACTGCGTCTTTTCGAACAGGCCTCCAGCGCGCTTGCACCGTTCGCGAGCGGCCGGTTTGGCGCCTACCGCCGCGACGAGGCCCAGCGCCTCCTGGATTGGCTTGGATCAGAACAGCCAACGCTTCCGGGCGGTGCCGGTCGGTGATATGCAACCGGGATGGACGCTCTCTTCAGCGTGGCCGCCGCGGCGCTCTTCGTCAGGTGGGCGCACGTCATCTTCGGGGTGATCTGGCTCGGGCACCTCTACTTCTTCAATCTGGTGAACGTTCCCTTCCAGGCGGATCTGGACAAGGAGCTGAAGCCCAAGGTGAACCCCAAGCTGCTGTTGCGGGCGTTCTACTGGTTTCGGTGGTCGGCGATGTACACGCTCATCCTGGGGCTGGTGCTGTTCGGCTGGCACTACATGGGGCCCGAGCACCTGATGAAGGACGAGGCCGGCCACATCACGGGCCGCGCGGAATGGATCCAGTTCGGGATGCTGCTGGGCATCATCATGTGGTTCAACGTCTGGTTCGTGATCTGGCCGCGCCAAAAGAAGATCCTGGGCGGGCTCGCCAGCGGGACGCCGCACCCCGACGCGGCCAAGCTGGCGGCGACGGCCGGCAAGGCCTCGCGCTTCAACACCTTCGCCTCCGGGCCGCTGCTGTTCGCGATGCTGGGCGCGCCTCACTTCGCCGTCATGAACGGCCCCGTCTTGATCGGGGTCATCGTCATCGGCGTGGGGTTCTGGTTCGGGATGATCAAGCGCTCGTTCAAGATCAAGACGACCGCCCCGTAACCGCAGTAAATTGACGGGGCGGAAACGCGCGGGAGAATTCCGCGATGCCCCGCCGTGTTGCCCTGGCCGCGTGTCTCGCGTTGTTCTCGACCGCCGCCGCCCGGGCGGAGACCGCGGCGCCGCTGGTCCACCCCATCTTCGCCCACCTGCCTGACGCGCCCGAGGACGATCGGGCCCGCCAGGACTTCACGACCGCCGCCACGCACTACAACCTGCGGCCTGTCGAGGTCGTCGACGTCCCGGCCCCCCCCGCCCCGCGCGGCCCGGACGATGCGCGGATGGGCATCCTCAACGCGCAGAAGATGGCGTTCACCGAGGCAAAGAAGGACCTGGACGCCGCCGCGACGGAGGCTGCGGCGACGGGCGGCGCGGGGTTCTCGACGGCCGATCTGGTCGATCTGTACCTGAACCGGGCGATGGCCACCGCGCGGTCCGACTGGAAGGCGCAGGCTGCCGCCCCGCCGACCGACGAGCGCACCCGCGCGTTCGACGACTACCTGCGGGCCGCGACGTTGATGCCCGACCGGGCGGCGAACGCGCGCCAGCTTCCGCCGCAGGCGCTGGCGGACCTGCAGCGCGCGCTGGACATCGTCCACAAGCGCGCGCGGGGAACGCTGGTCGTCAAGGGTCCGGCCGACGCGCTGATCGCGCTGGACGGCGGCGCGCTGCAGCCGCTGGGGGGCGGCGCGACCTTCAAGGACCTCGTCTTCGGCGAGCACCTCCTGCGGGTCGAACAGATCGGCTTCACGCCGTGGGGGACGGCGATCCCCTTCGGCCAGCCCGAGATGGAGGTCGACGTCCCCGCCCGCGCCCCGCTGGGGCTGGACCCCGTGACCGCCGCCGCCCACGCCCGCCGCATGGGCGCGCGCTATGCGCTGGTCGCGACCCCCAAGGGGGGGCCGGGCGCGCCCGTCGAGCTGTCGCTCATCGACAGCGCCACGGCCGTTCCGCGCGACGCATCGATGGTCGCGACCGCCCGCGAGCGCGGGCAGATGGACGCCGCGGTCATGCGCCTCGACGAGGAGGCGCGGCGGCTCACGCTGGAGCAGCAGCAGAACGGGGGGGGCGCCGTGCCCGTGGTCCCGGTCCCGGCCGCGGATGGCGCGGCCATGGGCCCGCCCCTGTTGCTGACGCCGGCGGGCCAGAAGTCCCACTTTCGTGAGGATCCGGCCGCCTGGGCCCGGGACCGCTGGCCACTTTTGACAGCCGTGGGCGCCTTCGCGCTGACGGCCATCGTGCTCAGCGCCGTCGTCGCCAGCGACCGCTGATCAGAGCGATCCGTCGGCGATCTCGATCTTCACGTTCCAGGCGCGCGACAGCCAGTCGAGGAGCCCCGTCTCCTTGTCGTCCAGCGCGCCCTCTTGCGCACCTTCGAGGATCGTCTCGAAGATCAGGTCGCGCGCTTCCTGCCGCTTCACGCTCTGCTGCAGGAACTTCCTGAAGCCGGGCTCGTCCGGGAACCGCGCTTCGAACTGATCCAGGGCCTGCTGGTAGTTGTCGTCCCCGAACGCGCCCACCAGCATCTCGACGTGCTCGAGCTCTTCCTCGGACACTTCCCCGTCGGACATGACCACCAGCTTCATCAGCCCCGCCAGGGCCACCCGCTCGTCCTGGTTCAGATCCGCTAGTTCCATGTGGTCCCTTTAACGCGTCCCAGCCCATCCGCCAAGTGATCGCGGGAACTTTGGCGGAGGTTCGGCGTTGCCTTGACCGGGCTCGCAGTTGCAGGGAAGCTGGTCCTCGGCAACGCGCCGCCCGCCACCATGATTGGAAGGACCCTCGGCAGCTACACAATCGTCGAACGCATCGGCGCCGGCGGCATGGGCGAGGTGTACCTGGCAAAGCACCGCCGCATCGAGCGGCAGGTCGCCGTCAAGCTGCTGCTGCCGGCCCTGTCCAGCGACCCGGACATCGTCAACCGCTTCTTCAACGAGGCGCGCGCGACGTCGTTGATCACGCATCCCGGCATCGTCCAGATCTTCGACTGCGACGTCTTCGAGAACCGCGCCTACATCGTGATGGAGTACCTGGAGGGGGCCAACCTCAACACGGTCCTCACGCGCAACGGTCCCTTCGACATCCCGATGGCTGTCTGGATCACCGGGCAGATCGCGGGCGCCCTGGCCGCCGCGCACGCCAAATCCATCGTTCACCGCGACCTCAAGCCGGAGAACGTCTTTCTGGCCGAGGATCCGTTGCGCCCCGGCACCAGGGTCGTCAAAATCCTGGATTTCGGGATCGCCAAGCTCACCGACCGCACGGGCCCGGCCTCACACACCCGCACCGGCAGCATCCTGGGAACGCCGATCTACATGGCGCCCGAGCAGTGCCGCGGCCTCACCAACATCGACCACCGCGCCGACGTGTATGCGCTGGGCGGCATCCTCTTCGAGCTGCTCACGGGACGTCCGCCCTTCGTGAAGGAGGCGCCCGGTGACCTGCTGATCGCGCACGTCTCCGAGCCGCCGCCCGTCCCCTCGTCGCTGATGCCGGCGATCCCGCCCGAGTTCGATCGCCTGATCCTGCGCATGCTGGCCAAGGCGCCGAACGATCGGCCGCAATCGATGGACCTGGTCACGCGCGACCTGCTCGCTCTGCACGGGGCCGCAATGGACCCCGCCGGCCCGGCATCGACGCTGCGGTTGGACGCCGTGCCGGGTCGCCCCTCACCTTCGCAGTCCCACTCCCCCAGCGCGGGAGGCACGCGGCTTTTACCTGCGAACCAGAAGGCGACGTCGACGCTGGGGCTTTCGGCCTCCGAGATGCTGCCCAGCACGCTGCGGCCGCGGCGGCGAACGGGACTGTGGCTGGCGGTCGGCGGTGTGGCGGCAGCCGTCGGAGCCTTCGCCGTCCTGCGGCCGGACCGGACGCTCCCGCAAAGCACGTCACAATCCACGGGGGTGGCCAATCCGGCGCACCCGGCCGGGCCGCTGCCGCGCGCCGCGATCGACGTGCCTCAAACGGAGCCGGCGACTGAACCGAAACGCCCGGCGCCGGCCACGGTGACCTTGCAGCTGGAATCGCAGCCGGCCGGCGCTACCGTCTGGATCGGCGACGCCTCCGAGCCACGGGGTCGAACGCCGCTGCGCCTGGTCGTCCCGAAGGGCACGACCGTCCGCGCGACGTTGAAGGCCGACGGCTACATCGACCGCGAAGTGGCCCTCGACGCCGACCGCGACGAGAGGATCGAGGTCCCGCTGAACGCCGTCGAGCAGCCCCATCGCGCGCACGCGTCAGTGACGCACGGCGGACACCACGGCGCGCACGCGCCGCCGGCGGCGACACCCACGGCCGAAGCGCCGCCCGCGACGCCCAAGCCCGATCCGCAAAAGAAGTACTTCTTGCTCGGCGATTGACGCCTTGTCTGATCGTCTCAGCGGGCCGGGACGCGGACCAGGTGCACGGCGAACCAGCGCCGCTCGTCCTCCCAGCTCCGCTCCCACTGGAAGCCGGCCGCGCCGACCAGAGCGCGGACGCCCTGCCGCGTGAACTTGTAGCTCGACTCCGTGTGGATCCGCTCGCCCGCCGCGAACGGGATGACCGTCGCCAGCGCGCGCAGCCGGACCTCCTGCGCGCGGAGGCTCTCCAGATACAGCTCGACGCGTGAGGCGACCGCGTTCCAGCGGACCACGTGCCGGAACGCCTGCAGGTCGAAATCACCGCCCAGATCGCCGTTGAGGCGGGCGAGGACGTTCTTGTTGAACCGCGCGGTCACGCCGGCCGCGTCGTCGTATGCGGGGACCAGGATGCGGCCGGACTTGCGCAGGTCCGTGCCGATCAGAAAGGCGTCCCCGGGGCGCAGCCGCGCGCGGACCGCGGATAGCAGCGCAGCCGCCGGCTCCGGATCGTAGTTGCCCAGATTCGACCCCAGGAAAAGCAGCAGCCGCCGTCCCGGGATCGCGTCCAGGACGCCGAGGTCCTCCGGGTAGCGGCCGACCACCGGATGCACCGACAGCCGGCGAAAGCTCGCCAGGGCCGTCTTCGCCAGCGCCAGCGCCGACGGAGAGACGTCGATGGGGACGTACACGGCGCCGCGCTGCCGCTCCAGCAGGGCCGACAGCAAGAGGCGCGTCTTCGACGCGGTCCCGGCGCCCAGCTCGGCGACGGCGACGGGTGGCCCGACGGCGTCGATCATCTCGGCGGCGTGGGCGGTCAGGATCGCGCGTTCCGTGCGGGTCGGGTAGTACTCGGGAAGGTCCGTGATCTGCTCGAACAGCGCCGAGCCGCGGGCGTCGTACAGCAGCCAGGCCGGAAGCCGCTTGTCGGGCCGCAACAGCCCCTCGCGCGCCGCCTGAATGACCGCGCGGCGCGTGGCGCCTGCGGCGTCGGCGCCGTCCAGCGCGCCCGTCGAGGAGAGAGCATCGACTTCGACGCTGGTCATGTCACGCGTCCTTGGCCAGCCGGATGCCGGTGGCCTGCCAGCGTGCCGCCGGCGGGAAGAAGTTGCGGTACGTCGGTCGCGTGTGCCCGGCCGGCGTGAAACAGGACCCGCCGCGCAGCACCATCTGGTTAGACATGAATTTTCCGTTGTACTCGCCCAGCGCGCCCGCCGGCGGTCGATAACCGGGGTACGGCGTATACGGGCTTTGGGTCCATTGCCACACGTCGCCGACAAACATGGATCGCGCAGGCCCCGGGTGCAGGCGCCCCGAGTCGGCGAAGTGCCCCGGCCCGCGCATCTCGGGCGGCGCCTCCGTCGCGGCGCGCTCCCATTCTTCCTCGGCCGGTAAGCGCGCGCCCGCCCAGCGCGCGTACGCGTCCGCCTCGTAGTAGCTGACGTGCACGACCGGCTCGTGCTCGTCCAGCGCGCGGACGCCAGCCAGCGTGTAGACGCTGAAGCGCCCTTCCCGCTCTGTCCAGTACAGCGGCGCGCGCCAGCATTCTTGCTGACAGGCGCGCCACCCGTCGGACAGCCACAGCTCGGGGCGGGCGTAGCCGCGATCGCGGATGAAGGCCAGATACTCGCCGCACGTGACCGGTCGATCGGCGATCGCGAACGCGCGCAGGAACCGCCGGTGCCGCGGCCCCTCGTTGTCGAATGCGAAGCCGCCGCCCTCGTGCCCGATCCAGGACAGACTCTCGTCGAACTCGAGGAAGTGCACGGGCGACAGCTCGGTGGCGGGCGGCTCGTGCTGGAAAGGCGGGCGGTACGCCGGCTCCAGCAAGCTGGTTCCGAACGCGTGTTTGATGTCGGTCAGCAGCAGCTCTTGGTGCTGCTGCTCGTGGTTCAGGCCCAGCTCGATCGTCGAGAGCTGCGCCTCGGTGACGCCGCCGGTTTCCAGCAACCGGCCGATCGCCTCGTCGACGAAGCGGCGATAGTCGTGAACCTCCGCCAGGCTGGGCCGCGACAGCGCGCCTCGGCGCGCGCGCTCCCACTGATCGCCGACGGCGTCGTAGTACGAATTGAAGAGAACCCGGTAGCGCGGGTCAGATGCGCGCCCGCCGCCCGGCTGCGTCGCCAGCACGAACGTCTCGAAGAACCAGCTGGTGTGCGCCAGGTGCCACTTGGTCGGGCTGGCGTCGGGCATCGACTGCACCATCTGATCCTCGGGCGACAGCGGCGCCGCCAACTCGGCGGTGCGCGCGCGGACCGCGCGGTAGTCGCCCAGAAGGCGAATGGGACTGAGCGGGGCCACGGCTCGTCCGTGAAATGTAGGCCCAAATTGTCCGAAGCGCAGGGGCCAAGAGACGAGGCGACAATTTTCCGAAAATTCACACGGCGGGCGGGCGCGCCGCCATGAGGGCCCGTTCGGCGCCGTTCAGCGACGGGCCGAGCAGCGCCCCCCATTCTTGCGCGCGCGGCGGCGGGACGCTGGCGGCGATCCGGCCACTCAGCGCGGCCATCTGTTCGTCGGTGAGGGCCGCCCACAGCACCGCGAGCACCTGCCGTTCTTCCAGGTCCATGTGCAGCAGCTGCTCGGCCACGAACGCCTGGAATCGGCGCTGCAACTCCGCCCCCAGCGTCGTGCGCCCGGTGCCGTCCAGCGGCGCAAACCGTGACCAGAGACTGTCGACGGCGATGGCCATCCGCTCGAGCCGCGGATGCGCCACTTCCAGCGCAATCGCCAGCTCGGGATTGTGCTGGGCGATCACCGGCACGATGTGTCGGTCTTCGTGCTCTGCATGTTCGCGCAGGAACGCCAGGCAGGTGGCGACGGCCTGTTGTGCCGCGCCGCGCTCGCCGGCGTCGGTAAAATCGGTCCGGGCCAGCAGCACGGCCGTCTCGAACAGAGAGCGGCGCAAGCCCTTGTGAATGGGCGTCAGCGTATCGGGACGTGAGGTAGAAATCATCGGGCTCCTTTCGCCGTCCAAGCTACCGGCCAGCGCGACGCCCGCTTGCTATCTGTTCCTTAGGCGAATGCTAAGAATTCGCTAAACGCGACGGTGACGGCGAATGCTACTATTTCCGCCGTTTTACCGATGCCGCAGACCCGTACCGGCCCTCTGGCCGCCTTATCCGACGAGCTTTTTCCGCTTCTGGCAGGACCGTCGATCATGTACCTGGGCACGCGCAACGCCGCCCTGGAGCCGATGAGCGTGCTGGCGTTTGGGCTGCGCGTCGAAGGGGACGGCCGTGAAGTCACGGTGTTCCTGCCGGCGCAGCTCGCCGAGCTGCCGCTGCGCCACCTGCGCGACAACGGCCAGATGGCGCTGAACGTGGTGCGCCCCACCAACCACCGCGCGCTGCAGCTGAAGGGCGTCTGGCTGGGCGAGCGCCGCACCGACGAGAGCGACCGCGCCTTCGTCTCGGCATACCGCGACGCGCTGACCCACGAGATGGGGTTGGTCGGTATCCCGCGGGCGATGTGGCGGCGCCTCGCCTGGTGGCCGTCGCTGGCGCTGCGGATGGAGCTGCGCGACGTGTTCGTGCAGACGCCCGGCCCGGGTGCCGGCGCCCCCTGCGGACAGCCGGCGGGCGCGACATGATCCCGCTCGAGCAGCTCTCCCGCTGCTTCGAGGGGGTGGTCCCGGCGATGGTCGCGACCTGTTCGGCCGACGGCATCCCGAACGTCGCCACCATCAGCCACGTGCAGTTCGTCGACGGGCGTCACGTGGCGCTGTCGCGGCAGTTCTTCAACAAGACCACCCGCAACTTGCTCGAGAACCCGCGCGCGACCGTGACCGTCTGGGATCCGGTCAACTTCGACGTCTACGCGCTGGGCCTGCGGTACGTCCGCGCCGAAACCACCGGGCCGATCTTCGACCGCATGGCGACGCGGGTCGAGGCGATCGCCTCGCACACCGGCATGACCGGCATCTTTCGCCTGCTGAGCGCCGACATCTTCGAGGTCCTCGACGTGGTCGCCATCACCAGCCACCTGGGCCCGCCGGAGCCGGACGCGCCCGATGTACCCGAGCTCCCCGCCGAGCCCGGCAAGATGCCCGCAGGCCAGCGCGACGAGCTCTGGGTGCTGCACCGGCTGTCGACGCGCATGAACCAGGCACCCGACCTGGAGTCGCTGCTGGGCGCGGTGCTGGACGGCCTGGCCGAGGACTTCGGCTTCGCGCACGCCAAGGTGCTGCTGGTCGACGAGACCGGGCGGCGGCTCTTCACCGTCGCCAGCCGCGGCTATGACGAAAGCGGCGTCGGCTCGGAGGTGGTGTTCGGCGAAGGGCTGATCGGGACGGTGGCGCGCGACCGCCGCCCGCTCCGCGTCGGACAGATGGACAGCAACTTGCGCTACGGCCGCGCCGTCCGTGCCCAGGTGACCAGCGGGGCGGCCGCGGGCGCCGCGCCGATCGCGCCCGAGATCCCGCTGCCGGGCCTGCCCGACGCGCAGAGCCACCTGGGGCTCCCCCTCAGCGTGCGCGGGCGCCTGGTGGGCGTCCTGGCGCTGGAGAGCCGCAACCCGTCGTGCTTCGAGAGCTGGCACGAGGCGTTCCTGGGGATCGTCGCCGACCAGGTGGCCGCCGGCATCGAGCGGTTGGCGGTCTCGGACGTGGAGGACCCGGACTCCGTCGCGCGCCGGCCAAAACCCGCGCCGGTCCCCGCCGCGGTGCCGCGCGCCCGGCGCACGTTCGTGTTCTACCAGAACGACGACTGCATCTTCGTCGACGGCGAGTACCTGATCCGCAACGTCCCCGGCCGGATCCTGTGGAAGCTGCTGAAGACGCACCAGCAGACCGGGCGCAACGAGTTCACGAATCGCGAGCTGCGGCTGGATCCGGGCCTGGGCCTGCCGCCACTGCGCGACAACCTGGAGAGCCGTCTCATCTTGTTGCGGCAGCGGCTCACGCAGAAGTGCCCGGACGTTCGCCTGCCGACGCGCGGGCGCGGGCGCTTCGCCGTCGAGGTCGACTGCGACCTGCAGCTCGACGAACGCGCCAGCGCCTGATTGCCGCCCGTTTCAGCGCGACGCCTGCCCTTTCATGCGGGACAGGATCTTGTCGTACGAGGCGGCGATGCCGTCCATGGCGGCGTCCGGCACCTTGGGCGCCGGGACGTCGTTGCGGATCGCCGGGACGCTCTGCAAATAGGCGAAGATCGCCTTCAGATCGGCGTCGCTCTGCTGGGCCAGCGTCATCCAGGGCATGGGCGGCAAGATGGGGCGCCCGCTGCCGCCCATGTGGCGCCCGGTGCGCAGCGCCCGCACGAACATGTCCTCGGTCCAGCCGCCCAGGCCGGTGTCCTTGTCGGGCGTGAGGTTCGCCGGGTAAACGACGCCGAACGGCAGACGGAAGCTGGTGAAGGTCGGCCCGATCACGCCGATGTCGTGCCCGGACAGCGTCGACGCGGGATCGGGCGCGCCCTGGGGATGGCCGGACAGCATGCGCGTCATGTCCGGCACGGGCATGCCCAGCTCGGGGTCGAACTTCATCGGCGTGTGGCAGTCATTACAGCCACCGATGCTCACGAGGCGGCGTCCCCGCTCCACCTTGTCGGCGGTGGTCTCCGCTGCGGGCGCGGCCGGACGCGTCGAGCAGGCGGCGCCCAGCGTGACAGCGGCGAGGGTGAAGACGATCAGGGTTCGGGTGCGCGGCATCGGGATCTCCTTGGTGTGGGCAGCTTCGATGGCGAAGCCGAGGCCAAGATGCCAGCGGCGCGGAAACCCGATTGCTAAATGGTCCTTCCGCGAACGCTAAGAAGATCCTACGCACGATAAGATGACGGGATGGGCGAGCTGGACGAGACGATCAACGACGCGATCGAGCGGTCCCACGAGGGTGACGGGCACGGCCAGCATGGAGAGGGCCCGCGCGTCGGCAAATTCGCGCTGAACGCGGTGGTCGCCATCAGCGTCGCGATCACCGCGACCTTCAGCGCGCTTTGCCACGTGAAGGACGAGAACATCAGCGAGAAGATGCAGCACGTGCAGGCGCAGAGCGTGGACGCCTGGGCGTACTACCAGGCCAAGGGCACGAAGATGAACGTCGCCGAGGCCGCGCTCGACACCATGAACCTGCAGCGCGACCTGACCCCGGGCCTCAGCGCCGAGGCGCGCGCCACGCTGGATCGCAAGCTGGCCGACTACGCCGACAAGATTCGCCGCTACGACGGCGAACGCGAAGAGATCAAGCGCCACGCCCAGGACCTGGAGGCCACCTACGATCGGCTGGAAGCGCGCGACGACCAGTTCGACCTGGCCGAAGCCGCGGCATCCGTCGCCATCGCCCTCTTGGGCATCTCCGCGCTGACGCAGCGACGGCGCCTGCTGTTCGTCGCCTGGGCGTTCGCGGGCATCGGCCTGGTGGTCGGCGTGGCCGGGTTCGCGGGCATCGGCCTGCACGTCGCCTTCGTCGCCCGCGCCCTGCGCTGAGCCCGCCGGGAATTACAGCCGCAGCATGAAGCGCTGGCGGCCGCGCTGGATGACCAGCGTTGCGCGGTCACCGTTCGCCAGGCGGGCGGCGACCGCCTTGAAACGCGCGAGCGTGATCGGCTTGCCGTCCAGGGCCAGGAGGACGTCGCCCTCTTCGACCATGCCGCTGGCCGGGCCGCGCGGATCGACGGAGACCACGGCCAGGCCGCCTCCGCCGAGGCCCAGCGCCGCCGATTCGCGCGCGTCCAGCGGCCGCAGCTCGAGGCCCAGCACGGTCGCCTCGCCACCGACGCGCGGCCCGACGACGCTGATGGAGGTCTCGATCCGGCGTCCCTGGCGGACAAAGACCAGCTTCACCTTGTCGCCCGGACGGCAGAACGCGACCACCGACATGAGCCGCCGCTGGCCGTCGATCGCCTTGCCCGCCATCTCGACGACGACGTCGCCTGGGGCCAGACCGGCCGCCGCGCCAGGCGAGCCGCGCCCCACCGAGACCACCAGCGCGCCGGGCGCGAACGGGACGTGCAGCTCCTCCGCGCGCTCGGGCGTGAAGTCCTCGGCGCCGACGCCGATCGTGCCGCGCGCGACCCGCCCCACCTTACGAATCTGGTCCGCCACCTGCCGCGCCAGATCGATGGGGATCGCGAAGCCGACGTTCATCGCGACGCCCGGGTTGATGATCGCCGAGTTGATGCCGATGACCTCGCCGCGAAAGTTGAAGAGCGGGCCGCCCGAGTTGCCCTGGTTGATGGCGGCGTCGGTCTGGATGAAGTCCTCGTAGCGTGGATCCACATCGCCCAGGCGCTCGCCGATGACGCGGTTCTTGGCGCTGACGATCCCCATCGTGACCGTCTGGCCCATGCCCAGCGGGTTGCCGATCGCCAGCACGTAGTCGCCCACCCGCACCCGGTCGGAGTCGCCCAGCGTGGCGGCCTGCAGGTCGGCGGGCGGGTGATCGATCTTCACGACCGCCACGTCGGTCGGGGGGTCGCTGCCCACGACGCGGGCCGGGAACCGGCGGTTGTCGGCCAGCTTCACGACCACCTCGTCCGCGCCGGCCACGACGTGGTTGTTGGTCAGGATGATCCCGCTCCGATCGACGACGAAGCCGGAGCCCAGCGCCTCCTGGCGCTCGCGCGTGGCCCGCGGCGCAGGCAGCCCGAACTGCTGCCGCAGCATCTGGGTCCAGGGGTCCTCGACGGCGAACCGGCGGATGAACTTCGTGCTCTGGATGGTGACGACCGCCCCCTTCACCCGGTCGACGAGGGGCGCGACGGAGCCGGGCTCGACGCCGCTGCCCGGGGGCGGCGCGGCATGCGCGCGGGTGGCCACCAGCAGCGCGAGGGCCACGGTCGCGGCAGCGAGGGTGCGAGGGGAACGGACAGCGCGGGTCATTGCGGCGTCTGGCCGCCGGTTTTTGCCCGATCCAGGTCCTGCCCGTCAAGCCGTCGCGCGCGGCGCGTCTTCGAACCATACTGTTCGGGATGTCGGGCCGCATTCTGGCTGTCACGCCGCCCGAGCTGGTCGTTCACGACGAGGCCGAGCCCTGCCTGTACCTGCCGGGCCGGGTGGCGCGCCAACCGCTTCGCCACCCGCTGCGGCGCCTGACCCGCGCCGAGCTGGACGGCCGGCTGGCGGCGGGAGACCGGCGGGCAGGCACCCTGCTCTACAACCAGGCCTGTCCGTCCTGCGCCGCGTGCGAGCCGCTGCGGGTCGACGTGCGCGCGTTCACCCCGTCGCGCTCCCAGCGGCGGGCCCAGGCGAAAGGAGACGCGGCGGTCACCGTGGAGCTGGGGCCGATCGAGGTCGACGAAGCCCGCCTGGCCCTCTACCGCCTTCACCAGAGCGGACGCGCCCTGGACGCCGACGGCCGGCCGCCCATCGACGCCCTGGGCTACGAGAGCTACTTCGCGATGAGCTGCGCCGAGGGATTCGAGGTGCGCTACACCGTGGCCGGCCGCCTGGCTGGCGTCGCGATCACCGATCGCGGCGCACGCGCGCTGTCCGCCGTGTACACGTTTTGGGACCCTGCCCATGCGGGGCTGTCGCTGGGGACCTACTCGATCCTCACGCAGATCGCCGTCGCGCGCGGGCTGGGGTTGGACTGGGTCTACCTGGGGCTGGCCATCCGCGACAACCACTCGATGGCCTACAAGCTGGCCTTCATGCCCCACGAACGCCGCATCGGCGGCGCCTGGCAGCGGTTCGCGAGAGTCCCTTGAAGGGCGACGATTCGGCGCTAAAGGAAGAGCCCATGGCAAAGACAATCCTCGTCTGTGGGTACGGCCCCGGGATCTCGACGGCGGTCGCGGAGCGGTTCGGGTCCGAAGGGTTCGCGGTCGCGCTGGCCGCGCGCAACGCCGATCGCCTGGCAGCCGGCGTGAAGGCGCTGGAAGCGAAAGGCATCCGCGCCGCCGCGTTCCCGACCGACGTCAGTGACCCCGCGGCCGCCCGTGCGCTGGTCGGCAAGGTGCGCGCCGCGCTGGGCCCGCTGACGGCCATCGAATGGACCGCATACTCGGGCGCGGCCGGCGATCTGCTGGCCGCCGACATCCCGGAGATCCGCACCGCGCTCGACGTCGCCGTCGTCAGCCTGCTGGCGGTCGTGCGCGAGGCGCTGCCCGATCTGAAGGCCCAGAAGGGCGGCGTTCTGGTCGTCAACGGCGGCCTCGGCTACTTCGATCCGCAGGTGGACGCCACGGCAGTCCAGTGGGGCGCCATGGGGCTCGCCGTCGCCAACGCCGCCAAGCACAAGCTGGTCGGCCTGCTCTCGCAGAAGCTGAAGGCGGACGGCGTCTACGTGGGCGAGGCCATGGTGCTGGGGATGGTGAAGGGGACCGCGTTCGACAGCGGCAACGCGACCATCGATCCCAAGACCGTCGCCGGCAAGCTGTGGGACCTCTATCAGGCGCGCGACCAGGTCACCGCCGAGATCGGGTGACGGATCGGCCGTGCAGCAGGCGATAGGCGCGCGGTGAAACGCCGAAGCAGCGCGTGAAGGAGCGCGTGAGCTGGGCGCCGTCGCGAAACCCGCAGCGCGCCGAGATCTCCTTCAGCGAAAGGCCCGTCGTGGCCAGTAACACGCGGGCGTGGTCGCTGCGCAGGCGTTCGATCAGCTTGGCGGGGGTCGTTCTCAGGGTGCGCGCGCAAAGTCGGTGCAGCGTCCTCACCGAGACGGCCGCCTGCCGCGCCAGCGCCTCGACGTCCAGGCTGGCCAGGCGCTGGCTGGCCCACCCCAATACGCCGCTCAGCGGGTCGTCGCGGCGCGCCTGGGCCGCCAGCACGTCAGAGAACTGCGACTGAAATCCAGGGCGGCGCGCGTGCAGGACCAGGTGCGCGCTCACGCGATCGGCGACGCGACGGCCGCAGTCCTCCTCGACGATGGCCAGCGACATGTCGATGCCCGTGGTGATGCCGGCCGACGTCCAGACCCGGCCGTCCCGCACGAAGATCGCGTCACCGTCGACCCGCACGGCTGGCCGGAACTCTCGCAACCGCTCGACCGCTGACCAGTGGGTCGCCACGGTCCGCGCGTCCAGCACGCCCGCCGCTGCCAACACGAACGCGCCGCTGCAGACCGAGCCGATGCGGCGTGTTCGATCGGCGTGCCGCGCCAACCAGGTCAGCAACCGCGCGTCGCTGCTCGCCGCCCGCACGGCGGCTTCGTTTCCGCCCGCTACGAGGACGGTGTCTGCGCGCCCGCACCGAAGGCGCTCTAGCGGGGTCACGGCCAGCGTGAGCCCGGACGACGTCCGCACCTGACGGCGGCCGCGCGCGGCCACGACCACCTGGTAGGGGCGGCCGCCGGGCTCACGCGCCGCGTGTGCGAAGACCTCCGCCGGCCCGGTCACGTCTAACGACTGCGCGCCGTCGAACGCCACGATCACGATCTTCTCGCGAGCGGCGCCCGTTCCAGCCATCTGGCACAAATTGCCATGAAGTTGACGTGGACGCCACGGGCCACGAACGGCAGTCTGGTGGCATGGACCCCATCGACGTGGTGTTTCTGGTGTATCCCGGCATGACCCTGCTGGATCTCGTCGGACCGTACGATGTGCTGCACCTCGTACCCGGCGCACGCCTGACGCTGGTCGCGAAGACGCGCGACCCCGTGGTGTCGGACACGGGCGTGAGCCTTCTTCCCGCGGCAACGTTCAACGAGATCGGGCACGCCCACGTTCTGTGCGTCCCCGGCGGCTTCGGACAGATCGCGCAAATGGACGACGCGCCGACGATCGAGTGGCTGCGCAAAATCGGCGGCGGCGCGGCCTGGGTCACGTCCGTCTGCACGGGCGCCTTCTTGCTGGGCGCGGCGGGCCTGCTGCGCGGGTACCGCGCGACCAGCCACTGGGCGTCCCTGCCCTACCTCGCCGCCTACGGCGCCACCCTGGTCGAAGAGCGCGTGGTCATCGATCGGAATCGCATCACGGGCGGCGGTGTCACCGCCGGCATCGACATGGCGCTGCACCTGGCGGCGCGCCTGGCGTCGCCCACCGTCGCCGAAGAGATTCAGCTGCGCCTGGAATACGATCCGGCTCCGCCGTTCCACTCGGGGCACCCGCGCGAGGCCAGCCCGGCGGTGGTCGAGCGGGCGCGCGCCCGGCTCGCCGACCGACTTTCCCAGCGCGCGGCCCAGGCGCGCGCCGCCGCCGCGAATAGGTGAGCGATACCGCGAGCGCCGCGGGTTGCCATCGCCGCGGGCGACCTTATGGTTGAGCCTGAGCCTACGGAGCAACCCTGACGGGACCCGGGCCAGGACGATGGCGGACGACCAACCGAACGGCCACAAACAGAACGACGGCCCGGACGATCGCCGGGTCGTCCACCGCATCGAGATTGCCCCCCGCACCATCGCCGCGATCGCGCTGACGATCGGCGCCGTCTACCTGCTGAACGCGCTGCTGCCGATCCTGGTCGTGATCGCCATCGCCTTGATGCTGGTCGGCACGCTGTCGCCTTCGGTCAGATGGTTCCAGCACCACGGGCTGACCCGCGCGGTTTCGATCGGCGTTGTCTTCCTGGGCTGCGGCGTCATCGCGGTCGGGACGGCTCTGATCACCATCCCCGACCTGCTGGCGCAGGTGACCCACACGATCAACCAGCTCCCGCAGATCCAGCAGAGCCTCGCTGAGCGGCTGGAGGCCCACCGACTCACCGCCACGGCCGCCACCGCGATCCGCAACTTCAAGCCCGAGGACCGGATCCGCAGCGTCAACGCCAACGCCGCCATCACGGCGTCGCTGGGCGTGGTGGAGGTGATCGGCTACGCCGGCACGTCGATCGTGCTGGCGATCTACTTCATCGCCGACGTCGAGCGCACGCGCGGTGCGCTCTACGCCGTCGTGCCGCGCCGGTACCACGTTCGGCTGGCGCGCGTGCTGCTGAACCTGGGCACGATCGTGGGCGGCTACCTGCGGGGGCAGGTCGTCACCTCGGTGATGATCGGCGTCTTCACGTTCGGCCTGCTCTCGCTGACGCACGTGCCGAACGCGCTGGCGCTGGGCGCCTTCGCCGCCGTCACGGACGTGATCCCGTTCGTGGGCGGGCTGCTGGCGACCACGCCGGCGGTGCTGGTCGCGCTGTCCCGGGGGACCGGCACCGCGACGGTCATCCTGGTGACGATGATCCTGTATCAAGAGCTCGAGAGCCGGATCATCGTTCCGCGCGTCTACGGTCAGGCGCTGCGCCTTTCGTCTGCGGTGGTCGTCATCGCCTTGCTGATCGGCGGGAAGCTGGGCGGCATCATCGGCGCCCTGCTGGCGCTGCCCATCGCGGCCGCCGTCCGGATGCTGATCGAAGAGCTGCGGGTCGATCTGCCCGGTGACGACTCCGATGACCGCGGGCTGCGCGCCCGTGACGCCCGCGCGGAACGGCTCTACGCCCGCGAGACCGTCGGCGCGTCGCCCGAGGAAGCCGCGGCGGTCGCCATCGAGATCGCCAACAGCATCCGCGAGAAGGACGCCGCCGACGGCAAAGACCCGGCCGCCACCCCCATCACGCACGCCAAGGAGTGAGCGGAAGCGCGGGTGGCCGCCTGCGCCGAATGGAAACATCATCGTCGCCCGCTCGAAATAAGAACTGCGTACACTCCTGCGCATGAGCACGATCCACTTCATCGGCGGCGAGAAGGGCGGCGTCGGCAAATCCGTCGTCGCCCGCCTCTGCGCCCAGTACTGCATCGATCGCGAGATTCCGTTCACGGCGGCGGACGCCGACGGCTCGCACGGGGCGCTGATGCGCTTTTACGGCGGCTACACGACCCCCATCGACCTGACCAGCTTCCCCAGCGCCGATCAGATCCTGGGGTTTGCGACCGACGCCGACCGCCGCGTGGTGGTCGACCTGCCCGCACAGAGCGACCGCCTGCTGGGCGCCTGGCTCGGCGAGTCCGGCATCCTCGAACTGGCCGCCGAGAGCAACGTCCGCGTCGTCTTCTGGCACGTGATCGACGACGGCAAGGATGCGCTCATCACCCTCGAGCGTCTCTTGAACCGGACCGGCGACAAGGCGCGCATCTGCGTCGTCAAGAACTACGGCCGCGGCAAGGAGTTCGGGCTGTTCGACGGGTCGCCGGTTCGCCAGGAGGCCCAGCGCCTGGGCGCCGCGATCCTGGAGCTGCCGGAGCTGAACCCCGCCGTCATGCAGAAGATCGACCGCCTGGACGCCAGCTTCTGGGCGGCCGCGAACGGCAGCAGCTTCGGGACCGAGACGTTCTCGCGCATCGAACGCCAGCGCGTGAAGGTCTGGTTGACCGCCGTCTACGATCGCATCGCGCAGCTGGGCGACATGTTTTAGGCGGCCGTCGTCGCGCGACCTGGCGATGAGCTGGGCGCGAATCCAGATTGCCTGGTCAGATGGCCGCGGCGATCCAGGTAGTGGGCCCCTCGGGCACCCTCGAGGTGTTCGGGGTCAAGCTGGTCGGGGTCAGTGCCGACAGCGGCAAGAAGCTGCTGTTTTCGGCGGCGCTGATCGTCGCGCTGCTGGTCTTGCGAAAGCTCCTGCGCGCGGCGGCCCGGGTGCTGTCGGGGCGGCACGAGCGCATCCGCCTCTGGACGACGCAGGCGATCTCGGTGCTGCTCGCGGCGGCGCTGGTGATCGGCACGGCGTCGATCTGGTTCGAGCGCCCGGAACGCCTGGCCACCGCGATCGGCATGGTCACGGCGGGGCTGGCCTTCGCCCTTCAACGCGTCGTCACCGCGCTGGCGGGGTACCTGGTCATCCTGCGCGGCCGCACGTTCACCGTCGGTGACCGGATCACCATGGGCGGCGTGCGCGGCGACGTCATCCGGCTCGGGTTCATTCAGACCACGATCATGGAGATGGGCCAGCCGGCGACGGTCGAAGCCCAGGCCGATCCCGCGATGTGGGTTCGAAGCCGCCAGTACACCGGACGCGTCGTCACCGTCACCAACGACAAGCTGTTCGACGAGCCGGTCTACAACTACACCAGCGAGTTCCCGTACATCTGGGAAGAGATCCTGCTCCCGATCCCCTACTCCGCCGACCGCGACCGGGCCGAGCAGATCCTGCTGGCGGCGGCGCAGCGCCACACGATGGACGCCAGGGCGCTTTCGGGAGACGTGCTCCAGGAGCTGGAACGCCGATTCGCGATCAAGCCGCCCGAAATCGGCCCGCGCGTCTATTACCGGCTGACGGACAACTGGCTCGAGATGGCATTGCGCCTGATCGTGCCGGACCACGGCATCCGGGACATCAAGGACGCAATCAGCCGCGAAGTGCTGCGTGAGTTCGACCGCGCCGGGATCACCATCGCCTCGGCGACGCTGGAGGTGACTACGCGACCTCTTGCAGCTCCGTGATGTCGCGCGACAGCCCCAGGATCCCGACGATGTCGCCGTCGCGGTCGCGCAGCGGGAGCTTCGTCGTGGAGACCCAGCGCAGCTTGCCGTCTGGCAGGGTCTCTTTCTCTTTGATCGCGACCAGCGGCTGTCCGGTGCGGATGATCTCCCGCTCGTCGCGCAGCGCCTGACCGGCGTGCTCCTCGGTGAAGAAATCGAAGTCGGTCCGGCCGACGGCCAGCTCCGGGTTGACGATGCCGTAGTGGGCGGCCGCGTACCGGTTGATGCGCGTGAACCGGCTCTGCCGGTCCTTGAAGTAGACGGCGTCCGGGAGCTCGTCCATCAACGACTCCAACAAGAAGACGTCGTCCTGCATCTGCAAGATCTCGCCGGCGACCTCACGCGGCTGTTCGTCCGTATCGGCCTGGGGCACGTTCTCCAGCAGCTCGTCGAAGCGGATGCCGCGCGGCGCGAGCAACAGGTCGAGGCAGCCGAGGGGCGCGTCCTGGGGGTCGGCCACCAGCTGGCGAATCGCGGCGACCAGGTCCCGCCGCGCGGTCCGCAGCCGCATCGCGACCCCCAGACGGGTCATCGACAGGCTGTCCGCGATCTGCGTCAGCGGAACGCCGTCCAGCTCGTGCAGGACCAACACCGCGCGCCGGCTGAGCGGGACGCGATCCAGCGCCGTCAAGACCAGGGACCGAGGTTCGGCCGGCTCGACCAGCGTCACCGCAAAGTGGCGCTGCTGGCGCGCCATGACCCGGAGGGCCAGGCTGAAGAGGTGCAGCCGTAGCGCGCGGCGGTCGGGGAAGGTCCGCCAGGTTCGCAGCAAAACCAGGAACACCTGGTGCGCCAG
>JBJMQQ010000286.1:0-17548 GCA_045802645.1 Polyangia bacterium
CTGGCCGCGACGCTGGCGGGCGGCGCGCCGAACCTCGAGGCAGCCCCCCGCCCCGCTGCGGCACAGCCGGTCCAGGCCGCGCAGCCCGTCCAGGCCGCGCAGCCGGTTGCGGCGGCCCCGGCGCCCGACCCCGCCGCGGCCACGCCGCGCAGCACGCTGGGGCGCACGTTCAACGTCGCGCAGGCGGCGGGCGCGGTGATCGACGAATCGCAGGAGCGCTGGCTGGTTCAGAAGGACCGGCTGGATTTCGGTCCGTTCTCGCTGGCGCAGATCCGCGCCCAGATCGCGCGCGGCGAAATCGTGGGCGAGCACCTGCTGGTCGACAGCGACACGGGCGAGCGCCAGAAGGTGAAAGACTTCCCGCTGCTGCGCGAGTTCACCAAGACGTCCGAGCGGCACCGCGAACAGAACCGGCGCGCCGTCGCCGAGCAGAACGCGGAGAAGTCGGACAAGCGGAAGTCGATCTTCACGTTCTTCTTCGTCATCATCGCGCTGGGCGCGGCCGTGGGCGGGGTCGTCTTCTACGTCTGGACGCGCAAGGCGGGCGACGACACCAAGATCGCGTCACGGACGGACGACGCCGACATCGACGCGTTCCTCAAGGACGTGAAGCTCAGCTTCCAGCGAGCGACCGTCGCCAAGCGCGGCAGCAGCGGCGGCGGCCACCACGCCAGCGGCGGCGACGGCGAGTTCAGCAACGACTCGAACTTCGGCGACGCGTCCAAGTACGCGGCGGCCGGCGACGAGACGCTGGACGACGCCACGATCGAAGAGACGATGATGCATCACTACCGGGGTCTGGTCCCCTGCCTCATGGCCGAACGGAAGCACAACTCCGGCTTGACCGAGATGAGCCTGGAGTTCGTGATCCGCGGGACCGGCAAGGTCTCCGCCGTGAAGGTGAACGGTCAGAGGGGCGGCTTCGCCAGTTGCGTGCAGGGCCGGATGCCGACCTTCCCGAAATTCAACGGCAGCAAGACGATCGCCAGCTGGTCGATGTCGATGCGCTGAGGCGCGATGCTGATCGGTCGAACTGTCGCGCTGGCCGTCGCGCTCTGGTTCGGCGGCGCGGCCGGCGCGACGCCGGGTGGTGGAAAGCGCCGACGCCCTCATCGCGCACGGGCTCGAGCTTCGCCGGGATGCCTCACCCCCGAGACAGGCGTCCGACGACCCCTGGATCGCGGGTAACGCGTCCACGTTGAACAAGGCGCTTCTGGTCATCCGCAGCCACACCGCAGGGCGCGTGCCGGCCGGTGACGTCCTGGTGACCGTCGAGGCGCCCGGGTACGAGTCCATCAGCCGCAAGGTGTCGGTGGCGGCGAACGCGCTCGATCGCGAGACGATCGACCTGCCCGTCGCCATCAGGGCCACGGCCACTGGCCGCTGCCATCAGCCGCCGGCGGCCCTCGGGTTCGAGCGGGCCACCGACGGGATCGCCATCAAGAACGACGAATTCACCGCGTTCAAGAGCTGGGCGTTCACGAACGCGCGTTTCTGGTGCAGTCCTGGCGCGCTGCGCATCGACCCGTCGTACGACCTCGACGGCGTGGTCGTCGAGGTGGATGCCCAGGGCCCTTCGCCGCAGCGGACCTGGTCAGGGGCGGTCTACGTCGACGACGTGGACTGGAGATAGCGCTAGCGGGCGAAGCCGGCGGAGCGCTCTTTCGCGGTGGCCGGCGCGGCCAGGCGAAACCCGAGGACGTCCTCGTACGCGAACGAGAACCGCTCGTCCTTGGTGGTCGAGATCGCGATGTAGTTGTCCTTCAGCTCGATGCGCGTGACGCGGGGGATCGCGAACAGGTCGCCCGGATTCGAGACGAAGCAGGTCGCCTCGCGCGCTTCGGGGATCTTGTAGGTTCCCGCGCGCCCCTCGGCACCCTCTCCCTCCAGGATCTGGACGATGATCTCTCGCGTCATGCTTCGAGTCTAAACCATCTGTCGGAGGAGGCTATACTCCGCTGATGATTGGCCGCGCGGCCCTGGCGGTGGCGCTGGCGGCGGCCGCGACGGGCGCGGCGCGCGCCACGGTGTGGCCGGGCGCGATCGAGGCCGGTGGGCGCGCGCTGACCGCCGGACCGGAGAGCGAGCGCGCCGACGCCGTCGCGCGATTCGTCGCGCGCTACGGCGCCGCAGCGGGTGCGCCGTGGCTGCCGCCGCTGATGGCGGAGGGGCCGCCGCAAGCGCGGCTGCTGGTTGCGCGGGTCCTGGTGCGGGCCGGCGATTCGGTGGCGCGGCAACAGGCGCTGACCTGGTTGACGGGGCCGTCCTCGACACCCGGCGACCGCACGTTGGGGCTCGACGCTCTGTCGTTCGGGGCCGCCGCGCCCGAGGTGCGGGCCGCCTTCGAGCAGGCGGCGCGCGACCCCGACGCGCAGACGCGCGCGCAGGCCCTGGACGCGCTGGGGCGGCTCGATGCAGCCGGGGCTGGAGGTGCCTCTCCCTCGCTTCCCGTCATCCTGGGGTGTCTCGACGATCTGGATCGCGAGGTGCGCGTCCGGGCCGTGCGTCTGGTCGCGCGCGCGGCGAGCCTCGATCGCGCGGCGACGGCGTCGGCCGCCCCGCTGCTGCTCGAGCGACTGGACGACGCCGATCGGCTGGTGCGCGTCACCGCCCTGGGCGCGCTGGGCGCGTTGCGGGATCCGCGCGTGGTGCCGGCCCTCTTGCGCGTGGCTGCCGCCGAGCCGCCCGACTTGCAGGTGTCGGCTCTGGACGCGTTGGGCTGGCCGGGGGCCGCCGCGGCGGTCCCCTTCCTGAGCACGCTCCTGCAGCGCCGGCCGGCGGACGAAGCGGCCGGCCACGCTGCGCGCGCGCTGGGTGGCATCGCCACCCCGGCTGCCATCGCGGCGCTGATCGGCGCGTTGCGCTCGCCGCCCGTCGCCGACGAGATCGGGCGCGGGCTCGTCGACGCCGGCGCCGCCGCGGTCGGTCCGCTGCTGCGCGAGCTGGACGGCGCCGACCTGGCTACCGCGGCCCGGGCGGTCGCCTTGCTGGCCGACATCGGCGATCCACGGGCCCTGGCGCCGCTGGCCCGCGCCGTCCGCCACCGCGGGGGCACGGGCCCGCTGGTGCTGGTCGCCGTCGCGGCTCTGGGGCGGCTGCATCAGCCGCAGGCGCTTGCCGCGCTGGCGGAGGCGACGGCGTCATCCGAGCCCGAAGTACGTCGCGCGGCTCTGGACGCGCTGGGCGCGCTGAGCGACAGCCACGCCGCGGGCCTGATCGATCAGGGACTCACCGACGCCGACCCCACGGTCCGCGCCGCGGCGGCCCGCCTGGCGGCGCGGCTTGGGCCGGGCGACCAGACCGCGGCGCTGCTGGCGGACCGTTTCGGCGACGACGCCGGCGAGGTGCGTCTGGCGGCCGCTCAGGCCCTGCGCACGTTTCCTGTACCGGCTGCGGCGGCGCGGCGCGACCTGCTGGCTCGGGCGCTGGCAGCCGCGTCAGCGCGACTCGCGAACCGTTCGGACGAAGAGCTCCAGGCGATCGGCGACGTGCTGGAATCGCTGGCGACGCCCGATGACGCGAGCCGACTGGACACGGCGTTCCGGGCGGGCGGGTCCACGCGCGCCCTGGCCGGCGCACTCCGGGCCGCGCACGCCCGCGACGCGCTCACCGACCACGACATCGTCCGACGCTTGCTGGATGAGCTGGCGGGCGCGCCGGCGGCAGCCCTTGCGGCAGCGGACGCGCTGGCCGCCGCTCGCCTCTCGGACGACGATGCGGCGCCGCTGGCCCGGGCCGCCCGCGACGGCGAACCGGCGCTGCGGGCGCGCCTGTGCGCCGTCGTGAGCCAGCTCTCCGACGGTGCGGGCTGGCTGGCCGCCTGGATGGAACCCGACCAACCGCCGGAGGTGCGGGCCGCCGCCGCGTGGGCCGCCCGTCCCCATCCGAAGCTGGCGGACCTCCTGCGCCGCCTCGGCGACGGCCCCGACGCTCGCGTCGCCGCCAACGCACGCGCCGCCCTGGCCTGGTCGAAGCACCGGACCGCTGCCGCGTCCTTCGGCGCGCGCCTCGTCCAGACAGACGGAACCCCTGTCGCCGGGCGGTGGGTCACCGTTCGCGGCGGCGACCTGTCGCTGGCGGTCCGCTCCGACGGCGGCGGTGGCGTCCGCGTCGACGGACTGCCCGCAGGCGCCGTCCTCGAGTGATCCTCAACCGGCGCGTGCCAGCCGGGTCATGACGGCGGCGATGGCATCCGGCAAATCGCCCGCCAGCGTGCCGTCGCCAAAGCGGCTGGCGAGGTCTTCGCCCGCGCGGCCATGAACGTAGACCGCGACCTGCGCGGCCGTCAGCGGATCCATCCGGCGCGCCAGCAACGCGCCCGTCAGCCCGCACAGCACGTCGCCGCTGCCGGCGGTGGCCAGCGCGCCGCAGGCGATCGGATTGATGAACACCCGCCCGTCGGGCGCCGCGATCACCGTCCGCGCGCCCTTCAACACGACCACGGCGCGCGACGACGAAGCCAGCGCGCGCGCCTCGCCGACCCGGTCGGCCTGGACGTCGGCAATCGACTTGCCGACGAGGCGCCCCATCTCGCCGGGGTGTGGCGTGAGCACGCGCGGCGCAGGCGCGCCCGCGAGCACCGCCGCCGCCTCGGTTCCAAGCGCGTTGAGGCCGTCGGCGTCGATCACCATGGGCATTGGCAGTCGCGCGGCCAGCTCCCGCACGGCTGCGCGCATCCCCTCGCCCGTCGGAATGCCGGGGCCGATCGCGACGGCCTGCATGCGCCTCGCCAGCGCCTCGATCGCCGGCGTCGCCTCAGCTGCCGCGGGGTCGTCTCCCTCGCAATAGCGGGCGGTCATCACTTCCAGCGTCTTGGCGTCCAGCGCCGTCTGACCGGCGGCCGTCGAGGCGATGGTGACCAGCCCCGCGCCGCCGCGGAGCGCCGCACGCGCGACCAGCAGGGCCGCCCCGGTTTTCCCGGCCGACCCGGCCACCACCAGCAAGTGTCCCGAGCTCCCCTTGTTGGCGTCCACCGTTCGCCGCGGCAGGCGGGCCGCGACGCCGGCGCCGTCCAGCAGGAACGCGCGCGCCGCGCCTTCGCCGCGCGCGACCGGAACACCAAGGTCCACCACCGTAACCCGCCCGGCGGGCCCAGCGGCGTCGACCGCCAGGCCAAGCTTCCAGGCGCCCATCGTGGCGGTCACGTCGGCGTGGAACACCAGCCCGGCGGCGCGGCCGGTGTCGGCATCCAGGCCCGTGGGGATGTCGGCGGCCAGCTTGCGTGCCTGCACCTGGTTCATCGCCTCCAGCGCTGGCGCCGCGGCGCCGCGCACCGGGCCGTGAAAGCCGGTCCCGAACAGCGCGTCCACGACGACGGCGGCACCGTCGAGACGGGCCCGCCAGGCCCCCGGGTCGGTCCAGCCACTGCCGTCTTCGATCGGGATCTGCAGCCGCTCGGCGGCGGCCAGCGCGACGGCGGCGTCACCGCGGGCCTGGGCGGCTGGCGCGACCAGCAGCACGCGCACGGGAATCCGGGCGGCGGCCAGATGGCGGGCCGCGACGAATCCGTCGCCGCCGTTCGACCCGGGTCCGCAGACGAAGACGATCGGCCCGCGCCCGCCTCCGCGCTCGCGACGCGCGATCTCGGCCAGCCCGCGTCCGGCGTTCTCCATCAGGAGCAGCGTCGGGATGCCCAGCTCACGCGCCACCGCAGCGTCGGCGGCCCGCATCTCGGCCGCGGTCAGCACCGGCGCGAAGTCCATCACGCCCTCGCGTCGCGGTCGATGATCGCCCGCAGCTCGGCGACCGCCGCCGGCAAACCGAGCATCACCGCGCGCGCGATCAGGCCATGGCCGATGTTGAGCTCTTCCAGACCGGGCAGCGCCACGACCGGCGCCAGGTTCGCGTAGTCCAGGCCGTGCCCCGCGCCCAGGCGCATCCCCGCGTCCGCCGCCGCACGCGCGGCCAGCTCCAGCCGCTGCAGCTGCAGCGCCATCGCCGGACTGCGCGCGGGCGCCAGACAGTAGTCGCCGGTGTGCAGCTCGACGGTGCCGACGCCGCCCAGCCGGGCCGACGCTTCGATGACGCTGGGCTCGGGGTCGATGAACAAGCTGACGCCGATCCCCGCCTCCGCCAGCGCGTGCGTCACCTTCTCGACCAGCCCGCCGCGCGCGACCGCCAGTCCGCCCTCGGTCGTGCGCTCTTGCCGCTTTTCGGGGACCAGCGTGCAGAAGTCCGGCTTCACCTCGCGCGCGATCGCCAGCATCTCCTCCGTCGCCGCCATCTCCAGGTTCAGGACGCCGCGCACCGTCTCGCGCAGGATCCGCACGTCGCGATCCTGAATGTGCCGCCGATCTTCCCGCAGGTGAACCGTGATCCCGTCGGCGCCCGACAGCTCGCACAGCGTGGCGGCGGCCACGGGATCGGGATATCGCGTGCCGCGCTGCTGCCGCAGCGTCGCGACATGGTCGACGTTGACGTAGAGGTGCACGGCTAGCCGGCGAGCTCGCGCTGCAGGGTCTGCGCGATCTCGTTCGCCTGCGCCTTGATGCCGGCCTCGTCCGTCCCCTCGATCATCACGCGCGCCTTGGACTCGGTGCCCGAGTAACGGACGACGACGCGCCCTTCCGAACCGAGCCGCTTCTCGACGGACGCGATCACCTTCAGGACCGCCGGCATCTCCTCGAACGGGCGCTTCTTGGCGACCGGGAAGTTCAGCAGCACCTGCGGGTAGCGGGTCATCGCCTGCGCCAGCTCCGACAGCGGCTTGCCCTCGGCGACCATCACGGCGAGCACACGCAGCGCGGCGACCATGCCGTCGCCGGTCGTCGCGTGGTCGAGGAAGATGATGTGCCCCGACTGCTCGCCGCCCAGTGACAGCCCCTTTTCGCGCATGGCCTCGACGACGTAGCGGTCGCCCACGGCCGTGCGCAGCAGCTTGCCGCCCTTGGCGGCCAGCGCGCGTTCGAGCCCCAGGTTCGACATCACGGTCGCCACGACCGTGTCTTGCGGAAGCTGGCCGCGCGCCAGCATGCGCGTGGCCAGAATCGCCATCACCTGGTCGCCGTCGACGATGTTCCCCTTCTCGTCGGACAGGATCAGACGATCGGCGTCGCCGTCCAGCGCGACGCCCAGCGCCGCGCCTGACTGGCGCACCTCCTCGGCCAGCTTCTCCGGGTGCAGCGCGCCGCACTCGTAGTTGATGTTGCGACCGTCCGGCCAGACGTTCAGCTCGATGACGTCGGCGCCCAGCTCTTGAAACACCTGCGGCGCGACTTCGTACGCGGCGCCGTTCGAGCAGTCGACGACGACCTTCACGCCGTCCAGCGTGTACTCCTTGGGGAACACCTGCTTCAGGAACTGAACGTAGCGCCCGGCCGCGTCCTCGATACGTACCGCCTTACCGATGGCGTCCGGCTCGGCGCGCGCGCCCGGGTCCCCGGCGGCGATGCGCTCCATGCTGCGTTCCAGCTCGGCCTCGATTTCGTCGGGCAGCTTGAAGCCGTCCGCCGCGAAGATCTTGATGCCGTTGTCCTGGTAGGGATTGTGCGACGCGCTGATCACGACGCCCGCGTCGGCGCGCATCGACCAGGTGATGAACGCGATCCCGGGCGTCGGCAGCGGCCCGACGAGCATCACGTCCGCGCCGGCCGACACGATGCCGGCCTGCATCGCGCTCTCGAGCATGTAGCCCGACAGGCGCGTGTCCTTGCCGATGACGATGCGCCCCGGCCGGTCCGGGTGGCGGAACCGCTGCGCGACGGCCTGCCCCAGACGCAGGGCCACCTCCGCCGTCATCGGGTCGCGATTGGCGACGCCCCGGATACCGTCCGTGCCGAACAGCTTTCTCTCGTCGTTGGCCATGGTTGTGTTCCGAATCTTAATCACGGACGAGCGCGGACGCGACAGCCACGACGTCCCGCGCGGCCGCCACGTCGTGCACGCGCACCGCCGCGGCGCCGCCCATGACAGCCGCCGTCAGCGCTGCGGCAGTGCCAAACACGCGTTCGGCAGCGGGCTTGCCGGTGAGCTGGCCAATGAACGCCTTGCGCGACACCCCGATCATCACCGGAACACCGACACGCGCGCACATCACCGGCAGCCCGCGCAGCAGCGCCAGGTTGTGCTCGATACGTTTGCCGAACCCGATCCCGGGGTCGGCCCACACCTCCGCACAGCCCGCCCGGCGCGCGGCGGCGATCCGTTCCGCCAGCTCACGCCCCACCTCGCCCACCACGTCCGTGAACGCGATGTTCTCCATCATCGTGGCCGGCGCGCCGCGCAGATGCCCCAGCACCACTCCGGCGTCCGCCGCCGCAGCCACGCTCAGGATCTCGGGGTCCAGCAAACCGCCCGAGATGTCATTGACGACCGTCGCCCCCGCCCGCAACGCCTCCCGCGCCGTCTCGCTCTTGTACGTGTCGATGGACACCCGCACCCGCTCCGGCAGGCGCGCCCGCAGCCCCGCGATGACCGGCACCACGCGCCGGATCTCCTCGTCGTCTGCGACCGGCACCGAGCCAGGCCGCGTCGACTCTCCGCCGACGTCAAGCCAGTCCGCCCCCTCCCCGACCATCCTCACACCCGCCTCGATCGCGTCGTCCGGCGACACGAACTTCCCCCCGTCCGAAAACGAATCCGGCGTGCAATTGAGAACGGCGACGATGAGGCACCCCACCGCCGCCGTCCTTGCTCGCGCGTTGCCTACTAGGCTTTGTCGGAAACGGGACGCGGCGGCGCGAAGATGCTCGGCCGGGCCGCTTTTTCTTTGTCCTGCTGGGCGGCGCGGGCAGCGGCGTGCGCGGCGGCGGCGGCCGGAACGGCCGGCTTCCGCTCGAGCCGGTTGCCCGCGAAGATGACGTCGATGTCTGCGCCGTCGACCGTCTCGTACTCGAGCAAAGCCTCGGCGAGCGCCTTCAGCTTGTCGAGGTTCTCCATGACGATCTTCTTCGCGCGGTCGTAGTTGGCCGTCACGATCGTGCGGACCTCGCTGTCGATCTCGATGGCGGTCTGCTCGCTGTATTCCTTGCCGGCGTCACCGAAGTCGCGGCCCAGGAACACCTCCGCCTCGCGCTTGCCGAAGTGCAGCGGGCCGAGCTTGTCGGACATGCCCCACTCGCACACCATCTTGCGCGCCAGGTCGGTCGCGACCTGGATGTCGTTGGACGCGCCGGTCGTCAGCTGGTGGAAGATCAGCTCTTCCGCCACGCGGCCGCCCATCGCGACGGAGATCTGATCGTTCGCGCCGTCCTTGGACAGGTTCAAGCGATCCTCGAGCGGCAGTTGCTGGGTCAAACCCAGGGCCCGACCGCGCGGGATGATGGTCACCTTGTGGACCGGGTCCGACCCCTTCATGAACTTACCGACCAGCGCGTGCCCGGCCTCATGGTAGGCCGTGACGCGCTTGTCACTGTCGCTGATGATCATCGAGCGACGCTCGGGACCCATCAGGACCTTGTCCTTGGCCTTCTCGAAGTCGCCCATGTCGAGCTGACTCTTGTCGGCGCGGGCGGCCAGCAGCGCCGCTTCGTTGACCAGGTTCTCGAGGTCTGCGCCCGAGAAGCCCGGGGTGCCGCGCGCGATGACGTCCAGGTCCACGCCCCCGGCCAGCGGCGTCTTCTTGGTGTGCACGCCCAGGATGCCGGTCCGGCCCTTGACGTCCGGCCGCGGAACGACGATCCGCCGGTCGAAGCGGCCCGGCCGCAAGAGGGCCGGGTCCAGCACGTCCGGACGGTTCGTGGCGGCAATCAGGATGACGCCGTCGTTGGACTCGAACCCGTCCATCTCGACCAGGAGCTGGTTCAGCGTCTGCTCGCGCTCGTCGTGGCCACCGCCGAGGCCGGCGCCACGGTGACGGCCGACGGCGTCGATCTCGTCGATGAAGATGATGCAGGGGGCGTTCTTCTTGCCCTGCTCGAACAGATCGCGCACGCGGCTGGCGCCGACGCCCACGAACATCTCGACGAAGTCGGACCCCGAGATCGAGAAGAACGGCACGCCCGCCTCGCCCGCGATGGCGCGCGCGAGCAGGGTCTTGCCCGTGCCCGGAGGGCCCATCATGAGGACGCCCTTGGGGATGCGCCCGCCGAGCCGGGTGAACTTCTTCGGGTCCTTGAGGAACGCGATGATCTCCTCGACCTCGTCCTTGGCCTCTTCGATGCCGGCCACGTCGGCAAACGTCATCTTGCGCTGGTTCTCGGACAGCAGCTTGGCCTTGGATTTACCAAAGCTCATCGCCTTGCCGCCGCCCACCTGCAGCTGGCGCATGAACACCAGGAAGAGGACCACCAGAACCAACATCGGAAGCCAGGTGACGAACACCTGCTGCCAGAAGCCGTTCTCGTTCTCCTTGACGACCTCGTAGCTCAGCTTGGCCTTGTCGAGTCTGTCGAGCAGCCTGTCGCCGACAATCCCCGTCGTGAGGAAGTTCTCGCCGTTCGCGTACTGACCGCGGAACTCAGCGCTCTCCTGGTTCTTGCGGATCTGGATCGGAGCGCCAGGCTTGAAATGCTCGGGATGCTGGTCGACGTCCTGCACGAACGTCGAGAACAGCACGTGATTTTCTGCGGTGCGCTGCCCGTTCAGGAATTGCCAAATCACCACGAAAGCGAAGATCAACGCGATCCAGAGGAGAATTGTCTTGTGGCTTTGCCGCACGCTGTGGGTCCTTTCGTGGGTGCGAGGCTCGGGGCGCTAAAGTATTGCCGCCATTTAGGTGAGGGTCAAACGATCCTTTTCGGCTCTTCTGCGAGGAACGTGAAGCACAAAAGTCGGCGAGTCGAAGCCGAAGGGCGCGCCACCTCTGCCGGGCGGAGACCGGGGACCCACAGCAGCGCGCCGTCCGCCGACGTGACGACCGGTAGTCGGGCCCGGCTGTGCCGCTCGATCTTGGCGTCGATCATCAGGTCGGAGACCTTGCGACTGCCCGCACCGCCGCGCGGCCGCATCCGATCGCCCGCCTGGCGCGGCCGCACCAGCAGGGGCCAGCCCAACCGATCCGCGTCGAAGCCGGCGGGACCCGTGGCGGGCGCGCCGGCCGTGGCGACCTCTTCGATCCGCAGCCTGCCGCCCGCCCAGTCGTAACCGCCGGGGCGCTCGATCCGGATCGGGCCGGGCGCGGGCCCGACGGTTCCGGCCACGCGCGCCGGTGGAGTCTTCGGCGCCGTCTCGCCGCGGGCTGCCCGCGCCAGGCCAATCAGGGCCTGACTGACACGCGGATTTTCGGCGGCCAGCAGCGGCAGGATCTGGTGGCGAATCCGCGCCCGGGTGAACCGGGGATCCGCGTTCGACGGATCGGTCGCGAACGGAATGCTGCGCCGAGCGAGGTAGCGTTCGATCTCCGCACGCGGCACGTCCAGCAGCGGCCGCACGAACGGATCGCGTCGATATGGAATGCCGCCGAGGCCCCGCAGCCCGGTCCCGCGCACGATCCGGAACAGCACGGTTTCGGCCTGATCGTCCGCGTTGTGTCCCAGCGCCACCCGGCGCAGCCCCCGCTGAGCGGCCAGCGCCGCCAGCGCATCGAGGCGCGCGCGGCGCGCGGCATCCTGCAGCGAGGCGCGCCCCGGCTCCCGCCGTACCTGAACGGCGACGGGCCAGAAGGGCAACTCCAGCGCCGCCGCCCGCTCGCCGACCAGGGCCACCTCCGCGGCCGCGCCCGGTCGCAGGCCGTGGTCGACGGCGGCGACCTCCAGCCCGATCCCCAGCCGCTCGCGCGCTTCCCACAGGACGTGCAACAGCGCCATCGAGTCCGGACCGCCCGACACGGCCACCAGGATCCGGTCGCCGCGGTCGAAGAGCTCGTGAGCCGCGATCGCGCGCAGGACGGCCGACAACATTCGAGTGGTATATGAAGATACATGGCCGCACGCGAGGGATCCCCATCCGACGAGCAGGTTCCCAACAACGTCGTGGCGCTGTCGCACTACCGCGCCCGGCTGGGACGGGGCCGCCAGCTGCGGCGCGCCGACGCGCTGCTGGAGGCGCCCGACCTGAACGCCGCCGTGCGCGCGCTGCCCGGCGACGAGCTCTATTACGTGCTGCACGAGATCGGTCTCGAGGAAGGGGCCGAGATTCTGGCCGCCGCCACGCCCGAGCAGCTGACGGTCGCGCTGGACTTCGCCGTCTGGCGGCGCGACCGGATCGACGGGCGCACGCTGGGCGAGTGGCTGGCCGCGATCGCCGTGGCGCCGTACGAACGGATCGGCGACTGGCTGGAGGGGCTCGACAGCGAGCTCGTGGGCCTCATCATCCGGCGCGGCGCCCACGTGTACGATCTCACGCAGGAAGAGCCGCCGGACGAGACGATCGGGACCCCGTTCACGACGCCGGACGGGTTCTTCCTGCTGGACGTCGGCGCCGGAAGCGGCGGCCCGGGGCTGACCGCGAGCGCGGACGATCCCGAAGGTGAGCCCGACGCGGCGGACAGCGACGGGGGCGATGACCGGGTGCGGGCCTTCATTCGGCTGATCGACGCCTTTTATCGCTCCGACAAGGACGCGGCGCGCCGCATGCTGGTCGGCGCGCGCAGCGACATGGACTCGGAGCTCGAGGAGACGGCCTACCGCTGGCGCCAGGCCCGGATGGCCGACCTCGGCTTCGCGGACTATTACGAGGCGCTGGAGGTGTACCGCGAGCTCGACCCGGCGACGGTGCGGATCGAGGACGCGCCCCAGACGCGGCCGGCCCGCCCGGTCGACGCGGCCGCCCTGCGGGTGCCGACGGCGCTGGCCGAGCGGTTGGGCGACGCCGAAGGTTCGCCGTTCGCGCGCGCCGCGCAGAAGCTGGCCGGGCGCGAGGACGTCGACGACCTGCGGTTCGCGCTGGTCACGCTGACGAACCGGGTGATGGCTGCCGATCGCGTGCAGCCCGGCAACGACGAGGCGGTGGCCGCCGTGCTGGACCGGCTGCTCGCCACGCTGGACCTCGCCATCGAGCGGCTGGCCCGCGACGACGACGAGCGCGGGGCGGCGGCGCTGCGGTCGATCCCGCTGGTGCGGCTGTTCCGGTTGGGCGTCAGCCTGACGGGCAAGGTGAAGCGCCTCGCCGAGACCTTGCGCCGCAAGGGCCCGTTCGGTGGGCGTGGCCTGCGTCTCTCCGAGCCGGATGACGCGACGGTGCTGGAAGCGGTCACCCGGCTCCGGCCGCTTTACCCGCGCCTGCTCGACGACCCGCAGGCTGCCGGCGACCGCCCGTTCCGCAGCCTCGCCGATCTGGCGCGGGCCGCCGCGGCCCTGGAACGGGCGGCCGCGGTCCAGGCCATCATCAGCGGCCTGGGCGTCACGCTGGAGGACGTCGCGCCGGGCGGTGCGATCCTGGCGCAGACCCAGACGGACGAAGCGGGACTGGACTTCGGCGTCATCGCGCGCACCGTCCTGGTCGCGCGCCTGCTGGAGTCCAGCGACACCGTCCCACCCAAGTCGGGGCGCGCGCCGTTCCGTGCGCTCAAGCCGGGAGAGGTCACGGCGTTCGAAGCCCGGCTGGTCCGCGGCAAGGACGGTCGGGTGGAGCTGCCCGCCGCGCTCGAGCGCGGTGCACTCGCGCTGTTGCAGGGGGCGGCCCCCGCCGCCCTGGAGGCGGCCGCCAAGGCGGTGTCCGCGCGCTGGGTCGCCACGCTGGCGCCGCTCGAGCCCGTGCTGGTGCTGGGTCCGTCCCGCGCTCGCTCGCGCTCACGCTAGCTGCGCGCCAGGGGTGACCCAGCGTTGACTCGGGCGCGGGGCGAGGCGCAAAATCGCGCGACGGCGACGTTCGTGCGTGGCTTGGCATCTTCGCTGCAATTGCTGCGTCTGTTGACGGTGGGGCTGACGCTGCTCGCGGCGGCCCGGGCGACCGCCCACCCTGGGATGATCCCGGCACCCACGCCGACACCTAGCCCGGCCCCGCTCGTCCCGGCGGCGAACAACCAGGCCACCGACACGGAGGTCGCCGAGCACGTCGCCCAGGGACGGCGCCTTTACCTGCTCGGCCGGTACCAGGAAGCGATCGCGGAGTACCGGCGCGCATACGAGCTGCGGGCGGACCCCCAATTCTTGATGGACACCGCCGAAGCCTACCGCCAGCTGGGCGCGACAGAACGGGCCCTCTTCTACTACGAGCGGTACCTGGCAGCCGCACCGAATGCTCCCGATCGCGAGATCGTCGAGGATCGCATCACCGAGCTCGAGCTGGTGAAGGCGCCGCCCCCCGCTCAAGCTCCGCTCGCCGCGGAACCGCCCGTGGTCGTGGCCAAGCCGCGCCCCGTCTGGAAGCGCTGGTGGCTGTGGACGGCGGTCGGCGTCGCCGTGGGCGCGGGCATCACGGCAGCCGTGCTTTCGAGCCGCTCGACCGCGCCGACCGTCCCCACGACGGACCTCGGGAATCAAAGGTTTTGATGATGCGCCGGGCGTGTCTTCGACTGGGCGGCTCCGTCGGCGCGGTGGTAGCGGCGCTGCTGGCGATAGGCGGGTGCGCGCGGCAAGACACCGCCGTCGTGTTGATGGTGGTGACCGTGTCGGGGAGCCTGCCCGACGCCGTCGCGCTGAACGTCGCGATCACCAACCCCGGTGGAATGTCGCAACGGTCCTACGGCCCCGGCCCCGCCGGGACGCTGGTGTTCCCGACCACGCTGACCGCCGAGATTCCCGGACACGCCACCGGGATGCTGACATTCGATCTCGCCGCGCAGCGGGCCGACGGCTCGGTGGCCGCGCGAGGCCATCAGACCGCATCCGTTCCCGCGGGCGCGGCGCCGACCGTCTACGTTCAGCTCATGTGCGCCGGCAAGACGGAGGGTGTCTGCGTACCGCCCGCAGTGGGCGGCACACTGGACGGCGGCACGAACGTCCAGCCCAACTGCGGAAACGGCGTCATCGATCCCGGCGAGACCTGCGACACCGCGATTGCCCCCGGGCAGATGGGGGCCTGCCCGCCCGCTGACTGCGACGACGGCGTCGCCTGCACGAAAGACGAGGGCAGCGGGACGGGCTGCAGCCGCATCTGCACGCACCCGCCGATCACGGCGCTGCACCCGCAAGACGGCTGTTGCCCCGCCGGCGCGACGTCCGAAACCGATCCGGATTGCTCGCCCACGTGCGGCAACGGGCTGGTGGATCCGGGCGAGACCTGCGACACCGCCATCCCCGCCGGCACGCCGGGCGCCTGCCCGACCAGCGACGGCTGCAAGGCCGAGGGCCCCTGCGCGGTCGCTCAGCTGGTGTCCGCCGAGACCTGCTCGGCCATTTGCCTGATCACGGCGATCACGGCACCCATGGCGGGCGACGCGTGTTGCCCGGCCGGCGCCAACAGCGCGGTCGATTCCGACTGCCTTTCGGCGTGCGGCGACGGTGTCCGTGAAACCGGCGAGACCTGCGACGTCGGCATCCCGCCCTCGCAACCCGGCAGCTGCCCCCTCAGTTGCGATGACGGCGACCCGTGCACCACGGACGCGCTGGCGGGCAGCGGGTGCCAGGCGCTCTGCATTCACGATCGGGTCAAGGTCCCGATCTCGGGTGACGGCTGCTGCTTGCCCGGCTACACGGGCGCCGCGGACACCGACTGCCCGGCGACCTGCGGCGACGGCGTCGTCGAGCCGGGCGAGACCTGCGACCCGCAAGCCAGCGGCGGCGGTGCTTGCCCGACGAGCTGCCCGCCGTCCCCCGCCGCCTGCCTGCAGACGGCGCTGGCCGGGAGCGCCGTCGACTGCTCGGCCGCGTGCCTGTCGGCGGAGATCACCGCGTGCGGCGCCTCGGACGGTTGCTGCCCGGCCGGCTGCAAGGCGGCCCAGGATCCAGATTGCTCGACCACCTGTGGGGACGGCGTCGTCCAGGTGGGCGAGGCCTGCGACGTCGCCATCGCGGCGGGCCTGCGCGGCGCCTGCCCGCGCGCGTGCGACGACGGCAACCCCTGCACCGACGATCGCCTGCTGTCAGCGGGCACCTGCGAGGCGGTCTGCGTGCACCTCCCGGTCACGGCCGCCGTTGCGGGCGACGGGTGCTGCCCGTCCGGCGCGACGTTCTTGATCGACGCCGACTGCGCGCCTGTCTGCGGCGACGGCCTGGTCGAGACGCCGGTCGAAGCTTGCGACGCGGCGATCGACGGCTCGTGCCCGACCAGCTGCCCGTCGGCTGGGTCGTGCGCGACCGTCAAGCTGCGCGGCGCGCCGGCGACGTGCAGCGCGGCGTGCGTCGTCACGCCCATCACCGGCTGCATCGCCGGCGATCACTGCTGCCCAGCGGGCTGCACGGCCGCCACCGACGCCGATTGCCCGCGGACGGTGTGCGGCGACGGCGTCGTCGAGATTGGCGAGGCCTGCGACCGCGCGATCACGGCGGGACTACCCGGGTCCTGCGCGGCCAGCTGCAACGACGGAGACGCCTGCACGGTGGACGTGGCGGCGGGCTCGGTCGCCGCATGCACGCGGACCTGCAGCCATGGCGCGATCACCGCCTGCTTCAGCGGCGACGGCTGCTGCCCGGCGGGCTGCACGGCCGCCACGGATTCAGATTGTGCGGCGAGCTGCGGTGACGGCCGCATCCAGGCGGGGGAGACCTGCGACCCGCCGTCCACGTGCCCCACCGCCTGCCCAGACGACGGCGATCCCTGCACCGTCGACCGGCTGGTCGGCGACCCGCGCCTGTGCACCGCCGCCTGCCAGCACGTCCCGATCACGACCTGCTCGGGCGCGCAGGCCGACGGCTGCTGCCCGAGCATCTGCAGCCCCACCAGCGACACGGACTGCTGACGGCGGCGCGCTGAACTACTGAAGGGCGCCGACCAGGTTCGTCAGGTAGGTAGGCACGCTGTCCCACGGGTTCGACAGGTCGTCGCTCTGCAAGTAGATGTAGCCGACGTACGGGCGCGCGGCGGCGACGAACGCGGCGTCCAGCGACGAAACCTTGTAGGGGATGACGCCGAAGTTGGTGCGCGCGTACGAGCTGTGCCAGCCGGTGATGGCCGACATCGAGGGGAGCCCGTCGCTTTCGTAAATGAGCATCACGTCCAGGGTGCCGATGTAGCTCTGGGCCGTGTCGGTGCCGGGATTTCCCACGGTGAAGTCACCGCCGTGGGCCTTCGCATAGGCGCCGAGTGCGCTGTAGTACGACTCGTGGCCGGGGCTGTTGGCCATCTCGTCGAAGAAGATGCCCGTCACGTTCGGGTACCAGCTGTGCCACTGGTCCATCTCCGCCTGCAGCTGGGCGGTCGACCGGTCGCCGTAGAGCGTGTGGACGTAACCGATCACCTTCACGCCGGCAGCCACCAGCTTGGTGATTCCCGCCACGTAGCCGGCGTCCTTCGCCGCGCCCGGGCCGTCGCTGGGATTGACGATCGCGATCACCGGAACCGTCGGGTGCGCCTGCTTGGCGGCGACGACGGCGGCCCAGGACGAATCGCTGGGGTCGGTGTAGAGCGGGATGATCGTCCCGTTGACGCCCGTCGCGCCGACGAGGCCGGTCGCCGCAACGGCGGTGCTCGACGGGGGAACCGCCGGGGGCGGCGTCGTGACGGTCGAGGTGGGCGGCGTCTGGACCGGGGTGGTGGTCGGGGTCGGCGTGGTGGCCACCGGGGCCGTGGGCGTGGTGCCGGTCGTGCCGCCCGTATTGGCCGGGGTGCTGCCTGGCCCCAGCGCCAGCGC
>JBJMQQ010000021.1:0-23902 GCA_045802645.1 Polyangia bacterium
AGGGTCACACCTCGGCTTGTGCGACGATCGCCTGACGAAAACGGTCGGGCGACCGGAACAGCTCTGCCAGGCTGTCCCACGCCAGCTCCCCCAACGGGCCGGGCTGCCGGCCCAATGCACACTGCAAATAGACGGCCTCGCGCAGCAAGGGCGCAGCGTCCAGCTTTCGGCGCGCCGCCCATTCCACGTCGCTGACGGAATCGCGCAGCACGGCGGCCTCGAAGTCGACCAGCACCGGCTCCAGCGGGGACGGGCAAACGATGATGTTGTGCAACTCCGCGTCACCGTGCGCGAGCCCGCCGGCGTTCAACGCGTTCAATTGCGCCAGGGTTTCCTCGGCCAGCCGCCAGAGCCCGGCCGCCGTCGCCAGCGCCAGCTTCTGCGCCTTGGCGATGTTGTTCTCGGGCGGCTCACCCCCGAACGGCGTCAGCCGCGCGTAAGACTGTCCCGGCACCAGGCAGCTTCTGAACACGGTCTCCGTGTACCCGATGGGCGGCGGCGTTCCGCCCAGCTGCGACGCGCGCTGCTGGCGTTCGAACTCCACGGCCGGATCGCCGTGCAGCCGCCCGGGGAAGTACGTCTTGCGAAAGTGCAGCGGAAAAGTCTCGGCGGCGGGGTGCGCGCGGCGGGTCTCGTCGCCCGCAATGACCAGCTCGGCCGTCATCAACGGCAGCCCGTTGGCTTCGCGCCGGGCACGGGTACGGACCACGAAATCCTGGCGCACCGGCTTGTCGATCAGCGGGAACAGCTCCGCCGCGAGCAGCACGGTGTGCCGGGGTGAGACCGCGATCGGCCGCATGTCGTCCACATCAAAGGCCTACGCCGCTCGCCGCTCGAGCACAAGCGAGACGACGTCAAAGGGTGCTTGCCGCAGCGGGCCCGCGACTCACGTTTCTGTGCGCGGCCTCATCGGCCCGGACGATTCAATGAACAACCGGAGGATTTCGGCGCTGAGGCGCCTCGCGGCGATGGCGGCGGCGCTTTTGGCGGTGGAGACGACGGCCGGCTGCCGGGGCTCGGGTGGGGGGCACGCCGGACCCCCACCCGCGATGCCCGTACAGATCGACACCGTCCGCGCGGTGCCGCTGCGGGACGCCAGCGAATACGTGGCGGTCCTGAGGTCGCGCCAGTCGGTGCAGGTCCAGCCGCTGGTCGAAGGGCACGTGTCGAAAATCCTGGTTGCCTCGGGGCAGGACGTTCAACCACGCACGGAGCTCATTCAGATCGATCCCTCGCGGCAGCAGGCGGCCGTCACCAGCCAGCGCGCGCTGCACGCCGCCGACGTGGCGAGCCTGGAGCTGGCGCGCAAGCAGTTCGGCCGCATGGAGCGCCTGTTCAAATCGGGCGCGGCGACCCGCCAGGATTTCGACCAGGCGCAAAGCGCCTTGTTGCGGGCGCAGGCGTCGGTGGCCGCGACCGGGGCGCAGACGCGCGCGCAGTCCGTCGAGCTTCGCTACTACAGCGTCGTCGCGCCCGTGGCGGGGACCGTGGGCGACATCCCCGTGCGGGTGGGCGATCTGGTGACGCCGCAGACGGTGCTGACCACGCTGGACGACAACAGCGCGCTGGAGGTCTACGTCGACGTGCCGCTGGAACGCGCGGCGGGGCTGAAGGCCGGCGCGCCCCTGGAGATCCTGGATTCGGACGGCAAGGTTCTGGCCCCCAGCACCGTCACGTTCGTCTCGCCGCGCGCCGACCCGGCGACGCAGATGGTGCTGGTGAAGGCCGCCGTCGACAACCGCGCCGGACGGCTGCGCGCCGGCCAGTTCGTGCGCGTGCGGCTGATCTGGCGGCAGTACGAAGGCCTGGCCGTTCCGGTGCTGGCGATCATGCGCCGCGCGGGGCAACCGTTCGTGTGGGTGGTCGACCAGGGCGCGGGCGGCGCCCTGAGCGCCGCGCTACGCCCCGTCGAGCTGGGGATGATCCAGGGTCAGACGTACCCGGTGACCCGGGGCCTGGCCGCCGGCGATCGCATCGTCACCAGCGGCGTGCAGAAGCTGCGCCCGGGCGCGCGCGTCCAGCCGGTGCCCGCGGGGTCGCCCTGAGATGTTCGCGGCGTTCTTCATCCGGCGCCCGATCTTCGCGACGGTCTGCGCGATCCTGATCGTCATCGCGGGCGGCATCAGCATCCCGACGCTGCCGGTCGCCCAGTACCCGGAGCTGGCGGCGCCCCAGGTGCAAGTCCAGAGCGTGTACGTCGGCGCCAGTGCGCAGGCCGTCGAATCGGCAGTCACGACGCCGCTGGAGCAGGCCATCAACGGCGCCGAAGGGATGCGCTACCTCAGCTCGACCAGCACCAGCGACGGGACCAGCAGCATCACCGCCACCTTCGACGTCGGGCGGAACAAGGATCTGGCGGCCGTCGATGTCCAGAATCGGGTCAGCACCGCGCTGCCGCGCCTGCCCGCCGAAGTGAAGAACACGGGCGTCACCGTCATCAAGACCAGCCCGGCGATGGTGATCGCGGCCGGCTTCTATTCCGACAACAACTCGCTCAGCAATCTGTTCATCAGCAACTACCTGGACCTCTACGTGCGCGAGGAGCTGCAGCGCATCCCGGGCGCGGCGGACGTGCGCATCTTCGGCGAGCGCAAGTACGCGATGCGGCTGTGGCTGGATCCCGTGCGGCTGGCGGCGCGCGGGCTGACGGCCGAGGACGTCGTGGGCGCGCTGCGCGAGCAGAACGCCATCATCGCCGCGGGACAGGTCGGGCGCCCGCCGGCCCCCGCCGGGCAGACGTTCCAGATCAGCGTGACGGCAGCGGGGCGGCTCACCGACCCGCGCGAGTTCGAACAGCTGGTCCTCAAGCGGACGGGCGACGGCGGGCTGGTCCTGCTGCGCGACGTGGGCCGGGCCGAGCTGGGCGCCGAGGACTATTCGCTGGACCTGCGCTTCGACGGGCGCGCCGCCGTCGGGATCGGCGTGTTTCAGCAGCCCGACGCCAACGCCCTGCAGCTGGAAGCGGCGGTGCGCGACACGCTGGCGCGGGTCGCCCGGAGTTTTCCGCCGTCGCTGAAGTACGAGATCGCGTTCGACCCGACGACCGCCGTGCGCGAGTCGATCAACGACGTCCTGAAGACGTTGGTCGAAGCGATCCTGCTGGTCATCGCGGTCATCTTCCTGTTCCTGCAGGACTGGCGCGCCACGGTCATCCCGGCGGTCACCATCCCCGTCTCGCTGGTGGGGACGTTCCTGTTCATCAAGGCCTTCGGCTTTTCGATCAACACGCTGACCCTGTTCGGGATCGTGCTGGCGACCGGCCTGGTGGTCGACGACGCGATCGTCGTCGTCGAGAACATCTCGCGCAACCTGGGCGAAACGAACGTCGACGACGCACACGGCGCCGCACGGCGCGCGATGGCGGAGGTGGCCGGCGCGGTCATCGCGACGTCGCTGGTGCTCATCGCCGTGTTCGTGCCGGTGGCGTTCCTGTCAGGCACGACCGGGCGCCTCTACCGGCAGTTCTCGCTGACGATCGCGTTTTCGGTGGCCATCTCCGCGTTCAACGCGCTGACGTTGTCGCCGGCGCTGGCCGCGCTGCTGATGCGCCCCGAGGAGCCGCATCGCTTTGCGCTGTTCCGCTGGTTCAACCGCGGGTTCGAGGGGCTGCGGTCCCGCTACTCGCGCGCGCTCGGCTGGCAGGTGCACCACCTGCGCTGGGCGGGCGTCGCGTTCGTCGTCGGGCTCGGGTTGACGCTGCTGGTTTTTCGCTCCGTCCCGGGCGCGTTCGTCCCCGACGAAGACCAGAACTACTTCATCGTCCAGATGATCGGCCCGCAAGGCGCCTCGCTGGACTACATGACGGGCGTCGCGCGCCAGGCCGAGGCGCGCCTCAAGAGCCGCCCCGAGGTGAGCCACGTCTTCTCCGTGCTGGGCTTCAACTTCGCCGGCAACGGCGCCAACCGCGCCGTCGCCTTCGTGAGCCTGGCGCCCGTGTCCGAGCGTCCCGGCGCGGCGCACTCCGCCCAGGCGGTGATCGGCGACATGCAGCGCAAGCTGGGCGGGATCCCGGGCGCCATCGTCATCCCCTTCCTGCCGCCGCCCATTCAGGGGCAGGGCTCGACGGGCGGCTTCACGTTCGAGCTCCTCGATCGCAGCGGCGCGACCGGGTTCGAAACGCTGGAGCAGTCACGCGAGCAGCTGACGGGCGAAGCCATGAAGACGGGCCGCGTGGGCGGGCTCTTCTCGACCTTCAGCGTCGACGATCCGCAGCTCTCGCTGACCATCGATCGCGAAAAGGCCAAGAGCATCGGCGTGTCGATCGATCAGATCGGAAACGCGCTGGGGATCTACCTCGGCTCGCAGTACGTCAACGACTTCGACTTCGGCCCGCGCGCGTATCGGGTGTACGCGCAGGCGGGCGCGGCCTATCGCGATCAACCACGCGACATTGGCGAGCTCTACGTGCGCTCGCAGACGGGGACGCTGGTGTCGCTGGACAACCTGGTGCGCGTCAAGACCACCGCCGGTCCGCCGGTGATCAGCCACTACAACCTCTTCCGGTCGATCGAGCTCAACGGCTCTCCCACACCGGGGACGTCCAGCGGCGAAGCGATCGCCGCGATGGAGACCGCGGCGCGCAAGGTCCTGCCGGCCGACTTCGGCTTCGAGTGGTCCGGCATCTCGTGGGAGGAGGTTCACGCCGGCAATCAGGGGCTGATCATCTTCGCGCTGGGGTTGACGGTCGTTTTCCTGGTGCTGGCCGCCCAGTACGAGAGCTTCGCGCTGCCGCTGATCGTCATCCTGGCGGTTCCGCTGGCGTTGCTGGGCGCGCTGGCTGCCCAGCGGGTGCGCGGCCTCAACAACGACGTCTTCTGCCAGATTGGCTTGCTCATGTTGATCGGCCTCGCCAGCAAGAACGCGATCCTCATCGTCGAGTTCGCCGAGCAGCTGCGCAACAAGGGCGCGGACGCGGTCGACGCCGTCCAGCAGGCCACGCTGTTGCGCTTGCGGCCCATCCTGATGACCTCGCTGGCGTTCCTGCTGGGCGTGTTGCCGCTGGTGTTCGCGTCCGGCTCGGGGGCGAACAGCCGCCGCTCGATGGGGACGGCGCTCTTCGGCGGGCTCTTGCTCTCGACGGTGCTCAACCTGTTCTTCACGCCCGCCCTGTACCTGATGATGGAGCGCGCCCGCGAGCGCGTGAGCGCCCGCCGGCGCAAGGTCCCCCAGCCCGTCGAGCGTTGAACCGCCGGGGTCAGCTGCCGGTCGCCCGTTCCTGGTCGGCGCCGGGGTCCCGCCTGGGTGCCGGCTCCGCGTCCAGCAGCTGGCGTTGGCCGAGCAGGGCCCGATCGAGCTGCAGGATCTCCCGGTAAAGCGCCTGCCAGTCATCCCACTGGACCTGCAACGTGCGCAGCTCGCGCGTGATCTGTTTCAGATCCTGCCCCACCGGGCCGTGCGGATTACGCTCGGCGCCGTCGGCCTCGACGCGCTTCCACAGGGCGCGCAGCCGTTGCTCCAGCGCCTGGGCCTTCGGGTCGGTCGTTTGCAACCCGGCGGTGCGCACGACCGATTCGGCGATCAGGCCGTGCGCCCAGGTCAGGCGATCCGGACGACCGCTCAGCACCAGCCCCGTCGGATACAGCGAGATGGCCAGGTCGGCCGTCACGAAGTGCTCCAGGCGCTTCGGCACGTGGGAGCGCACGTCGCTACCGCCGAGACGGCTCAACAGACGAATGGGCGCCGCGACCCACCAGTCGGGCGCCGCCGATCGGAAATGAAAACCGTGGCGGTCCAGCACGTCGCGGATCTTGGCCGCGACGTCGTGGTAGGCCGACGCCGTCATGATGAGCGGGATCTCGGCGCTGTGGCGGCGCCGCACGCGCGCCACGATCTTCACGATCGGCACGGTGACGAAGATGATCCCGAACGCTAGCGCCAGGCCCAGCGTGATTGGGAAGCCGCGCCACACGCGCAGCCATCGCCAGGCGCGCGTCCGGTGCGGGGTGTCGTCGGGCGCGTTCTGCCCCACGGCCACCCCGACCCCCAGAGGGATCGCGAACGCCAGGCCAACCCAAACCAACCGCACGATCCAGTCGGGAACGGACGGGGGCAGCGGCACCAGCGCGACGGCCTGCACGGCGATCTTCGGCGCCAGCACGCCGAAGGCCAGCAGGGGCCACGCGACGGCGGCGGCGATGATCACCGAGAACAGCGTCTGCTGGCCCTTGGTCGTTTCACCGAACAGCGCGCCCACGGCCCAGCCGCGCCAGAAACGCCTGAGGATGGCCACGGATCGAAGCTAGCCCTGCTTCCCTGAATGAATAGCCGAAGCGGTCCAGTTCATGGAGTGCCGCACAGCTGGACCGCTCACAGCAGCTGGATGTCCGCGACCAGCGGCAGGTGATCGGACGCGATGCGCGACATCGGCGTGACGTGCGCGCGCACAGCCGGCGCTGCCGCGCGCGGGGTGACCCACAACCGATCCAGCGCGAACACCGGGCAGAACGTGGGGAACGTGCGCACCGCGGCGGCGCGGCCCAGGCGGGCGTTGAGCCAGCGCAGCGGCCGCCCGACGGCGAACCACTCGTTCATGTCGCCGCACAGAACGGTCGCGCTGCTGTTGTGGGCACCGAGAACGTCCAGCAGCCGCTGCACCTGAATGCGCCGTTCGCCAGGCAACAGACCCAGGTGGGTCACGATGACCCGCACCACGGCCCCGTCGATGTCCACGTCGGCGTCTATGGCGGCGCGCGGCTCGCGCCGGTAGACGGTCAGGTCGACGCGGCGCACGTCCAGCACGGGACGCCGGCTGAGCAGCGCGTTGCCGTAGTGACCGTCGTGACGAACGATGGTCGGCCCGGCGACCGCGTGCAGCCCCAGCGCGCTGGCCAGATACTGCATCTGCATCGAGTCGCTGGCGGCGCCCGGGCGCGCGTCGACCTCTTGCAGCCCGATGACGTCGGCGTCGATCTCGCGCAGCACGGCGGCGACCCGCTCCGGATCGCGGCGCCGATCCGTCCCCACGCACTGGTGGATGTTGTACGACGCGAAGCGAAGTCGGTTGCGTGAATGGTCCATCAGACGTGTCGCGCGAGGCGGCGCCGAATCCACGACAGCACCGCGACCAGGGCCAACGCAACGGCGGCCAGCATGGCCAGATTCGTGCCGCGTGGGTGGCGCAGCGTCGATCCCAGGCGATCCGCGAACAGCGTCAGCGCCAGGATCCCGGGCAGCACCCCGATGGCGTTGCCCAGCATGTAGTCGCCAAACCCGATCCGGAACGCCCCGGCCGCCATGTTGATGAGCGAGAAGTTGCCGACCGGCAGCAGGCGCGCGGCGACGATGGCCAGCACGCCGCGGTGGCGCAGCTGCTTTTCGAAGCGGGTCAGTCGCGGGCCGCGCAGCCAGTCGGCGCGAACGTGGCCGATCAACCGGCCGATCCAGTAGGTGACCGCGGCGGAGGCCAGCGTTCCGGTCAGGCAATACGCGATCGCCGGCAGCGGCCGGAACACCAGCGCCGTCGCGCCCAGCAGCAACGTGATGGGGAAGAAGATCAGTCCGCCCACCAGATAGCCGCCCAGCACCCAGGCCGGCGTCGCCGGCTGCTCGGTGATGCGCCGCAAGAGCGCGGTCATCCGCTCGATGTGCAGCAACCCGCGCAGCGGGGTGAAGCGCCAGACGGCGGCCACGACCAGCAGCGCCACGACCAGAGCCACCCACCCGCGCAGCGACCGGTGCACCGGTGTTCGCAACCCGGTGGGCACGAAGGTCTCGACCAGCAGGTCCGCGGCCGGGCGCTCGGGATCGCAGACCAGGCCGTCCAGAAACGCCAGGTGGATCGACGGCGCGGCGCCGGCGCCGGCGTCCGGGTCGGCCGGAATGGGCAGCGTGTCCAGCGTGCGCGGCGCCCCGCGCAGCCCCTCGACGGCGGCGATCAACGAGCCGCGGGCGGCGAGCGCATCGGCGAACACCTGGCGGTCGACCCCCAGGTGCTCGGACAGCAGCCGATCGCGGAAGTGCTCGACGACCGGACCCAGGCGCGGATCCAGCGCCACGTCCAGCACCAGGTCGCACTCGCTGTCGAGCCCCATCGATCGATTGCTGAGGTTTGCCGAGCCGACGCGGGCCACGACGCCGTCCACGATCATGACCTTCGAGTGAACGTTCATGCACCCGGCGTCCAGCTCGGGGACGGTCGGGTAGTAGAGCCGCAGCCGGCCGTAGCGGTCGCTCTGCGCCAGCCGCCGCAGCAGACGCGCGCGCAGGATCCCCATCGAGCTCTGTTCCAGCCAGCCGTGCTCCTCGCGCGGCAGCACGATCACCACCTCCGGCCCGTGCTCTTGACCCAGGGAACGGGCCAGCATCGAGCCGACGGCCGCCGACGTCAGGTACTGGTTCTCGATGTAGATCCAGCGCTGGGCGGCCGCGATCATGTCGCGCGTCAGGTCCACCACCTCCGTGACGGCCGGGAGGGTGTCGCGCTCGGGCAACGTGCGCGCGATGCCGATGGGCGCGTCCGTGATGTCGGGCGTGACGCCCGCGGGCCACAGGTCGACGGGCGCGCCGCCCCGTGGCGCCGCCGCGATGACCTCGCCGGTCGCCGCCTCCCAGCGGGCCCGCGCGATGGCACCCAGCGCCTCCGCCGCCTGCCCCTCGACCACCATCTGGACGTCGTGAACGGGCGGGTACGGCTGGCCCGCAGGGTCGACGCGATCGGGCTCGTGCGCCCGGTGGGCGGACAGGTCCCAGCGGCGGATGGTCAGGTCCAGCCCGCCCGTGAACGCGACCTCGTCGTCGACCACCACGATCTTCTGGTGGTGCGACGCCCCCAGCGGGTGGGCGCTGTCCAGGTGGAACGACAGACGCGGGTGCGCCGCGTGCGCGAAGCGCAGCGTGGGCAGCGGCTCCCGTTCCAGCGTGTAGATGACCGAATAGTCCCAGGCCAGCGCGTACACCCGCAGGTCCGGCTGCCGGTCCAGCACGTGGTTCAGGAACGGCAGCAGCGTCCAGACCGGCTCTTCGCCCGGGCGCGACAGGCGCGTCCGGGTATCGATGTCCCACCCCAGGATCATCACCGTGTGCCGGGCGCCCGCCACGGCTTGTCGGAAAGCGGAAAAATAGGCGTCGGCGTCGATCAGGAACGCGGCGCGCGACGCCGGCGCAACCCGCCAGCAGTTCCTGGATTCGGCCAGCACGGCTGAGAATCTAAGTCCGAGTGCGGTAAAACGGAGGCGCTGCATGCCCGCCCCCGTCGATCCCGCGCTGGACGCCCTGATCGCTCTCATCCGAAAGCGCTGCAAGCCCGCGCTCTGGTCGCAGGGTGTCACGATGGCGCGCGCCGGCGGGGTGGCCGTCGAGTCGTCGGCGCCCGATGAGATCGTGCTGCGCGTGCGGGCTCCCGGCAAGATCGTGCCCGCGACCGCGGTGTTGTATCCGACCGGCAGCGAGTGGGAGTGTGACTGCCCGTCGCGCATGAGCCCGTGCGAGCACGTCGCGGCGGCGGCGATCTCCTTGTCGGCGGCGGAGCGGCCGGCCGATTCGGCACAGCCGGTGGTCGCGGACGGCGCGGCGCCGGCGCCCGTGGCGGTCGCGCCCGCCGCGGCCCTGGGCGCTCGGGTGATCTACCGGTTCGATCGCCTCCCCGAAGGGTTGCGGCTCTCGCGCTTCTTGCGCGCGGCCGGGGGCGAGGAGACGCCGCTCGGCGGGACGCTGGCCGCCCTGGTCGCCGACCCCGCGAAGGCCGCGCGGCTTCAGCTGGAAGAGGCAGACTTGCGGGCAGACCGCCTGCTCGAACGGGGCACGAACGCCCGCGTCGCGGTCGCGCCGACCAAGCTGGACGCGCTGCTGCAGGTCCTGGCCGGGACGGCGGACCGGGTGTTCCTGGACGGCGTCGCGGTGACGGTGTCGGACGAAGAGCTGCGCCCGCAGGCGACGCTGGTCGACGCCGGCGCCGGGCGGGACGCGGAGGTGCGGCTGACCATCGCGCCCGACCCGCGGTTGCGCGCCGTCGTCGCGCCGGGCGTCGCGCTGTGCGAGGACGACGGGCGCGCGACGCTGAACCGGCTCACCGAGACCGAGCTGACCGGCATCTGGTTGCAGAACCTGCCCGTGCGCCGGGCGTTCCGGTCGGCAGACCTCGGCGAGCTCCTGACCGTGGTGCTGCCCGATCTGGCGCGCCGGACGAACCTGGACGTGCGCAGCGGGCGCCTGCCGCCGGTCGCGCGCGACCTGAAGCCGCGCGTCGTGCTGCAGATGGATCACCTGGACGGCGCCCAGCTCACGGTGCTGCCGACGCTGGTGTACGGCGCGCCCCCGGCCGCGCGCGTCGACAACGGCAAGCTGGTCTACCTGCGCGGTCCGGTGCCCGTGCGCGACACGGCGGCCGAGCAGCGCGCGATCGAGAAGCTGCGCCAGGACCTGGACCTCTTGCCGGGGCGCCGCACGACCTTCGGCGCGGCGGACGCCCCGCGGTTCGTCGAGAAGCTGAAGCGCTGGCGCGGGGATCTGTCGGGCGCGGCGGCGGGGATCGTCAAGCCGTCGGCGACGCTGGTCCCCCGACTCCAGGTCACCACCGCCGGCGACGCGGCAGCCGGAACGGACGCCGTCCGGTTCGACGTCACCTTCGAGGTGCAGCGACCGGACGGCAAACCCGGCGGCGCTGCCAACGTGGATGCCGCGGCGGTCGTGCGCGCCTGGCAAGAGGGGCTCGGCATCGTCCCGCTCCTCGACGGTGGCTGGGCCGCGCTGCCCCACGACTGGCTGCGCCGGCACGGGCAGCGCATCGCCGATCTGCTGGCGGCGCGCGAGGACGACGGCCGGCTGGCGCGCCACGCGCTGCCCGCGCTGGCCGAGCTGTGCGCCGAGCTGGAACACCCGGCGCCACCGGGACTCGATCGCCTGGCGCCGCTGGTCGAGGGCTTCAATCGCCTCCCCGAGGTGGCGCTGCCGGCCGACGTGAAAGCCGACCTGCGCGCGTACCAGCGCGAGGGCGTGCGCTGGCTGGCGTTCCTGAAGTCCGCCGGCCTGGGCGGCATCCTGGCCGACGACATGGGCCTCGGCAAGACGCTGCAGGCCATGTGCGTGTTCGACAAAGCCGAAACCGGCCCGACGCTGGTCGTGTGTCCCACCAGCGTCATCCACAACTGGGCCGCCGAGCTGGCGCGGTTCCGGCCGGGGCTGAAGGTGTGCCTTTACCACGGCGCCGGACGAACGCTGGATGCGTCGGCCGACGTGACGGTGACCAGCTACGCGCTGCTGCGCCTGGACGCCGCCAAGCTGACAGGCGGAACGACGGGCTGGCGCACGGTGGTGCTCGACGAAGCGCAGGCGATCAAGAACCCGGATAGCCAGACCGCGCGCGCGGCGTACGCGGTTCGCGCCTCGTTCCGGCTGGCGCTGACCGGCACGCCCGTCGAGAACCGGCTGGAGGAGCTCTGGAGCCTGGTCCATTTCACGAACCGCGGCCTGCTGGGTGGGCGCGGCGAGTTCGCCGACCGGTTCGCGCGCCCCATCTCGGAAGGGCGCAGCGACGTGGCGGCCGATCTGCGCCGGCGCTTGAAGCCGTTCATCTTGCGGCGCCTGAAGCAGGACGTCGCGCCCGAGCTGCCGCCGCGCACCGACGCCGTGCTGCGCGTCGAGCTGGGCGACAACGAGCGCGCCGTCTACGACGCCGTCCGGGCCGCGACCCGCAGCGACGTGCTGGCGCTGCTGGCCGACGGCAAGGGGGTGATGCAGGCGCTGGAGGCGCTGCTGCGGCTGCGCCAGGCGGCCTGTCACCCGGCGCTGGTCCCCGGGCAAAAGGCGGCCACGTCTTCGAAGGTCGAGACGCTGGTCGCCGCGCTGGAGACGGCGGTCGCGGAGAACCACAAGGCGCTGGTCTTCTCGCAGTGGACCAGCCTGCTGGATCTGATCGAGCCGGCGCTGGCGCGCGCCGAGCTGCCGTTCACGCGCCTCGACGGCAGCACGCGCGATCGCGGCGCGGTCGTCGAGCGCTTCCAGGCCGACGGCGGCCCGCCCGTGATGCTGGTGTCGCTGAAGGCCGGCGGCAGCGGTCTCAACCTGACCGCCGCCGATCACGTCTTTCTGTGCGACCCGTGGTGGAACCCGGCCGTCGAAGCCCAGGCCGCCGACCGCACGCACCGCATCGGCCAGACGCGCCCCGTCTTCGTGTACCGGCTGGTCTCCGCCGACACCGTCGAGGAGAAGATCCTGGTCCTGCAGGACAGCAAGCGCGCGCTGATGGACGCGGCGCTCGCCGACGGGGCGGCGGCCGCGGGGCTGACGAAGGACGACCTTCTGGCGCTTCTGGCTTAAACACTGCGTCGAATTGATATTTGTGTTGCGCGGGCGGTCGGGGCGCCGAACGTGCCAAGATGCGAGACCGTGGGTCGCCGAACAGGCTCGATCGCGGCTGCGGTGCTGTTGTCCGGAGCTCTGGCCTGCCGGGGCATTCAGCCGCGAAGCACGTCTTCCGGCAGCGGGGGAACCGGGTCCGATGCCGCGCCGCCGCCCAGCGGACTCGACCTTTCGGCGCTGACCGTGTCGCCCGGGCACGCGGACGTTGCGCTGTCGCTGGATGCGGCCACCGGCGCGCTCACCGCAAAGACGATGTTCACCGCCGCCGGGACGACCGCCAGCGGGACGCAGGATGTGACCACGCAGGTGAGCTGGGCGGCCTCGTCGCCGTCGGCGGCGGTGAGCGCCGGCGTGGTCACCGCCACGCAGCCCGGCACGTTCACGGTCACGGCGCACAGCGGGACCACGATGGCGACAGCCACGGTCACGGCCACGTATTCCGGCAGCCTGAGCGCGCCGGGATTTTCAGGCACGGGCGACTTCGCCGGAACGCCCGGCGGCAGCACCTCGATCGTCTACCCGTCGGCGGGAACGATCTTCCCGTCGAACCTGACGCCGCCGACGGTGCACCTGTCGCGGTCGGCCGACCAGACCGAGGCCAAGCTGTCGTTCCGCGGCACCGGCCTGACGCTGGACTACTTCGCGAAGTGCGAGAGCGGCTCGCCCGGCACCGGCTGCTACGTGACTCTGCCGGCGACGTTGCTTCCGCTGCTGGTCGCCGCCAGCCGCGACGCCGACGTCCAAATCACCGCCACGCTGGCCGCGCCCGGCGGCGCGAACCTGGCCGCCGCGCCAGCCGTCGCGGTCGCGTGGGCAGACGTCCCCCTCGAAGGCGGGCTCTACTATTGGACGACCATCGATTCCGCCACCGCCGGCTACAAGCCGCCGGCTGGCGCGACGTCCGGAACGGCGGTGCAGCGCTACAACCTCAGCAAGGGGATGGCCTCGCCCGAGCTCATCTGGACGGACCAGGGCGCGCCGTCCGCCTTCGCCGGCTCGCCGCCCGCCAAGTCCAACCGCGCCCCGACCGACGGAAACAGCGCCTGGGGCGAGCCGACCTGCATCGGCTGTCACGCGATCACCAACGACGGCAAGACCATGGCCTTCTCGATCGGCGGCAGCGGCCCCTCCGACCTGGCGCTGCTGGATCTGTCGACCCGGACGCTGGCGCTGATGGATCCCACCGCGACGGCAACGACGACGGCGCTCACGCCGCTGGCCAAGGACCGCAAGGCCGATTTCGCCACCCTCATCGCGTTCAACAATGACGGCAGCGAGATGGTGAACATGTATCGGGGGCAGTTCTACCTGCGCGCCGCCGTGTGGACGCCGGGGCAGACGACGCCGCTGACCTTCGCGCCCAATTCGCCGGTGACGTTCGCGGCGCCCGGGGCGGACGCGCTGACCGACCCGTTCTGGAGCTTCGACGGCCGCCTGTTCGCGTTCACCAGCTATGCCCCGACGGCCGTCTCGCTGGGCAACGGAGACTTCAAGAACGGCGGGCGCGTCTGGCTGGCGACCTCCGACGGGGCGTCCATTCACGACGACGCCGTCCCCCTGACCCCGGCCGAGGCCGGCGCCACCCACTACAACCCGGCCATCAGCAGCGACGGGCAGCTGGTCGTCTTCAACCGCTCGTCGTGCAGCGGTCCGGAGACGCCGGGCGGCTACGGGACGGATCCGTGCGACGGCTACGACGATCCCAGCGCGACGCTGTGGCTCACCACGCCGGCCGCGGGCGCGCCCGTGGCCCTGGTCGCGGCGGACGGACCGTCGAACAGCGACGACTCGTGGCCGCGCTGGAGCCCGAGCGTCGGCATGTTCCGCGGTCGCCCGCTCTACTGGCTGGCGTTCTCTTCGCGCCGGCCGTACGGCCTGCAGATCAACCAGAGCGGGCTACCGGCGTCCAAGCCCCAGCTGTGGATCTCGGCGCTGAGCGGCGGCGAAGTCACGGCCGGCGATCCCAGCCACCCGTCGTTCTGGCTTCCCAATCAGAACGCGAACCAGGCGAGCCCGACCGGGAACCACGTCCCGCAGTGGGTCAAGGTCGCGATCCCGATCGACTAGCGGGTGCCGCGAGGTCCGGGAACGGCACGATGGTGCCGTCATTCCGGGCGGCCACCGCAGCTTGCCGCGCCTGCTCCCCGCGCGCGCGACGCGACGAGCGCACGACGTGCGCGACGCCGAGCCCGATCGCGACGGGCATGAGGACGGCGACCAGCAGGTTGGAGGCGCCGATCAGCTTCAGCCCGGAAATCAGCAGCACCACGCACAGCGACGGGCGGATGACGTAGTCGGGCGCGCGGGCCGAAAAGCGCGCGCCGATGAAGACGCCCGGCAGGCTGCCGATCACGATCGAGGCGGTCAGCCCCAGCTTGAAGTCGCCGAAGAGGATGTGCGCGATGGCGGCGCTGGCGACCAGCGGCACCGCCTGGACCAGGTCCGTGCCGACCATCTGCGACATCGGCAGCGCCGGGTACAGCAGCAGCAACATGATGATGATCAGCGAGCCCGAGCCGACGGACGTGAGCCCCACGACGAGGCCGCCCAGAATCCCGATGACCAGCGTCGGGATCGGCCGCACGACGACCGGGGTGACCTCCTTGTGCCGGCGGTTCAGGATGGGCCGGACGATCAACCCGGTGATGACCGCCAAAAGCGCGATCCCCAGCGCCGTCTTGACGTGCGACTGCAGCGCCGGCCCTACCTCCATACGCTTGAGGAGCAGGACGCCCAGGAACGCCGACGGGATCGACCCCGCCATCAGCCAGGCCACCAGTCGGCGGTTCACGGTGCCGTGGCGCCAGTGCACGGCGCCACCGACGGGCTTCATGATCATCGCCGCCACGATGTCGCTGGAGACGGCGGCCAGCGGCTCGACGTGGAAGAGCAGCACGAGGATCGGCGTCATGAGCGCACCGCCCCCCATGCCCGTCAGGCCGACGACGAAGCCGACGAACAGGCCGGTGAGGATGACAAACGGGTCGATCATGGGCGGGGGGGCCGCTCGGAAACGGGGGCCCGATACTACAGTAGCGGCGGGCCGCCAGACAGCTCAGTACGGTTGTATGTGGCTCTGGACGACCGCCGCGAACCGCCCGCCGGGGTTTTCCTCCTGATAGCCGCGCGCCAGCCGGGTGGCGCGCGGGCGGTCGCTGCGCGCATCCGCCGCCTCGATCGCCAGCACCAAAGCCTCTTCACGCAGGGTCCCCGGCCGGCTGCGCTGAAGGTACGGCTCGAGCAGCGCCTGCGCGCGCTCGGGATCGTGGTCGCGGCGCAGCGCGATCAACGCGTCCAGCACCTGCGTCCGCTCGCGGGCCGGTGAGGCTGCGACCCGGTGGAAGCGCGGCGCCTCGACCTCACGCACGGCCGGCCGCTTGGCTGGGGGCGGCAGGGGCGGTCGCAGCGGCTCGACGAGGGGCGGCGGCGTTGCCTCAGCCAGGCGGCGGACCACACGCGGGCGCTCGTGCACCACCGCCGCCGCGGCCGGCGGGCTGGGGGTGCGCAGCGCCTCGACCCGCTTCACGATCCAGCGCCCCCCGATCGCGCCGGCAGCAGTGGCCGCAAAGGCGAAGATCCCGGCGCCCAGCGCCAGCTTGTTCAATCCCCCCAGCCCCAACGCGCGGAACCGCGTGCGCTTGTCGGACGACTGCTGCAGGGCCGCCCAGACGCGCATCTTCATCTCGGGCGGCCGGGGCGGCCGTTCCACCGTCCGCAGGATCCGGATCCCGCGCTCACCGACGGGATCGATCGCGGATTCGTCGCGAAGCCGGTTCATCGGGTCCCCTCCTCCTGCGCCCTCTGCTCGGTCACCAGCTTCCAGAACTCCTTGCGCGCCTTGTGAAGCCGCGTCCACACCGTGCCCAGCGGGATGTCCTGGATACGCGCGATCTCCTCGCCCGAATAGCCTTCGACCTCGAACAGGACGAAGGTGGTGCGCAGCTTCTCGCTCATGCGCCCCACCATCGTTTGAAACTGCGCGCGCGTCTCCGACGCCTCGTAGCTGCGGGCGGGGCTGAACGCCGCGTGCGGCATCTTGGTCAGGTCCACCTCCTGACGCCGCAGCACCAGGTTCCGGAACCAGGCCCGCCGCCGGTGGTCGCGCACCGTGAGCTGCGTGATCCGGTACAGCCAGCCGGCCAGGTTGCCGCCGTCGAAACGATTCAGCTTGCGGCGGACCACCAGAAAGATCTCCTGCGCGAGATCTTCCGTGTCGGACATCGGCGCGCCCAGCGCGTACAGCCAGCCGACGACATCCTCGAACCAGCGCTCGTAGATCTCCCTGAATTGGGCATCCCGCCCCTGCTCGGCCCGGGCGCCTGGGCGCGTCGTCGGCTGGGCAGCGGCAATCCGCGCCCCGCCGACCAGCACCTGCAGGTGCGGTCGTTCGCCGGGGTTGGGGACAGCGCGCAATGGACGCATCGAGGGCCTGGTAAAGGATGGGTGCCAGAGCCCAAAAACTTCATCTCGAATCCGGGTTTCGCTCTCAAAGAAGCGCGTCAGGTCCCAGGCGCACCAGGCTGATCGCCGCGTCATCCACGTAAACGACCGCCGGCGAAGGCGACAGATTGTCTGACGCGCCGCCCACCTCCCACTGCAGCCAGTCGTTGGCGACCGTCGCGACGCCCGTTCTGTCCAGGATCATCGTCCCGTTCTGCCAGACCGTCACCTGCCCGGCCGACCCGACCGATTTCGCGAAGTACACCTCCAGCTGCGTCCACTTGTCCGTGGGGAAGCGGACCGCCGTGGGCGTTTGCTGCAGGTCGAACTGGCGTTTGTAGTCATAGAGTTGCGCCGCGACCGTCCCATCAACCAGCGGGGTCAGGTTCACGTCCCACAGCGCCTCGATCTTCTGACCGTCGCCGGTGCTGCTGCCGTTGAAGTGAATCAGGCTCAGGTACGAACCGACCGTGATCGTCGACGGCACGTAAAACCAGGCGCTGTAATAGGCGGCCGAGGGCGTCGGTTGGTCGCGGAACGCGTAGCTGACCGACAGCACGCTGCCCGTGGCGGTGACGGCGAAGGCGCCGGACTTGGAGCCGCGATGCACGGGCGACGAGGCCACCGTCGCCGGAGGATCCGCATTTTGGCGGGAAGTCTGCCCCTGACCGTCGCCGGTCCACTCGGAAAAGTCCCCCGGCTCGAACGTCGCCTTCCACAGCAAGGTGGTGGCCGAAGCGTCGCCCAGCGAGCCCAGGTTGACGCGGGGATCGCACCCTCCGACCGCCAGCACGGCGGCCAAACTGGCCGCCAGCGAGGCCGCGGATCGCATTTGAGCAACAATGCGCTTGGCGTCCACGTTCGATTCGTCGATACCATACGTGGACCGGACAGGCTACCCGCGCGGCCCCCCGCGAGACCCGTTGCGTGAAGATCGCTCTCTTGCTGCAGGTGATTCTGTGGGCCGCTGCCGGCGACGAAAGGCCGGCGTGCCCGACGCGTGACGCGGTGGCGCAGGCGCTGTCGCCGGCGCTGGGAACGAAGACGTCCGGCACGCTGCCCGCCGACGTCCAGATCACCGACGCCGGGGACGCGTTCGCGGTCGCCGTTCGCGGCCAGGTGCAGCGCTATTCCGATCCGGCGCGCGATTGCGTTGAACGCGCGCGCATCGCGGCGGTCTTCGTCGCGCTGGCGCTGAGCCCCCCGGCGACACCGCCCGTACCGGCTCCCGTGCCGGCAATCATCACGGCTCCCCCGCCGCCCCCCGCGGCGCCACCCGTCGCGACGACGACCACGACGATCCGCGCAACGCTGGCGGGTCGGTCCGACACGGGCGCGGGCGGCGGCCGGACCGCGACCAGCGGAACAGCCATCGGCGGCGAAGCGCGCCTGTCCGTCGGACGCCGGACGCTGGGAATCGAGGCGACCGCCGGCGCGCTCTCGAGCACCACGACCCCGCTCGGCGAGGTGCGCGTGCACGAGCAGCGGTTTCCGTGCAGCGTGGCCGCGACGTTCCGCCGGCACGCCACCACGCACGTCGAGCTGGTTGGCGCCCTCGGCGTTTCGCTGACACCGTTCACGTTGCACGGCCAGGGGCTGATGCCGCAGTCACCGGGCACGCGCCTCGACGTGGGGGGGCGCGCGGAGCTCGCCGCCCGGTGGACGGGCCACGCGGTGGCCCCGTTCGCCGGCGTCCACGTCGAGTACTTCCCGCGCACCTACGACATCGCGGTGACGCCGCTGAACGTGATCGGGACGACCGCGCCCCTGCAGGTGGGCGTCTCCGCGGGCCTGGACTTCACGCTCCGCGGCCCGCGCTGAAACCTTCGTGTCACCCGAGCGGGATGAGGAACGTGTCCCAGGCCGGCGTGTGGTTGTTCTCGGCGGGCGGCTGGTTCCAGAGGTAAAGCGCGGGCGTCGTGGTGATCTGCCCGAGCTCGTCCTTGATCACGCCCGCGATGTAGAGCTGCGGGTTCCCGCTGCGCGTCGACGAGAAGATGATCCAGTAGTACGTCCGCCCGCTGACGGTCGACGCGACCGGCGACCACTTGGGCCAGCTGTTCGTGACGCCCGGGCTGGTGTGCCCCTGGCAGGTGCCCGGATCGTTGGCGCTGGGCCGCACCGGCGTCCCGCCCCTGGCGTCGACCAGCATGATCTCCGAGTGCGGGTTGTCGTAGCTGTTCTCGCCGTCGGGCAGCCGCGTGTACGCGATGATGGCGTCGTCGGGCGACAGCGCTGGATAGAACTCGCTCCACTGCTTGGTGGCGGCCCCGGCGACGGGCTGGGCCGTGCCGCCGGCCCGGTTGCCGTAGGCGACCGTGTACAGATCGCCGCTGGTCAGGATCCCGCTGGGGTTCGCCGACGGCGCCGACGCATACACGATGTGTTGCCCGTCGTGGCTCAGGAACGGATACGCGGCGGCGGCGTTCGGATCGCCCGTGCGCGCGAACTCGCCCCAGCCGACCCCCTGCGCCTGCGACGCCGCTTCGAGGTCAACCCACAGGAGGTGCGTGTTCTGACCCGATTCGTTGGTGGTGTCCGAGTGCATGAACACCGCGACGTGATCGCCGGCGCTCCAGTGCGCGGGCGAAAACACCGGCAGCTCCTGCGAGACCCGCTGCAACAGCGCCTGCGCGGACGGCGTGAGGAACGACGGCTGCTGTGCCGGATTCGTCCCCGACCGGATCTCGATGTGCGCGAGGTCGCCGTTGGTCGCGTCGCTGCTGTTCGAAAACCCGATGAATTCGCCGCCCGGGCTCGAACTGTGGCAGCCGATGCACTTGCCGGGCGTCTGCGGCGGCGTGACGACGGTGACGACGTTCTCTTGCCCGACCGAGAACCCCTTCAACGCCGAGCCGCTGGACGTCGTCCAGTAGACGATGGTCCCCTTGGCCTCGGCGGGGGCGATCGTGATCGTCTCCGTCACGCCTTGCGCGACCTTGCCCGTCGACGAATCGAGCCCCCGCACCGACACGGTGATCGGCTGGTCGACGAGGTTCGCCGAGAGGCCGTTCCAGATCGTGCCCGGCATGGTCCAGGTCGGGGACGTCGTGTACACGACCAGATCGTTGGCTTCCTTCTGGGCGTGAAGCCGGATCTCGAAGACGTCCTGGTGACTGCCGGCCTGCAGGTGAAATCGCGGGCGCAACCAGTTGCGCGGAAACAGCGACCCGGCCTCCGGGTCCAGTAGACAGGGGCCACCGGACGCAGCGCCGGTGCCCGCGGCGCCGAACATGTCGGCGACGCCTGACGGCGGTGGCGTTCCGCCTGCGGGCGCGTCCAGGATCGGCGCCGCTGGAAAGTCGCTGCACGGGTTGCAAGCGGTCACGCGCGCCACGTCGGCCGCGCCGGCGTCACGCGCGCCGACGCCGACCGAGCCGCCCGTCCCCTGTCCGGCGGCGCCGGGCGCGATGCCGTTCTGTCCGCCGCTGCCGACCGGACTTTTAGCCGATGGCTTGAACCCACATCCGACTACCAGCGCAGTCCAGAGCGACAACAGGGACAGGGCGCGCACGCCGTGCGTTTGGTGCATGGCGTTTGACCTTTCGGGGCACCACCCCGAGTTGCAAGCGCGACCGCGCCAAAAATGTCAGACATGTCGGGTTGCGTGCGGCAACTCGAGCACCAGTCGCGCGCCGCCGCCCGGCTGGTTGGCTGCCGAGACCCGGCCACCGTGCGCGTCGGCGATGCGCTTGACCAGCGAGAGGCCCAGGCCCAGCGAACCGTGCGCGTGGCCGCCGCCGGCGCCGCGATAAAAGCGATCGAAGACGCGAACCTCGTCGCCGGGCGCGAAGCCGGGACCGGCGTCGGTGACCGTGAACGCGACCCACGCTTCGTCAGTCGTGACGGCCAGCCGTTGCAGCCCGCCGCCGTGCTTGCGCGCGTTGTCGACCAGGTTGGCCAGCGCGCGCGCGAGCAGCGTCGGATCCGCGCCCAGCGCGACGGGCGCGGGCGGCGCCTGGAGCTTGTCGGCCGGTTCGCCGGCCCGCTCGAGCGCACGCCGCGCGACCTCCACCGCGTCCAGCGGCTTCGGCGTTACCGCCTGAAACTCCAGCCGGGCGCTGGCCAGCAGCTCGCCGACCAGCGCGTCGATCTCGATCGCCTCGCGCTCGATCTCGTCCAGCGGCGGCGGACCACCCTGCGATCGCTGGCGGCCGATCTCGACCAGCAGGCGGATGCGGGCCAGCGGCGTGCGCAGCTCGTGCGAGACAGCAGCAAGCAGCTCGCGCTCGTCCGCGCGCTGCCGTTCCAGCCGCGCGGCCATGTCATTGAACGCGTGCGACAGCACACCCATCTCGTCGAACCCCAGGTTCTCGGTCGCGACGCGCGCCTTCAGATTGCCGCTGCCCACGTCCTGCGCGGCGCGCGTCATGTGGTACAGCGGGCGCGCGATACGACGGGCGACCTTGCCGGCCGCGACCCACAGCACCACCGCCGGCAGGCCCAGCAGGAAGAGCGCGCGGACCGGGTGCGTCCCTTGCCGCAGGTGCCCGAAGTGAGACGCGCACATCGTCGTGACCACCGACAGGAAGATCGCCGCGCCGAACCAGAGGAACAGCCGCCGGTGCAGGTGCGCGCCGTAGTGCAGCCGCAGCTCCCAGCGGATGCGCTGGTGCCAGCCCGGACGCCGTCCGACGAACTCCTTGAACACGCGATCCCACGGGTGCCGCCCGTCGAAACCCTGCGCGTAGGCGCCGCGCGCCTCGGCCAGGATCTTCTCGCGCACCTGCGGATCCATGTGCGCCCACAGCCCCCACGGCCCGTGCCAGGGATGGTGGTGGCGGCGATGGCGCCAGGGCGGCCACCCGCGCCTCACGCCCCCTCCCCGGCCGCTTCGGGCGACAGCACGTAACCGACGCCGCGAACCGTCTTGATGAGGCGAGGCGTCTTCGGGTCGTCGCCCAGCTTGCGGCGCAGATGTGACACGTGCACGTCGACGGTGCGGTCGCTGACCGTCACGTCCTGCCGCCCCGCCTCGCCCAGCAGCGTCTCGCGCGGGACGACCCGACCCGGGCGCCGCGCCAGCGCCAGCAGGATGTCGAACTCCAGCCCCGTCAGGTCCGCCGCGGCCGCGCCCACCCGTACCTGGCGCGCCTCGACGTCGATCGACAGGCGTCCCAGGATGATCTGCGTCGCCGCAGCGGTCGGCTGCGCGCGGCGCAACACCGCCCGCAACCGCGCCAGCAGCTCGCGCGGGGAGAACGGTTTCGGGATGTAGTCGTCGGCTCCCAGCTCCAACCCCACGACGCGGTCGGCCTCGTCCCCGCGCGCGGTCAACATCAGGATGGGGACCTGGCTGGTCTCACGGATGCGCCGGCAGACGGTCAGGCCGTCCATGCCGGGCATCATCACGTCCAGTAAAACGGCGTCGAAGACGTCCGACCCGAGGACCGCCAACCCCTTGGGCCCGTCCGGCGCGTGCGTCAGCGACACGCCGTTCGGGCCAAGGTAGGCGGCCAGCAGCTCGTACAGCCGGACGTCGTCGTCGATGCAGAGGACTCGCAGGCCCACGGCCTCAGCTTACCAGCCGCGGAAGCCGCCGAAGAACCGCGGTCCGCGCTCGATCAGCTCGGCCAGCCGGTCGCGTTGTTCGGGTTCCAGCGCGTCGTGGATCTTCGCGACCAGCCCGACGAACGACTTTCGCGCCGACTCGAGCAACGTGTCGTGGCGGGCGAACTGCTCGCCCAGCACCACACCGTCGAACGTCGGACGCCGCATGGCGTCCACGATTTCCTGGCGGCTGCGCCGTCCCTCGCCGCCCGACGCGCGCTTCATCTCGTCCCGGAACTCCTCGAACGCGGCGCCGATGACGCGCTCTTGGGCGGGCGTCGCCCGGACGTGCTCCAGCACCGCGCGCACGACGAACCGCTTGCGCATGCGCCCGCCGCCGAGCCCCGGAAACCCGCCCCAGCCGCCGCCGCCCCAGCCGCCCTCGGGATACGGCGCGCCACCGCCCATCTCGACGGGCTCCTCGTCGTATCGCCCCCAGCCACCCGGGAAGCCGCGCCCGCCCGGACCGTGCCAGCCGTGGTGCCACCGGCCGTGGCACCCGCCGCCCCACCCCATGTGACGGTGGTGAATCGCCCGCGCAAACGTCATCGCGGCCAGGCCCCCTAGAATCAAGCATCCAATCATCGTGTCTTCTCCTTGCGGCCCACCGAACGGGTCGCGAGGTAGACAGTGCGCGCCGGGCGTTAAGGTCGTTCACGGGCGAACGTGAAGAAGTGTGAAGCCCGCTCAGGCCCTGAAATTCCAGCGGAAATCGACCGCCGTACAGCCGCGATCGCCGGTCGGCCGGATCTGCAGGACCACGAATCGGGTCTGCGCGCCGACGGATGCCGGGAACGCGCCGTCGACGGACGCGTCGTGGATCGTGGCGCCCAGGTGCCCCTGATTGACGGCGTCCTGAACGGCGCGCGTCGACTGGAACGGGTAGGTGTGGCCGCGATCGTCGACCAGCCGGAACGCGTAGTTGGACGGCTGTCCACAACGGTCGGCGTTGACGAGGCGGATCCGGAAGCCGAGCGAGGTCGGCGTCCATTTTTCCAGCGTCGCCTCGTACCTGTGGTCCTGGCGGTACGGCGGGATCTCGTAAGCCTGCATCGCGCCGGCGGCGTCGCCGCCCGTTGCCGGGTTGCCGACGTCCATCGACAGGACCGCGGGCGCGCATCCCGCGCCCAGCAGCCAGGCGCCCATGACGAGAGAGACGAGCCAGCGCTTGTGGTTCGGCATCCGCTCGTGAGGTGGCAAACCGCGTGCCGATGGAATGCCCCGGCACGCCCGACGTCGCGGAGACGCCGCGTGCAAGATCTCCCCGGCGGGGGGCGCGTGCGGTCGATTTCCAACCAATCGCGACCGAGGCGTCCGCTTGACTCGATGACGACCGGCGCCAACATTCGCACGAGCCCAGCCGGGCTCGGGGATGGCTGCCACACGCCTGGTTCCGGCGCTTCGAACGGGCGCGGCCTGGCTGCTCGCCGGCGCTGTGGCAGGGGCGTTCGCCGTCGCCTTCCGCGCGGCTGACCAGGCGCTGTTCACGCACGCCTACGGGCGGCCGGACATCGTCAGCGCTTTCACCGCGCTGCCCGTCCTGGCGCGCCTGCTGATCCCGGCCGCGGGCGGCGCGCTCGCGGCCGGACTGGCGGCCCGCGTTCGCGGTGGCGCGGGA
>JBJMQQ010000287.1:0-9379 GCA_045802645.1 Polyangia bacterium
AGATCCTGGACAAGATCTACTTCGAGACGGACAAGGACGAAATCAAGCCCGTGTCCTTCCCGCTGCTGGATGCCATCGCGGCCACCATCAACGGCAACCCACAGATCGAGCTCATCGAAATCCAGGGGCACGCCGACGAGCGCGGGGACGACGCCCACAACCTGGATCTGACCGAGCGGCGTGCGCACTCGGTGCGGGTGGCGCTGGAGCAGCGGAACGTCTTGCCGAGCCGGATGAAGAGCCACGGCTATGGCGAGACCAAGCCCATCTGCAACCAGCACAACGAAGACTGCTGGAGCAAGAACCGGCGCGTCGAGTTCATCATCCTCAAGCGTTCGGACGAGGCCAAGCTGCAGGGCGGCGAAGGCCAGTAGCGAGTAGAGTCAGGCGCTGCCCGGCAGTAAAGCTGGGCGGTCCGTGATAACTTCCAAGCCGTGTCGGCTGTCAGCGCGTCCGATCTCGTCGTCGGTCTCGGACAAGCAACGGTAGAGATGATCGGCGTCGGGCCGCGGTCGCCCGAGCCGGTCGTCGAGCTGGGCACGTTCAGCGTCCAGAGCGGCGGCGCCGTCGGGACGGCGCTGGCGACGGTCGCCGCGCTGGGGGGACGGTCGCGCTACTTCGGGCGGCTGTCCGACGACGAGTTCGGCTCGATCATCCTGCGCGGCCTGAAGCAGTTCGGCGTCGACGTGAGCCAGGTGCTGATCGAGCCGGGCAAGGTCTCGCCGGCGTCTTTCATCTCGGTGGACGAGCGGACCGGGCGGCGGCTGGTCCGGTTCACGCGCGGCAGCGTCACCCCGCCCGAGCCGGGCGAGCTGTCGCGCAACCTGTTCGACGACGCGCGCGTCCTGCTGGTCGACGGCCGCAGCCCCGCCACCCAGGTCGCCGCCGCCGAACGCGCCCGCGCGCTGGGAATCACCGTCGTGCTCGACGCACGGGGGCTGGGCCCGGGGATGGGCGAGCTCCTGGACCTGTCGGACATCGTCATCGGCAACGAGCGGTTCGCGGCCGAGTTCTCGCACTCGTCCGACATGAAGCGCAGCCTGCTGGAGCTGACCCAGATGGGCCCCAAGATCGCGGTCCTGACGCTGGGCGAAGAGGGCGCCATCGCGCTGGAGAACGAGACGCTGGTCCGCCAGCCGGCTCTGCCCGTCGAGGTCTACGACACCACGGGCGCCAGCGACGTCTTCCGCGGCGCGTTCATCTACGGCACGCTGCAGGGCTGGCCGCTCGACCGCTGCCTCCCGTTCGCGAACGCCGCCGCCGCGCTGAACTGCACCCAGCTCGGCGGCGTCGGCGGCATCCCGACCCTCGCCGCCGTCACGCGCGCCGCGGGGCTGTCCGCTTAGCCGAGACCGAAGCGTCCGGGTGTGGACGCTCCGGCTCCCCCTACTTCGGGCCGCTGGACTTCGGATCCGGGCCGCGGTGGCCGGGGGGGCCGGCGCTGGCGTAGAAAGCCTCGGTGACGTTGGCGGCCGTTCCCCAGCGCGACTTCGCCCAGGTCGTCTCGTACGCGTACAGCAGCCCCAGGACGGCGCGCATCGAACGCAGCGCGATGGGCCGCTCGGCGGCGACGTCCTTCTGCTCGCGCGGGTCGGCGAGCTCGTCGTACAGCTCCATGCGCCCGGGGCCTTTGTGGACGAGGCGATAGCGCGCCACCTTCAGGCCGCGCGCGACCTGGCCGTCGATCGTCATCGCCGCCCGCGGGGACGCCCCGATCTCGTCCAGCGCCAGCGGCACCAGGCTGGCGCCCTGCATCTTCGGGTCGGGCTTGGCGCCCGCCAGGTCCAGCAGCGTCGGCGCCATGTCCATCATCTCGACGTCGGCGTTCACGACGTGCCCCTTCGGCAGGAGCCCCGGCGCGCGCACGATCAGCGGCACGTGCGTCAGCTCCTGGTAGACGGTGTCGCCGTGGCCGACGCTGCCGTGCTCGTAGAACTGGTCGCCGTGGTCCGAGACGACCGCGATGACGGACGTGTCGTAGAGGCCCAGCTGCTTGAGGTCGGCGATGAACTTCGCGAACAGCGCGTCGCTGCCGGTGATCTCGGCGTCGTGCAGCGCCTCGAGGTAGGCCTTGTCGGTGTCGTTGACCTTCAGCTTGCCGCCCTTGATGGCGCCCAGCTGCACGCCCGACTGCACCGGCTTGATGGGCCCGGTGTAGGGCTTGTCCCAGTACTTGACCAGGAACTCCTTCTTCGGCGTGTAGGCGACGTGCGGCTCGATGGTCGCCAGGTAGACGAACTCGCGCTTCGGCAGAAGCGGCGCGATCCAGGCCTTGGCCGTCTTCCAGAGGTAGTCGGCGCTGTTGGGCAGCGACTCGCGGATGAAATTCTTGTCGACGTCCCAGCCGCGGTCGAAGCCCCACTTCGACGAGATGTACCCGTTCGACGAGAACATGGCCGTCTTGTAGCCGTCGCGCTTCAGCTCTTCGGCGACGAACGGAACCTCGGGGGCCAGCTTGGATTCGTGCGCCGTGGCCCGGTGGACGGTCGGGTAGACGCCCGTCAGCAGCGACGCGTGCGAGGGCAGCGACCAGGTCCCCTGCACCGTCGCCCAGGCGTAGCGCGTGGCGTCCGCGGCGAACGCGTCGTAGTTGGGCGTCTGCACGCGCGTCCTGGGGTTGTAGGCGTGCATCTTGTCCGCCCGGAACGTGTCGACCATCCAGACGTAGAGGTGGTCGAACCGCGGCTGCGGCGACGGCGGCGTCGCGCGCGGCGGCGCCTTCACGACGACCCGCGGCTCAGCCCAGGCGATGCCCGGCCCACGCCCCACGAAGTCGATGCGCGCCGCGTGCCCGGCTGCATCGCCGGCATCCAGCAACAGGTCACGCCACGCGGCGCCCGCGGTTCCCTCGTGCAGTGTGCGCGCGGGCTTGCCGTCGACGGCGACCCGGACCAGAGCCGCGCCGCCCTGCCCTTCGGCCCCCAGCCCGACGGCGACCTGCGCTCCAGCCGGAAGCTGGACGTAGTACGAGATGCGGCCGCCCTTGCCGCCGGACGACAGCGCGCGCCGTGAGACGCCACCCACGCCCACGTTGTGGACGTCGGCGATCGCGAGATCGGCGGGCGGCGCGCCGAGGGACGCGGGGCCGAACGCGATTTGCTGGACCGCCGCTGCCGCGCGCTTGCCGCCGGCCAGCGTCGCGGCGCTCTTGAACTGCAGCCGGACGCGGTTGTCGCCGGCCCGCAAGAGATCGGCGGGGACCGCGACGTCGTAGCGCTTCTTGGCCGTCGCGACGTCCAGCGTCGAGACCGGCTTCTCGTTGACGAAGATCGACACCTTCTGCGCGGGCGCCAGCGAGCGCATCGTGAGCGACAGCGTGCTCGGCCCCAGGGTCGCGCCGTCGCCGTCGCTGTCGACTGGAACGAAGACCAGCGCGGCCAGTCCAGCCACCAGCGCCGCCGGCTTCCCCTCGTCCTTTTCGCCGAGGATCCACGACGTCTTCCACCCGCCGTCGATGTACTTCAGGAACTCGAGGGCCCCGGCGTCGATGACCAGCCGCCCCTCGCGAAACGACGACGCGTGGACGCGGTTCGCCAGGAAATCGAACGTCGTGCGGGTGCCGGCCAGGTCGGCCGGGGGCGCGGCCGCGGCCGCCGGGGCAGGCGCGGCCACAGCGGCGGGCGGCGCATCGATGCCCTGCCCGGGCCCAGGCGCGCGACCACAGCTCGCCATCCAGAATGCGAGGGGCGGCAGCAACCGCACGGCGATCGGGGCGTGACGGGGCAACCCCAACGCAATTATCGCGCCGCCTCGCCCGCGTCAAGAATGTCAGCTTGGGAGCGGGATCTCGAGGTAGGCCAGCTCCAGCGCGACGCGGTCGCCGAACCGGATGACGTCGCCGGGCGCCAGCTCGCGTCGGTCCACCTTCTCCAGGCCGACAAACGTGCCGTTGCGCGAGCCCAGGTCGTGCACGGAGATCACCTGGCCGTGCTTGATGATCGAGGCGTGGTGCCACGAGACCGTTGAATACGGCAGGACGATGTCGCAACGCGGGTCTCGCCCCACGCTGGTCGTGCCCAGGGTCAACCGGTAGGCGCGGCCGGCGGAGTAGCCTTCGACGACGACCAGGTAGGGCTGGCGGCCGACCGGGACCAGCGGTCGGTCCCGCCTGGAATCGGAAGACACGACGCACTGTCGCGCAGCGGCGCAGGTTTGTCAAGACAAACCAGGCATCCGACGACAGAGCGGCACCTTGCAAGTCGGCGTGACGTTTGTCGAGACAAACTACCTCTTCGGGCGCCGGCTCTAGCCTCGCCGCGTGCCTCGCCGAGCGAAACCGGACGCGCTGTCGCTGGCCGTCGGCGTGCGCATCCGCCAGCTGCGCGAAGAGCAGGGCATCACCATGGAGCGGCTCGCCTACGAGTCCGACGTCGGCTCGAAGGGGCACCTGTCGAACATCGAACGGGGGCTCGTACGCCCGACCGCGCATACGCTGAAAGCGCTGGCCGACCGACTGGGCGTCGAGCTGCCGGACCTGGTCAATTTCCCCGACGACGGCGATCGCGCGCGGCTCTATGACCTGACCCGCCGGATGCCGCCGGCACGCGTGCGTGGGCTGCTGCAACAAGCCGAGGAGATCGCGGCCCCCGCCCCCCGCTTGCGGGCCGCCGAGGCCCCCGAAAAATATCGGCGCCACCGGCGCCCCGGGTCGAAGACCGAGCCACCGTCCGGCAGTTAGCCAACGGTCAGTCCGCGCGGCGGCGCCGGAGTACCAGCAGGGTGGCGACGAGCAGACCGAGCGGCGACCAGCTCGGCGCCTTTCCGCTGACGGCGCAGCCTCCGCCTGGCGTCTCCGAGGCTGCCGTGACGCGCCCCTCATCCGTCACGGTCGGCTGCGGCGAGCCCAGAGGATCCGCTCCGATGAGTGCCGCCGCGGTTCGCTCGGCCTCGGCCGTCCCGCCGAAGGCGCCCAGATTGATGCGGTGGCCGTTGGGCTCCGGCTCGTCGCCGACGTCGTCGGCGGGATCGCCTCGGTCGGTGGCCGCCTGCTGGCGAAGCAGTCGGAAGTCGCGCGCACCGGCCGCCGTGAACTCCACCGGCAGGCCGAAATCACCCGCTCCTGGCGTCACCCTTTGCCGGTCGGTACCGTTCGCGAACAGGTCGTCATACGAGCTAGATACCGCGCCGGCGTCCGAGCTGGACAAGCCGATCCGGTTGCCGGTGATCAGGCTGTTCTTGACACGCGCGCTGCCGCACGCGGCGACCGCGGTGCCGCAGCCGACTACGGTCGCGTTGACCACGGCGGCCGTACCGTCGGCCGCCACGACAATACCAGCCGTGGGGCAGTCGCGGACGATCAGATGGCTCAAGCTGATCCCGCCGGCACCCGCCCCAATCGACACGCACGTCTGGGCTCCGGTGACCGTGACCCGGTCCAGCCCGCTCGCTCGGCCGTTCGCCGTGGCGCCAAACGTGATGCCCACCATGAGACCGCTGCCGTCCAGGATCGTGCGTCCCGCGCCCGCCCCCGCGATGCTGACCCCCGGCGGGACGACCAAGGTCTGCGCGAGCGGGAACGTGCCTCCTCCCAGGATCACCACGGACCCAGGGGCGGCCCCAGCCAGCGCGGCGCCGAGCCCGGCTGCCGGCGCGCCGTCTACACTGACCGTTCCGGCCGTCATGACAGTGAAGGTCTGAGGAGATGCCCAGGGCGAGCATGCCCCGCGTGCGTCGCGGGCCCGGACGGACCAGGTGTAAGTCACGCCCGGTAAGAGGCCGGAGGTGATCGACGCAGACGTCGTGCCGGCGGCCACGTCAAGCTGCTGCTGCGCGCTCTCCAGCACCTCGCCGTCGCTGTCCAGCCGCAGCTCGTAGCTCGGGAGCTCAGCGTCCGGATCGGTGGCCGGCAGCCATCTGACCGTGACCCCGGCCGCGTCCAGCGGCAGCGGCGCCCCCGCCAGAATTGGCGCCGTCGGTGGGTGATTCACGCTCGAGAGCCGCGCCTCGACGGCGCCGTTCTCGGCCACGGTGATCAGCCGGCCGTTCGCGAGCACTGGCGAGGCCAGCGTTCGACCGGCAACGGTCAGACTCGCCCGGCGATTCCCTGCAGCCGCGCCCACGACGATGACGCTGGCCGAAAGCGACGACGCGGCCGCCAGCCATGCGGTGCCGTCCGTCCCGGCATAGGCCGCCGGGGTCGGACACAGGCTGAACGACGGAACGTCATTGGGATCCGTGAACACTGCCCGCGCCAGGTCCCGCTGCCAGACGATGGCACCGGTCCCCGGATCCAGCCCCATCAGGGCCTCGCGCGAGAGAAACCGATCAGGCACGCCGTCACCGTCGGTATCCAGCGCGTCATCGAGGCGGGTCGCCAGCGCCAGGACGCCGCCGGCCGCCGCGAACGACGAGATGGCCCGGCGGTGGCGGGTGACGCGCCCGTTCAGGTCGGGCGGTGTCGCGGGCAGCATGATCGGCCAACCCGGCGATGGCGCGCCGGTCGCCGCGTCCACGGCGTGGACCCGATCGCTGTCCTTGCCTCCGGCCATGTACACCCGCACGCCCGCGATCAGCGGGGCGGCAAGGTTCACGATGCCGTCGGCCCGGTAGTCCCAGCGGGCCGCGCCTGTCGCTGCGTCGAAGGCGTAGTAGTGCCCGCCATTCGTGCCGACGACCACCAGCCCACCCGCGACGGCCGGCGAGGTGTTGCTGAACTGGTCCAGGACGGCTCGCGTTCGCCAAACCACGGCGCCCGTCGTACCGTCCAGTCGGACGACGGCTTGCTCCGGCAACCCGGTCCCCAGGATGATGTCGCCGTCCACGGGTGTGGGCGACGAGGCGTTCAACCCGCCGAGCTCGATGGTCCACAGAGGCGTGCCGTCCGCCAGAGCCAACCCCACCACGGTCCCGCCCAGCGTCGGAATGAACACGCGTCCGCGTGCAATGGCCGGCGTCGCTTGAACGCCAGTCCCGACAGACACCTGCCACGCCAGCGCGCCGGTGTCGGCCCGCAGCGCAGTGATCGTACCGTCCAGATCGACACTGACCGCGATCCCGTCGGCGACCACCGGGCTGGCAATCGCGCGCGCGGCTGTGGTCGGCCGAAACGTCCAGTGGCCGTCGGCAAACCCGGCGCCCGAGATCTCCTGCGACAGGCGCGAATGAACGCCGTCCAACCCCGGTGTCGCCCAGTCGTTGGCGCGCGCGGCGCCTGCGGCTGCCGTGAGCGCCACGGCCAGACCCACCCCGACCCGAAGGGGCGTGGGCGCGAACGAGGTAGATCGAATGTGCCCGCGCATCACGGGGAGCTCGGCGTGGGGTCGTTGATCAGATCGAAGTAGTAAAGCCGGGTGTCGTGAACAAAGCTGTTCGTGTTCGAGACGCTGACCATGTAGCGGTTGACGTCAGGATCGAAGCCGATGGCCGAAATGGTCTCGCTGGAACCAAACGAATACTGGCGAACCAGGGCGACGCCGGGCGTGGTCCCGGTGTCTCGGTCCAGGAAGTACAGCTTCCCCTTCGTCGACCCGACCACCAGGATGCCGGCGTAATAGAGCGGCGCCGCCGTGATGGGGTCGCTCGCGTCCGGGGTGTACGGATAGCTCGCGTTCAGAACCACGCCGTTCGTCCCGCTGCCGGCGCCCTTCAGCACCACGATCTTGCCGCCGCTCGTGCCGAACTGGATGGTATCGGTGGAAGAGTCGTAATAGCTGCCGTTGATCGCGACGCCGGCGGGATAGCTCCACAGGAAGTTCGTGCCGCTGAAATTGGACGGATCGACCACATACATGGTGCCGCCGGAGTTGCCGGCGAACACCCGGGACGTGCCGCTGGAGTTGGTTCCAAAGGTCACCCGTCCATTGATGGTGCTGACTTTGCTGTTGCTGACGAACGTCGTCGTGCTGACGTCCAGCTGCAAGAGGAAGCCGATGATTCCCATGTACAAGGTGGTCGTCCCGCCGCTCGTCACCAGGGCCGGGGTCGAGGCCGAGACGTTGCCGGGCGTCGTCAACGGCCAGCCGGTCAGCGTCGACTGCGTGCTGATTCCGACTTGCATCAGCAGCCGGCTGGAAGCCGCCGTGGTCGCCGCCCAGTAGAGATTGCTGGCGTCCATCGACAGCGCGGTCCTGATGGTGCACGTGCAACTGTACGGGTTGCCGCCGGGCAGGCCCTGCCAGGCCGTATCCAGCGTCAGCGACGAGCCCGTGTCGATCAGACGGTAGATCTGCCCCGTGTTGGACGTGGTGCCGTTGGCGGCCACGTAGATGTAATGGGTCGTGCTCCCGGCCGACGTCGTCGACACCCACTTGGGCGTGCCGACGGTGCTCTGGTTGGTCGCCGTCGACCACGTGTACTTGGTGTTGAGAGCCTCGTCGAGGACGTACACGGTGTCGGCCGTCCCGGCTTGGTTCTGGAAAACCGAATAGGTCGAGTAGTACGTGAACGTGTTCCAATCGAACGCCGCGGTCGGGAACCCCCGGAAGGTACCAGTGGTCAAGAGCGCCGTCGGGACGAACTGCACGATCGCGCCCAAGTTGACCCCGTTGCCCGGGCTGTCCGCCACGCCGTCGTTGTCGGCGTCGTCGTCGGATTTTTCGCTGGTCGCGCAGACGCCGTTGGTGTTGGTGGCGCAGGTGGTCTTGCCGAAGACGGCGCGCGTCTCGGTGCCGTCGCCCGTGCCGTTCCCGACCAGCCGGATCGCGTAGGTGGTACTGGCGTCGAACGTGCACCCCTGCGACGCCAGGTTCAGCGTCGGCGCGTAGATGGAAAGCAGCTGAGTCCCGGTGCCGTTGCTGAACGCCAGGTTGTCGAACTCGGCGAACGTGGTGGTGGCCCCGGTGTTGGCGTTGATCCACATTCCGTGGCTGTCGAGGCCCGTCACGGTCAGAGCGCTGATGTTCAGGGTCGGGGTCGCGCCGGACACGCTGCCGATCTCGAACGTGAATCGGCCGGACGCGCTTGCGACGGTCGCGCCGGCGGCGGACGCGTTCAGCGTGCCGTCGACGATCAGCGACGTCCCGTTGCCCAGCAGCACGCTGCCCGTCGCGGACGCCAAGGTCACTGCTCCCTTCGCCTGGACCGTGAGGCCGCCCGAGAACGTCTGCGCGGCGGCGCCCACCGTGTACGTGCCATCGGTTATCGTGGCCGGGCCGGTCACCGTCGTCGTGAAGCCGTTAGCGGTCAAGTTGGCCGCGTCCACGTTCAGGGCGCCGCCGACGGTCAAAGCCGCGCCCAGGGTGCTCGTCGACAGCCCGCTCAGCCCGGCATAGCGCCCAGCGGCCAGCTGCGCGATCTGTGCCGACGTCAGCGTGGTGGCGTAGATGCGCACGTCATCGAGCTGCCCCTGGAAGAACTGCGAGGGCCCGTCCGCGGCCCCCAGATAGACAGCGCTGGGCGCAGCCGCCTGGTGCGTGGTCGTGCTGCCGCCCCCGGAAAATGC
>JBJMQQ010000288.1:0-53880 GCA_045802645.1 Polyangia bacterium
AGCCCCTGCTTCACCATCCAGATGGCCATGTCGCCGACGACCTTCGACGACGGCGTCACCTTGGGGATGTCCCCGAACAGCTGGTTCACCTCGGCGTAGGCGGACTTGACCGTCTCCCAGCCGTCGCCGACGCCCAGCGCCTCCGCCTGGGCGCGCAGGTTCGAGTACTGGCCACCCGGGATCTCGTGCTGGTACACGTCGGCGGCCGGCGCCTTCAGGCCCGACTCGAACGGCGCGTAGTAGGCGCGCACCGGCTCCCAGTACGCGGACAGCTTCTCGAAGATCTCGGGCGACATGCGCGGATCCCGCGGCGCGCCCGCCAGCGCGAACGCCAGCGACGACAGCGACGGCTGCGACGTCATGCCCGCCATGCTGCTGACGGCACCGTCGATCACCGCCACGCCGGCGTCCACGGCGGCCAGGTTGGCCGCGATGCTGTTGCCGGCCGTGTCGTGCATGTGCAGGTGAATCGGCACGTCGACCGCGTCGCGCAGCGCCTTGACCAGCATGGTCGCCGCCCGCGGCCGCAACAGACCCGCCATGTCCTTGATGCACAGCAGGTGCGTCCCGCGCCGGACGATGTCCTTGGCCAGGTTCACGTAGTACTTGAGGTCGTACTTGGTGCGCGTCGGGTCCGAGACGTCGCCCGTGTAGCAAATCGCGGTCTCGACCACGCGCCCGGTCTTCTGGGCCGCCTCGATCGCGACGACCATGTTGTCGACGTCGTTGAGGGCGTCGAAGATCCGGAACACGTCCATCCCGGCGGCGGCCGCCTCTTCGATGAACGCGACCACCACGTCGTCCGGGTAGTTCGTGTAGCCGACGGCGTTGGCGCCGCGGACCAGCATCTGGAACATGACGTTGGGGACCATCCGGCGCAGCTCTTCCAGCCGCAGCCAGGGATCCTCCGACAGGAACCGGTACGCGACGTCGAACGTCGCGCCGCCCCACATCTCCAGCGAGAACAGGTCGTGCGCCAGATGCGCGGTCGCCGGCGCCACGCGCGCCAGGTCGTAGGTGCGCACGCGCGTCGCCAGCAGCGACTGGTGCGCGTCGCGCCAGGTCGTGTCCGTCAGACGCAGCCGCGGGTTGGCGCGCAGCATCTTGACGATGCCCTCGGGCCCCTCGCGATCGAGGAGCTGCTTGGTCCCTTCGGGCGGCGCCGTCTTCGGCACCGCCGGCGGCGCCGACTCGGTGGACAGCACGGAGATCGGCGGTTTGGGCTTGCCGCGCACCGTCGGGTGCCCGTTGACGATCGTCGACCCGATGTAGCGCAGGATGCGCGTCGCGCGGTCACGCCGCGGCTGGTAGTTCACCAGCTCGGGGGTCTCGTCGATGAACGTCGTGTGCGCTTTCCCTGCGGCGAACGTCGGGTGCAGCAGGACGTTTTCGAGGAAGGCCAGGTTGGTCTTGACGCCGCGGATGCGGAACTCGCGCAGCGAGCGCACGACCTTGCGCCGCGCATAGTTCCACTCGAGCCCGCTGGCCGTGATCTTCACCAGCAGCGAGTCGTAGTACGGCGACACGCGCGCGCCGACGTACCCCGAGCCGTCGTCCAGGCGAATGCCCAGCCCGGCCGCCGGCCGATAGACCTGGATCTTGCCGGTGTCGGGCAAGAACTCGTTCTTCGGGTCCTCGGCCGTGACGCGCACCTGGATGGCGACGCCGCGCTGGACGATGTCCGCCTGGTTGGCGATCCCGATCTCGGGGTCGGACAGCTTGTGCCCCTGGGCGATCTGCAGCTGCGCCTGCACCAGATCGCGGCCCGTGATGGCCTCGGTCACCGTGTGCTCGACCTGAATGCGCGGATTGACCTCGATGAAGTAGTGGCGGCCGTCGTCCCCGACCAGGAACTCGACGGTTCCGGCGTTCGAGTATCCGACCTGGCGGCCGATCTTCAGCGCGTCGTCGGCCAGCCGCCCGCGCAGCGCTTGCGGCAGCGACCACGCGGGCGCGTACTCGACGACCTTCTGGTGCCGGCGCTGCACCGAGCAGTCACGCTCGAACAGGTGCACGAGGTTGCCGTGGTTGTCGCCCAGGATCTGCACTTCGATGTGCTTGGGGCGCAGGACCAGCTTCTCGAGGAAGACGGCGTCGTCCCCGAACGCCTTCATCGCCTCGGAGCGGGCCCGGTCCAGCAGCTCGGGGAGCTCGGCCGCGCTGCGCACGACGCGCATCCCGCGACCGCCGCCGCCCGCCGAGGCCTTGATCATGACCGGATAACCGGCCTGGTCGGCGAAGGCGCGCGCGGCATCCAGCGTGCGGACGGCGTCGGCCGTGCCGGGCACCGTGGGGACGCCGGCGGCCATCGCGATCTTCCGCGCGGCGACCTTATCGCCCAGCGACTCGATCGCTTCGGGCGTCGGGCCGACGAACACGATGCCGGCGTCGCGGCACTTGCGCGCGAACGACGCCCGCTCGGACAGCAGGCCGTAGCCGGGGTGAATCGCGTCGACCTCGTGCCGCTTGGCCAGCTCGACGATCTCGTCCTCGGCCAGATAGGCGGCCACCGGCTCCAGCCCTTTGCCGACCAGGTAGGCCTCGTCCGCCTTGTACCGGTGTAGGTGGACCCGGTCCTCCTCGGAGAAGATCGCGACCGTGCGGTAGCCGAGCTCCGTGCACGCCCGGAAGACGCGAATCGCAATCTCGCCACGGTTGGCGCAGAGCACGCGCTTGAAAGGGACCTTGGCCATGGGGGTCGGCCCGGAGAACTACCATTAGACCGCAGGGGCTGGGAAGGTCGAAGAACGGAGGCGCTACAGGCTGGCGATCGCGGTGGCCAACCAGGCGTCGATCTGCGCGACGGCCGGCGGGGGCGAATCGCCGTGCTTTTCTCCCATCGCGTAATCGGCGCGCGCCTTGCGCGCCAGCTCTTCCGCGCGCGCGCGATCGCCCGGCCTGGCCCACAGCGCACGGGCCAGCGCGAACCGCGTCTCGCCAAGCAGCTCCGGTGCGGCCTTGCCCGCCAGGCGCGTCGCCAGCGCTGCCTCGAGCGGCGCAATCGCCTCCAGCGGCCGGTGCTCGCCCAGCAAGGCGAGCCCCGCGCCGGTCTGCGCGTACGGCAAGCTCATCGGGTCGACCTTGGTCTCGGTCCAGATGGCGATCGCCCGCTCGAAAGCGCCCCGCGCCTCGGGGAAGCGGCGCAGCGAGTTCAGCACCTCGCCGCGGTTGTTCTCCATCATCGCGACGTTCGGGTGTGCCACGCCCAGCACGCGCGCGGCGCGGTCTCGGGCGCGATCCAGGATGGCCAGCGCTTCGGCGTACCTTCCCGCCCCCTCCAGCGCCAGCCCCTCGGTGTTGAGGCAGGTGATGGCGTACGGGTGATCCTCGCCAAGGAGCTTCTCCTGCTTCTCACGCGCCCGCCGCGCCGCTGCTATCGCGTCCGCGTCACGGCCTTCGTAGGAGAAGATCGAGCTCTCATCGGCATCCAGCGTGGCATCCAGAATCGGATTCCCGCCGATGCGAGCCAGGGCCGCCCGGCCGATCAGGACCCATTCGCGCGCGCGCGCGGTTTGCCGAAACCGGTCCGCCAAGATCAACGGCACCATCGCAGCGGCCCGCGCGGCGACCTCGTCGTGGCGGGACGCGACCGCGGCGGCGAAGCTCTCTTCCACCATGCCGATGCGTTCGGTGGCCGGCGCGCAGTCTTCCCCGTCGGTGGCCACCGCCAAGAGGGCTTCAGCCAGGAGCGGCTGATAGCTGATTGCGCGCACCTGGCTGATGAGGTCGTTCGCCAGCGGCTGCGCATCCGCGCAACGACCAGCGCGCCAGATCGCTTTGAGGTGCGCGAGCTGGCTCCGCAGCGCATCGACGCGGGCGCGGGTCGCATCGTCCGCCGGCGGCTTGATCACGGCGCGCAGCAGGGCCACGTCCGCGCACCGATCCAGACGGGCCAGCGACCCGGCGCTGGTGACCGCGTTCTCGACGACCTTGGCGTCGGCCGTCGTGAACACGTCCGTCAGCGCGCGCAGATCGGTCAGGTGCTCGTTGAGACACGCCATCCGCAGATCCAGCACGTCCGCCGATTGCTCGCCGCGCACGTGGGTCGCCTCGCACGCATCGGCGTACATCAAGGCCCAGCGATTCGCGTATTCATCCAGGTAGCGGCTCGCCGAAGAAAAGGCCGCCTCGGCGTACTTGGCGCCGGTCGCGACGAACGACCGATGGATCCCGTCCTTGCGCGCGGAGTGCTGGCCGCCCACCTCCCACACGCCGGCAAGCCGCTCGCCGCCGCCACGGCACATCGCCTGGCGTGAGTCGCTGGCCCGCCGCAACGCCACCATTGCCGCCACGACACATAACGCGGCGCCCGCGACGGCTGCCGCCCGCCGCAGCCGCACCGTCGGGTCGGTGGTCAGCGCAGCCAGCAGCGCCGCCATCGACGGGTACCGCTTCTGAGGGTCGGCGGTCATTCCGCGCAGCAGCGCGCGCCGGATCCACCCCGGAACGGATGGCTTGGCAGGCGCCGCGCGAACGTCGCCGGTGGTGACGCTGGTCATCAGCGCCTGGAACGTCTCGCCCGCGAACGGGCGCTGTTCGTAGACCGCCTCGTACAGCGCCACGCAGAAGCTGAACTGGTCGGTCCGCTCGTCCGTGCGCGCGCCGGCGAACTGCTCGGGAGCCATGTACGCCGGCGTCCCCAGCATCGCGCCGGTCTGGGTCAGTTTCATCGACAGGTAGGTGTTCGCCGACTGCGACGGCGTGCGGCTCACCGCGCGCCCGCTGCCGCCCAGCTCCATGGTGGCGTCGCTGTCCACCGCCGCGTCCAGCTTGCGCGCGATCTCCAGCGCCGCCGCCGGGCTGAGCGTGGCGGTCGCTCCGCTCTGTTCCGTCTCGTCGCCGACGTGGCGCGCCAGGCCGAAGTCCATGACGCGGACCTGGCCGTCGTTGGTCACCATCACGTTGTCGGGCTTGAAGTCGCGGTGGACCAGCCCGGCGGCGTGCGCAGCCGCCAGCCCGCGACCCGCCGCCAGATACACCTCCAGGATTTCCCGGCGCGTTCGGCGCGCGCTCTGCAGCCATCCGTTGACGGTTCGTCCCTCGACGAACTCCATGGCGATGAAGACGTTGTCGCCGTGGGTGCCGACGTCGTACACGACGACGACGTTCGGGTGCTGCAGCTTGGCAATCGCCTGCGCCTCGCGCAGCAGCCTGGACTTGGCCTCCGCGGCGTCGCGCGTGCGCAGCAGCTTGATCGCGATCTTGCGATCGAGCTCCGGGTCGTAGGCGGCGTAGACCTCCCCCATGCCGCCGCGCCCGACCAATCCAAGCACGACGAAGCGGTTGATCGCCTGGCCGCGCTCCAGGATGACGCTGGGGGACGGCGCAGGCGTGGCGGTTGACGAGGACATGCGGCCGGGCACACCTGACAGGGTGCCCCGCCTCATTCATCGGCTGGCAGCCGCGCGTGTTTGAGGAGCTACCGCTTGATGCCGAGCAGCAGGTCCATGGTCGCCTGGTCGGCCGCCGGGAATCGGTAGTTCTCGAACTCGCTGGACGCGACCCAGCGGCAGTCCGCGACGCGGAGAGCCTTGGGCTCGGCCGCACCGACGATCTCAGCCTGGTACAGCGCCAGGTCCACGGAATAGCCGTCGTAATCGTGCGTGCGGCGGCCGATGGAAGCCCCCACCGTCACGTCGACGCCGACGCGCTCCCGGACCTCGCGGCGTAGAGCCTCTGCGTCGGATTCCCCTTCCTCGACCCGTCCCCCGGGAAACTCCCAGAGCCCCGGTAGAACCGCGGTGGGACGACGCTGCGTAATGAGGTACCGCTCGTTGCGCCCAACGACGGCGGCAACGACCCGCAGGTGAGGGGGTTTGGCCATGGCTCTGCAACCATATTGTGGTAACACCGCCTCCATGGTCAAACGAGTGACTCCCCCCGAGGCGGCGGCGCTGCTGGCGGACGGGTGGACCTACCTGGACGTGCGCTCGATCCCCGAGTTCGATTCCGGCCACCCGCCGGGCGCGGCGAACGTGCCGCTGCTGCACTTCAGCGGCGGCCGGATGTTGCCCAACGCCGACTTCCAGAAGGTGGTCGAAGCCGTCTACCCGCGCGACACGAAGCTGGTCGTGGGGTGCAAGGCCGGCGGGCGATCCCTGCAGGCAGCGGCCCTGCTGGAGGCCGCTGGCTACACGAGCGTCGTGGACATGCGGGGCGGGTTCCACGGCGAACAGGACGGCATGGGCCGCGTCAGCTGCGCCGGCTGGGCCGCGTCGGACCTGCCCGTCGAGACCGCCGCCCCCGCGGACAAGACGTACGCCGAGCTCGCGAAGAAAGCCTGAGGGAAAGGGAAGGCCTCGGACCTCGGGCTTCGGAGGCGAGCGTGGGCGTGAGCGAGTTCGAGTTCGTGTTCGAGGGAGGTGCGCGGGAGGCGTGAGGCGTGTTACCGGGGGCGAAGCGCAGAGCGAGCTGCACCTGAGAAACCTGGTGACGCCCGGCTGCGCCAGCCGGAAGGCCGCTAAACGCGGGCCACCCTCGAACACGCTCACGCTCACGCTCACGCTCACGCTCGCCCTCTGACTCAGGGGGCCGGATGCCGGGAGGCCCTTTTTTTCCGCGGCTACTGCCCCACGCTGATGCCGTTTTTCTGGCAGACGGCGTGGACCAGGCTGCGGTTGCGGTCGTCGAGGCGGGCGTAAGCGTGCTCGGCGGCGTCGGCGTCCTTCAGCGAACAGGAGCAGACCGCCAGGATCTGGTACGCGTCGGTCCAGCCGGGCTTGGCCTTCAGCGCGCGGCGTGACAGATCCATGGCGGCGCCGCACTGCTGCCGCAGCCACGCCTCGCGCGCCTGCTTCATCAGCGTCTCCGCATCGTCGGCATCGCCGGTCTCGCCCTTTGCAGCCGGTTCGGCGCCGTCGCTCTTGCCCGCCTCGGGTCGGCGCGTCGTCTCGCCGCGGTCGCCGGCCGTGAGCGTCGAAACCTGACGCGTCCGCACCGGGCGAGCGACGGCCGCGGCCGCCAGGTCGGGGCGCGCGCGGCACAACCTGGACAGGTCCCGGATCAGCAGATTCTTCGGATCGAGCCGCAGCACCTGCCCCGCCTCGACACGAACGTCGGCGCAGCGCCCTTCGGCGCGGGCAGCCTCGGCCGCCGTCATGTGCTGCGCGATCACCAGCGCCCGAGCCTCTTCGTACCGGGGGCGGGCGCGCTTCTTGTAAAGGCTGTCTCCCGGGATCTCGGCGTACCCGGCCACCGCCGCCGCGTAATTCTTTTCGTTCGCCGCCGCGTCGAACCGCGCGAACAGAGCGGCGCCCTGACGTTCGGTCTCGACCTTGCGGGTCAGCGCGGCGGCCTCGCGACGAACAGCCGCGTCCGCGCCCGCGCCGTTGATCTTGACCAGCGCCGTCTCCGCAGCCTCCCAGTCCTCCGCCGACGCGGCTTCCTTGGCGGCGGCCAGCAGCCCGGCGGGTGTCGGCGGGGCGGCAGGCGCAGCAGGTGGCGGCGGCTCAGCGGGGGTTGGCGGGGCCGCCGCCGGCTCCGGCGGTGGCGCGACCGGCGTGGCGGCAACCACGGGTCCCGGGGCAACCTCCGCGGCCCGGTGCCCCCCACGGTGCCAGAGCAGCGCGACGACGGCGACGGCTGCCAGCGCGCCCCCGCCCATCGCCAGCAGCGAGCCAGGCGCGCGACGCGGGGCCGCTGCCGCGCGGCCGTCGAACACGAACTGCTCCTGGGGGCCGACGAACCGCAGCTTGACGTGCCCCAGCTCCAGCACGTCGCCGGGATTCAGCTCGATGCGCTCGTAGTCCTCGCCGTTGACGCGCACGCCGTTCGCGCTCTGCAGGTCGACGATCGTGTAGCGATCGCCGTCGCGTACCAGCTTGGCGTGGTGCCGCGAGATCGACCGGTGGTTCAGGACGACGTCGTTCTCGTCGGTGCGCCCGATGACCAGCGACGCCTTGTCCAGCGCCAGCTCGAGACCGGCGAGGTCGGTCGTCATCACGACCAGGCGCGCAGGCGGTCCGGCGTCCGCCCCCGGCTCCAGCCCCTGGTCCGTCAAAGCGCGCAAGGGAATCGTCGGCTGCGCCTCGACCGCCTGCACCACCGCCTCACCAACAGGCGGAGCTGGCGCCGCCGCTGCGGCCGCTGCGGCAGGCGCGGCGGCACTGACGGCTGGCGCGGCGGCACTGACGGCTGGTGCGGCCGGCGGCATCGCCGTCATCGGCTGCGGCGGGGACGTCTTCGTGCGCGAGCGCGGCGCTGGAACGGCGGCATTCGCGACGTCGGACGCCGGTTGCGCCGCCATCGCAGCGACGGACGCGCGGGTCGGGATGGCGACGGCGCCGCCGACGGAGCCAATCGGCCCGTTCACGACTGGCATCGTGGGCATCGTCGGTCGATCGGTGACCGGCGGGCGGTCGCCCCGCAGCGTGATGCGGTAGTCGCCGATCTGCACCTCGTCCCCCTCGCGCAGCGGCGTCGGCGAGACGATCTTCGTGCCGTTGACCCGGACACCGGTAAAGCTGGAGAGGTCCTCGATGCAGAGGGCCCCGTTCTGCCGTGAGAGGCGCGCGTGCCGGCGTGACACGTTGCGCTCGGTCAGACGGATCGTGTTCCCTTCCTGACGTCCGACCGTCATCTCGTCGCGTGTGAGCGGGACGACTGTCGTCTTCCCCTCATCGTCTTCGATGCTGAGCTTCAACACGCGAGACCCTCGAAATCAGCGGGCCTTTCGACTGTATCCGCCGGCCGCGTCCGGAGTCAATGCCTGACCCGACGCGGCGCGCTTCACCGGACGCCGGCGAGCATCGCGTCAAAGGCTCCGCAGATCCGGGTAGGTCGTCATCACGTCGGTCTCGGTCATCGAGTCGTTCGGGTCCGCGGGGGTCCAGATGACCTCCAACCCCAAAATCGCGTCCGGGGAAACGCCGCCCAGCTCCGACAGGACGGCGGCCAGCTCCTCGGGCGAGCTGGGGAGGTCGAAGTTCGAAAGCGGTGTCCGGGTGGCCGCCAGCAGCGTGACCACGACCAGCTCCAGAGCCTCCTTGCCCTCCTCGGCCGGGGCGTCGGACCGCACGAGACGTCCATCGGTGCCGCGCACCCGCTCGACCTGAAATCGGCTCCGCTCGCCCAGAGCGATCCCGTTCATGGCCGTCTCGGCGTTGGTCATGCTCATGGGACCGCGCGCGTCGCCGCCCACGTAGCGGACGGCGTCCTTTTCGCGGAGCAGCTCGAGGGCGGTCTGCTGCAGCAGCGCGGCCAGCCCCGCCTCGGTCGACGTGTCACCGTGAGCGGCGAAGTCGGCCAGCCGGTCCTGGATGCCGCGCGCCGACCGTCCGAGCGCCAGCTGAAGCCGGTACAGGTAGGCGCGGCCGGGCATCGCGACGACCTGTCCGTCGTCGTCACCGTAGCCGGCGTCCGGCGCGCCCATGCGGCGACTGGCGCGCACGGCGCGGGCGATCGACACGACCGCCAAGCCCACGACCAGGACGCCCAGCAGCGGGCCCATCATGCCGCCGCCCAGCCCATAGCCGAAGCCAGGGAAGAAGAAGAAGTGCGAGCCACCGCCGTAGCCGTACCCGGAGCCGTAACCCGGCGAGCGGTAGCCGCCGCCCGAGTAACTGGGCGACGACATGCCGCCGCCCGAACGGAAGCCCAGCCGGCCGCCGAAGCTGCTGCCGGACCGAGGCCCGGCCAGGGCCGGCCCGCCCAGCGCAGCCGTCAGCGCGACCAGCAGCAGGAGGAAGCTCAGCGCACGGCGCAAGATCTTCATGACGCCTTGGAGTCTATGACCCGCCCCCCATCGCTGCAACGTCACCCGGTGGCGCCGGCCCGGGCTTTTGCGAGCTCTTCGAAGTACTTCCGCAGCGCCGGCAACGCGCCCACGAGCCGCCGGAAGTAATCCCGCCCCAGGAACAGCAGGCTGGTCGGCCCCAGCGTGCGCACGGTCGCGTTCGTGGGTCCGTCGTGCAGCAGCGCCATCTCGCCGAAGAGGTCGCCTGCTCCCAGCCGCGCCAGCGGTTGCCCGCCGCGCAGCACCTCGACGCTGCCCATCAAGATGACGAAGAGCCCCTGCCCCGGCTCACCCTCGCGAATGACGGGGGTGCCGGCGGCGACGTCGACGCCCTCGAAGCGGCGGATCAGATCCATCTGCTGCTGGTGATCGAAGGGTTTGAACAGGGGTGACGTCGCCAGCAGGTTCTTCAGCAGGCGCTCGCGCGCGAACTGTTCCAGCCGCTGGCCCAGCGCCGGCACGGCGGCCACCAGCTCCGCGACGGCCGCGCGACCGACCTCGATCAAGTCCGCCTCGCCGACGGCCTGGACGGTCGCCGTACGCGGCTCGGCGGTCAGGAGCGCGACCTCGCCGAACAGCGCCCCCTCGTGCAGGCGCGCGCGCTCCACGGGCTGGCCGCGTGGGTCGTGCCCGACGACGCGCAGCTCGCCAGCGGCCACGAAGTAAAACGCGTCGCCCGGCTGCCCCTCGCGAAAGATCACCTGCCCGTCGGTGGCGCGGACCAGGCGCAGCTTACTCATGGCGGCGGCGAACAGCTCGGCAGGCAGCTCGGAGAAGAACGGAACCGGCAGAACGTGTCCCGGGTACTGGATGAAAACCGATAGGTCCAGGGCCCGCGCCCGGGCGCGCTGGGCCAGCTTGGGGATGTCGGTGGCCGCGGCCGGCGCGGGAGGTTCGACGGGCGCGTCCAGGTCGACGGGGGCCTGCCGCGCCGCGAACTTCCCCAGCGCCGCCGAGCCGTGCGCGTAGTTTTGGGCGATGAGCGCGACGATGTCGTCGGTTCGCTGCCCCACCGCTTCCAGCACCTTGCAGCCGATGAGGGCGGGCAGCAGGTGCCCCGCCCGGGCGTCGTGCAGCGCGCAGCTTCGATACACCTGCACGGCGCCTTCTCGATCGCCCAGCTGCCACAGCAGGTCGGCGATCTTGCGGCGGCTGTCTCCGTCGAGCGGATTCGACGCCAGCATCTTCTCGTGGGCGGCCAGGGCGGCGGGGACCTGCCCGGCACGGGCGAGGTTGCTGGCCTCGGACTTCAGCTCGCGAAGCGTGAGCGCCATTGCGCGGACGTTAGCCGGGGCGTGAAATGTGGTCCAGTGTTGCCCAAAGCTCCCGGTGAACGTGAGGCGGCCCTGGCTGCGTTGGGATTCGACGAGATCGGCCGCTCGACCGAAGGGCGCCCCATCGTCGCGCGCCGGTTCGGGGGCTCGGGCCCGCCGCTGCTGGTGATGGGCGGGATCCACGGCGACGAGCCGGCCAGCGTCGACGCGCTGCTGGACCTGCTGGCGCGTCTTCGTGGTGATCAACCGGCGCCGTTCTGGCTCTTGCCGGCCGTGAACCCCGACGGGCTGGCGGCGGGGCGCAAGAACTCGGCCCGGGACGTCGACCTCAACCGGAACTTTCCGGCGCGGTCGTTCCGCACGGACCACGCACCCGGCTACTTCCCGGGCCCGGCCCCGCTGTCGGAGCCGGAGACCCGGGCGGTCGCCGCGGTCATCGCCCAAGAACCGCCGCGGGGCGCGCTGGCCCTGCACGCGCCGTTCGCGTGCGTGAACTACGACGGCCCTGCGGCCGGCTGGGCTGAAGCGGTCGCCCGGGCCTGTGGGTGGCCCGCCCGCGCGGACATCGGCTACCCGACGCCGGGGTCTTTCGGGTCGTGGCTCGGGCTGGACCAGGGGCTGCCGGTCCTCACGCTCGAGCTTCCCCCCGGTCCACTGGACGGGTTCCGCGGGTCGGCTGCGGCGGCCCTGGACGTCGCCCTGGCGACCCTCCCGGCATGAAATGTTGGGTTCCGTGACTCCCGCCACGGCGGGCTTCCGGGCTATACTTCTTGACAGGTGGGTGGGGGTCGTACTTCTCTGACCCTTTCGCAATGGATAACAAGGAGCGTAACTTTCTGGAGACGATGTCGAAGGCCCTCGTCTCTCTGCCCTTCGACCTCAAAATCCTGCTGGAGGCCGTGGCAGACCCCGATCTCGAACGCTCCGTGCGCGAGATGGCGGCTGGCACGGTCGTTCACGTGATCACACCGAAGGACGGCAACGTCGAAGCGCCGCTGCGTTTCGCCGAGGACGTCGTCCAGCTGCGGCTCGCCGCAGCGAAGGTGGTCGCTGACGGCGGCGAAGGCGCGCCGGCCTTCCGCGACCGCTTCGCCGAGGATTTCGCGCGCTTCGACGAAGAGCTGGCCCTCTTCCGCGGCGTCCTGGGCGCCGACATCGTCGACTGGCTGGACAGCCGGTGGGGCTCCTTCCAGAAGGGCGTCTACTCGAAGAAGAAGGTGTCCCAGTTCGTCGACGACGAAGAGGTCGGCACGTTCCTCTACGACGAGGGGCTGAAGTTCGGGACGCTCTACCCGATCAGCGACAAGTCGATCGCCGGCCGAGTGAAGCAGGCGCAGCCGATCATCGACCACCTGGCGCGCAAGCGCGATCAGGACAAGAAGAAGATCACGTCGTAGGACGTTCGGCAGGATTTTCCCAGGACGGTTCGACGTGTCGCGCGGCTTGATAGCCGGCGCCGCCCACGATTCTCCGGTGGCGCTGCTGGATGTTGCCGTGGCGGTGGCCCAGGGGTCGCCGCCGCCGCCGCCCGAGATCACCTCTGCGGCCCGGAGCGCGGCCCCGCTGCTGGCGCACCTCGACGCCGACAAGCTGCGCGCCGCCGTGCAGACGGTGATCATGTCGCGTTCCCTCGACGTCGGCCTGCAGTGGATGCACGAGTCGGGCGTGCTGGGCGTCGTGCTGCCCGAGCTGGAAGCGACGGTCGATTTTTCGCAGGAGGGCGGCCGGCGCCACAAGGACGTCTGGGAGCACACGAAGCAGGTCGTCGTGCAGTCGGTGGAGAACCCGGTGGTGCGCTGGGCGGCGCTGCTGCACGACATCGGCAAGGTGCCCACGCGCGTGATGCTGCCCGACGGCCGCGTCACCTTTCACCGTCACGCCGAGGTCGGCGCGCGCATGTGGGACCCGATCGCGCGCCGCCTGGGATTCGACAAGGGCGAGCGGCGCGACATTCGTTTTCTGGTGTTGAACCATCTGCGCGCCAACGCGTATGAGCCCGGCTGGACCGACGCCGCCGTGCGCCGGTTCGACAAGGAGATGGGCGAGCACCTGGAAGATCTGCTCGAGCTGTCGTGCGCCGACGTCACGTCGCGCCGTCCGGGCCGCCGTCAGGAGGCAATCCGGAACGTCGAGGCGCTGCGGCACCGAATCCTGGCCATCCGCGAGCTCGACGCCCGCGTCCCCCCCCTGCCCCCGGGGCTTGGCAACGCGATCATGGAGACCTTCGGCCTGCCCCCGTCGAAGCGCATCGGCGATCTCCGCAAGCTGTGCGAGGAGGCCGTCGACCGCGGCGACCTCGAAGAACGCCGCGACGCCGCGTATTACATCGAGTTCCTGCGCGACAAGATCTGACCGCCTGCGCTCAGGGGAGACGGGCGACGTACACCTTCGCCTCCCAGGGGAAGAGCGGCTCCCGCCCCGCATCGGGGGCAACGCGCGGAACGTCGTTCTGCGAGACCTCGAACCAGGACCGGTTCCCGATGTCGGTTGGCCAGTTCGGCACGACGTAAGTGCCGGCCACGCCGCCCTCTGAAACAAAGTCGGAGAAGTTGGCCACCACCACGACCAGATCGGGTGTCACGCCGCGCTGCCAAACCGCGATACGACGGCCGTCGGTCGTATCGACGTGAATCAACTGGCATTCGTTGCGCCCCAGGGCGGGCGCGGCGGCACGGAGCTTCACCAGGCGGGCGACGTACGCGAACAGCTCGCGGCGCCAGCCGTCGGCGAAACGATCGTAATTCACTGGATCGATCTGCTTGTTCCGACCGGTGCTCTCCTGGATCGCGATGTCACGCTGGTCCGCGAACTCGTCACCGGCCAGGATCATGGGAATCCCGACGGCGGTCAGCAAGCACGCGAACGCCAGGCGGATGGGGCGATCCTTCAGGATGACGCCCCGATCATCCAGCCAGCTGTAAAAGCGATCGCTGAATGAATCGTTCGTGAGGTCGTGCGAGCCGATGTAGTTGACGACCTGCGCGCCGTCGCCGAAGCCGCGCTGGCGGCAATCGAGCATGAACGCGACAGCGCTGCCCAGGTCGCGGCCGTCGGGAAGCTGCCCGATGCAGAGCTGGCGGACGTAGCGTTTGAACGTCTCGTCCCAGGACGCGTCGGTACGCCCAGAGGCCACCAGCTTGTTGGCCTGGTCGCGATCCAACTCCTCGCCGACGACCCAGAACTTGTCGTCGGACCCTCCGAGCCCCCGCCAGGTGGCGCGCGCGGCGGCGCTGTACGCGGCGATGAAGTTCCAATCGCCGATGTCCTCGACATCGTCCAGCCGGACCCCATCGACGTGGAAGAAGGTCAGCCAGTGAGCGACGCACGCGAGCATGTAGGCCCGGGGCGCGAAGATCCGCTGCTCGGCACCGATCGTCGGGTCGAAGGTCGTCACTTCGCGGTCGTGGTAGTTCCAGAGCTGCCCCCCGAACCGGGAGTTGCCGCGAAAGAAATCGTTCGGGTCGACGGCCAGGTACGGGTGCTCGACCGCAAAGGCCATGACGACGTCCTGGATGAAGCGCACCTGATGCTGGTGGCAAGCGACGATCAGCTCGCGAAGCGCCGCGGTCGCCTCTGACCGAAGCTGCCCCTCGCGGTGCCCCAGGTCGAAATCGGCCGCGAAGTAGTTGGCGGTTCCATAGCCCCACTCGAGAGACTGCGGGCTGTCTGCCGGCGGGAGGAGCTCCAGCGCGTTGACGCCCAGCTCGACGAGATGCTCGCGGTTTGCGAGCGCGACCGACGTGCCGAAGTGCGGTGAATCGTCGCTGGACGAGATCAGCGCGAGAACGTCCTGAAACGTCCCCACGCCCACCTGCTGGGCGCTGTTCACCTGCCCCTGCCCGGACTTCACCCAGCGGGTCGGCAACTCGTAGACGACCATCTGGTTATTCGAGGGCAGGTCGTCCCGGTAGTGGTCCGCGTCGACCGACAGAGCGGCCGCGACGGGGTCGCTGGGGCCCAAACGCCCGTTCTGTATCCGCACCACGGCGGCCGGCGCGCCGATGGTCCGGCCGTCGTTGCTGCGCGGCGGAGGCGCGGGATTCGCGCGGTCGACCGCGAAAGCCATGGGATCCGTCACCAGGACGGAGCCGCCGTTGGGCGTCGCGTGGTCGGTCACCTGGAACCAGTACCCATAGACGCCGTCCGGCAAACGGCACTCCGTCGCCGGAAGCTGCCAGAGGCCGTCCGCGGCCGGGCGCAACACGAACGTCCGGCACGTCGCGACGTCGAATCCGCCGCCCGCCGTGTAGGCCCCGATGACCAAGGTGGGCGCCGCCTGGCCCGAGGGGGCCCACAGCAGGAAGTCCGTCTCCCGCACCGCCGCGAGCTGGAACGCCGCCGTTGCCGTGGCCGCGCGCGGCCGCACCGTAACGCCTGTCGTCGTCATGCCTCTCCTCCTCGTCCCCCCAACTGCCGGCGCGCCCGTCGCGCCATCGAACCAACGCCCCGGGCCCGGATTCTTTCCTGGGCGGGGCCGCGAAACGCGGGAAAGGCTTACTTACCTATCAATCCCAGTCGCCGACGCCCTCGAGCGGCTCGTCTTTTTCCCAGTGGATCAGGTTTCTTTTTTTGCGTCGCAGCGTGCGGACCTGGAAGCCGAGCCAGACGATCGATCCGACTGAAACGAGGATGACGATGATCAGCATCGGGAACGGCATGACCGGAGTTTGAATCCAGGCCGTTTCGAATGCCAGACTTGGGGCATCCGATGCCCGAGCTGCCCGATCTGGTCCATGTGGAAGAGGTTCTGAACGGCGCCCTCGCCGGCAAGGCGATCACGGACGCCCGGACCGGCGACCCGACGGTGCTGCGGCTCATGGTGCGCGACCCCTTCCCCGCCGTGCTGGTGGGGCGCACCCTGGAAAGGGTCGCCCGGCGCGGGCATTTTCTACGATTCGATCTGGGTGCCGACCTGGTGATCGTCATCAACGCGATGCTGGTCGGGCGCTACAAGCTGGTCCCGCCGCTGCCGGCGACCGAGCGCAAGAAGGACCCGCGCGCGCTGGGGCTGGCGCTCGCCTTTGGCGACGCACCCGAGCTGCAGTACCTGGACGAAAAGCGGATGGGCAAGGTCTACGTGACCCGGCCGGCGGACGAGGGAGCGATCCCGGTTTACGGCCAGCTGGGCGTCGAGCTGCTGTCGCCGGCCTTCACGCGCGAGGCGTTCGGGAAGATCTTCGCCAAGCGGCGCGATCAGGTGCGCCCGTTCCTGATGGACAAGCGCGCGCTGGCCTCGATCGGCAACGCCTACGCCGACGAGATCCTGTTCGCCGCCGGCATCCACCCCAAGACGTTCTGCCGCAAGCTGGAGCCGGCCGCCGTCGACGCGCTTTACGGCGCGATCGGACGCGTGCTGACCGAGGCGATCGCCGAAATCCGCCGCCGCAACGAGCCGCCCGAAGTGAAGGTGCGCGACTTCCTGAAGGTCCGCGGTCGCGACGGCAAGCCGTGCCTCGTCTGCGGGACGACCATTCGCGCGGTGCGCGTGGGCGACGGGGACGCCTGCTTCTGTCCGACCTGCCAGCCCGAAACGCGCAAGCTGTTCGTGAGCTGGTCGGGCCTGAATCAGCGCAAGGCGTAGAGAAACAGCGCGGCGGCGGTCGCGACGTTCAGCGAGTCGGCGCCCGCCGCCATCGGGATGGTGACCCGGTGGTCGCAGGCGCCGCGTGCCGGTGGGGACAGCCCGGGTCCCTCGGCGCCGAACAGCAGCACCGCCCGGGGCGGCCGCGGGAACCGATCCAGCGGCAAGGCGTCGCCGTCCAGCACCGCGCCGACCACCGCCAGACCTCCGTCGCGCAGGGCGAACAGGTCTTCCGGCCAGCGCGCCGCGCGCACGATGGGCAGCGTGAACACCGCACCCAACGAGACGCGGATCGCCTTCCGGTAGAACGGGTCGGCGCAACGGGGGCTCAGGAACAGCGCGTCCGCCCCGAATGCCGCCGCATGGCGCGCGATCGCGCCCAGGTTGTCGACGTCGGTCAGGTCCTCCAGCGCGACGACGGTGCGTGCACCGGCGGGGATCGCGGCCGCCGGCGGACGACGTCCCAGCGCCAGGCAACCGCGGTGGACGTGGAACCCGGCGACGCCGTCCAGCACCGCCTGCGACGCCAGGTAGACCGGGAACGGTCCGGCCAGCGCGTCGGCCAGCGTCGCCAGCCGCGGTGCGGTCAGCAGCACGGACTCGATCTCGAGGCCGCTACCGACCAGACGCCGCACCACCCGCTCGCTCTCGGCGACGAAGCGCCCACCCTCGATGACGGTGCGCTCTTTGAGCACGCGGTAGCCGCCCAGCCGCGGGTCGGTCGGGTCGGCGATCTCGATCGGGGGGAGCGCCACGTCCAGAACATAGTCCAGCGGGCGCGTGATAAAAGCCGTCATGCGCTGCACGAGGACGTGGCTGCTGGCGGCGGCGTGGGCAGTCGTCGGGTGCTCCAGCGCCAGCGGCCCGCAGACACCACCCGCGCTGCTGAAGGTCGTCTGGGTCGCGGGCGGCCAGCGGACGCTGGTCTGGACCAATTCGCAGCCCGACGGCGGCCTGGCCGTGATCGCGCCGCCCGCCGTCCAGCAGGTCGACTTCGTCTTCGATCAGCGGATGAATGGCGCGAAGATCGAGGACGCGCCCACGCCCCCCATCCGCGTGTCCTGGCCCGAACAAACTGCCGACACCAGCTTCCCGGCGACGGTCCTCTACAACAGCGAGCCTTTTTACGGCGGCGCGTCGTCGTACGCGTTCGTGCGGCCCGCCAGCGTGGGAATGCCGTCGGGCGACGTGATCACGTTCGCGCTCGACAACACGCTGCTGATTGGCGCCAACAACCAGCCATTCACCGGGCCGGCCCAGATCGCCGTCACGACCGGACCGCTGACGGCCACGGTGCGCGTCCCGTCGGACTCCGATGCCGGCGGCGTGGTCCCCGCCAGCTACATGATGCCGATCGCGTTTTCAAACCGGGTGGCCGCCGATGCGGTGTCCCCCTTCATTCACGCGTCGACGCCGGCAGGCGCGCTGCCGGTCGCCGTCGTGGCCAACGCCAGCGACCCGACGATCGTCTATGTGACCGCCACCTGCACCGGCGGGTGGCCGGCCGGCGTCCCCGTCACCTTGACCGTCGACACCGGGGCGCCCGACGGTTTTGGGCGGCTCATGGCTGCGCCCGCCAGCGGCACCTTCATGAGTGCCGCCACCGCTGGTACAGCCGACGGCGGCTGCGCCGGGTAGGCGACCCTAGTCGAACCGGCGGCCGAACACGTCGGCGAAGGTGTCGCGCACGGCGGCCTTCATGTCGGCCATCGGGACGGGCCGTCCCAGCTCGGCCGAGACGGACGCCATCACGGACGCGTCCAGCCCGCAGGGGTTGATCGCGCCGAACCGGGCCAGGTCCGTCGACACGTTCAGCGCGAACCCGTGCATCGTGACCCAGCGCTTGACGGCTATGCCGATGGACGCCAGCTTGCGGGCACCACCGACGGTCCAGACGCCTGTCCACCCCGCCTTCCGGTCCCCCGCCACCCCGAAGCGCGCGACGGCCTGGATCAGCGCCTCTTCCATGTTGCGCAGGTAGCGGTGCAAGTCGCGTTCGCTCTCGCGCAGCTGGAAGATCGGGTACCCGACCAGCTGGCCGGGGCCGTGGTAGGTGACGTCGCCACCGCGCTCGATGTCGAACAGCGGGATGTCGGCGGTCGCCAGCAGATTCTCGCGGTGCGCGCTACGTCCGGTGGTGATGACGTCCGGGTGCTCGACCAGCACCAGGGTGTCCGCGATCTCGTCGCGTTGCCGCTTTGCCACCAGCTCGCGCTGCAGCGCATAGACCTCGCCGTACTCGCGGGTGCCGAGGTCCAGGACGTGCGCTGCGTATTGAGTCACCGGTTCAGAATATGGATCGCTTCGCCCATGGCTGCCTTCGCCGCCTCCATGATGGCCTCGGGCAGCGTGGGGTGGGCGTGGATGGTCAGGCTGATGTCGTCGGCCAGCGCACCCATCTCGATGGCCAGCGCGGCCTCCGCGATGATGTCGGAGGCACCGTTGCCAACGACCTGAATGCCCAGGACCTCATGGCTGGCGGCGTCCATGACCACCTTGACGAACCCGTCGGTGTCCGCGTTGGCGATGGCACGCCCCAGCGCGGCGAACGGAAACTTGCCGACCTTGACGTTGCGGCCGCGCTGCTTGGCCTCCTCGGCCGTCAGGCCGGCCGTCGCCACTTCGGGGTCGCTGAAGATGACGGCCGGGATGCAGCGCACGTCCATCTCGGCCGCGTGGCCGGCGATCACCTCGGCGACCACCTCGGCCTCGTGCGACGCCTTGTGCGCCAGCATCGGCTGCCCCGCGACGTCGCCGATGGCGTAGATGCCGGGGACGTTCGTGCGCAGCTGCCGGTCGACGGGGACGAAGCCGCGCTCGATCTTCACGCCCAGCTCTTCCAGCCCCAGCCCCTCCGAGTTCGGGCGGCGCCCGACGGCAACCAGCACCTTGTCGGCCTCGACGGTGACGTCCTTGCCAGCGACGTCGGCCGTCACCACGGCGCGGCCGTTCTTCTCGGTCCACCCCTTGGCCTTGGCGCCGGTCAGCACCTCGACGCCCAGGGCCTTCAGCTTGCGCGCGACCAGCGTGACGATCTCGGGGTCGTTGCCGGGCAGGATGGCCGGCAGCGCTTCCAGGACCGTCACCTTCGAGCCCAGCTTGGCGTAGAGCGTGCCGATCTCGATGCCGATGTAGCCGCCGCCGATGACGACGAACCGCTCAGGCACCGGATTGAAGTCCAGGGCCCCCGTCGAATCGACGATGCGGTTGCCGTCGAACTTGAAGCCCGGGATCTCGATGGGACGCGAGCCGGTCGCGACCACGATGTGGTCCGCCTCGACGGTGGTCTTGCCGGACGCATCGGTGATCTCGACGGTGCGCGCGGATGTCACGCGCGCCGTCCCCGCCCGGAACTCGGCGCCGTTCGACTTCAGCAGCGACTTCACGCCGCCGGTCAGCTTCGAGACGACCTCGCCCTTCCACGACTGCATCGTCCCCATGTCGACGCGGAAGTTGTCGGCCAGGATGCCGATCTTCGCGCCGTGGCGCAGCTTGTCGTAGGTCTTGGCGGCGTTGATCAACGCCTTCGACGGGATGCAGCCGACGTTCAGGCAGATGCCGCCCGCCTTGTCCTTCTCGACGACGATCGTCTTCTTGCCGAGCTGCGCCAGCCGGATGCCCGCCACGTAGCCGCCCGGGCCCGAGCCGATCACCACCACGTCGACGCGCGTCTTCTGATCAGCCATGCGGGAGGCTTATACCGGAACACCGCCGATCGGCAACGCCTCAAAGGGGGCCGACGCTCTCCAGCGTCTGCCAGCGTAAGAGGTCCGTCACCAAGCGCATCGGCGTTCGGCGGATCATCGATTCGCGCAGCCGCATCGCCGGACGCGACGTCCAGCGATAGGGGCGCCCGTACGACCAGCTGCGCTTGACGATGAGGCGCGTCCGCTCCATCCGGTCGCGTTCGTAGCGGGCCAGCGCCGCCGGCAACGACGATTCGTCGCGCAGCGCGCGCGCCAGCGCGATGGCGTCGTCGATGGCCATGTTCGCGCCCTGCCCCAGATTCGGGGTCGTGGGATGGGCCGCGTCGCCCAGCAGCGCCAGCCGCCCGCGCGCGTACCGGCGGGCCGGCGGGCGGTCGACCAGGTCGTTTTGCAAGATGCCCCCGTCTTGAGTCGCGGCGATCGCTTCGGGCAGCGCGAAGGGCCAGTCGGCGAAACGCTCGAGCAGCAGGGCCTTGCGGCGCTCGGGCGGGATGATGTCGTTCAGCGGTGCGTTGAACGCCGCCCACCAGTAGACATTGCGCGCGTCGATCGGGCACACGGACGCGCGCTGGCCGGCGCCGTTGATCTCGCGCATCTCCCGCGCGTTGGGCGACGCCAGGGTCGCCAGTCCGCGAAAGCAGGTCTGGCCGGCGTACCGGATCTTGTCGCGCCCGACGACCAGCGAGCGAACCATCGAATGGAGGCCATCGGCGCCGATCAGCAGGTCTGCTTCCTGCGTCCAGCCGTTCACCATCCGGACGTGCACCGCCGCGCCCGCGCTCTCGGCGGCCACGACCCGACTGCCGGTGTGAACGTGCTCGGGGGCCACCAGGCGGGCCAGCGCCGCCAGCAGCACGGGGCGCGGGACGACGCGGCAAACGGATTCGGCAAACTCGGGTCCCAGATCATCCAGGCGAATCGTCCGGATGACCCGCCCGTCCGGTCGGGCGGTCGTGAAGATTCGCAACGGCATCGTCGCCGCGCGGATTTCGTCGCCCGCCCCCAGCTGGTCCAGGCTGCCGAGCGCGTTCGCCCACAGACCGACGCCGGCGCCAACCTCGCGCACTTCGTCGGCTTGTTCGTAAACCTCGGCCTCGATCCCGACCTTGCGGAGGGCCGCGGCTGCCGCCAGGCCGCCGATTCCGGCACCGGCGATCAGGACGCGGCGGACAGCGGCCATGGTCAGGCCTTGCGCCGCGCCTTGGTCAGCTGGTCCAGCTCTTCGCGCAGGGCAGCGCTGGGCTGGGCTGTGACACCCTCGATGATGCCGGACAGCGGCGGCGGCCCGACGCGGCGTTCGGTCTCGAGGGCCGCGGCGATGTCCTTCTGGACAGACGCCTGCAGCTCGGACGCGGCGCGTGCGTCGATGATCTGGGCTGCCGCCAGCCGGGCGCCGCTGATCGCCAGCGCGTTCTGGCCGGGTTCGATCACGGCTTCCACCAGGGTGGCGCCCTCGCCGCGCCGGGCGCGTTCGGCTGCCGCGCGCACGTGCGCCCAGACCGCGACCAGGTCCGTGCCGTCGACGCGCGACCCGGCGATGCCGTACGCCAGCGCCCGAACAGCCACGGTCTCCGCCGTCTTCATGGGCGAATCGAGGCGGTCGCTCAGGCAGACGAACACGACGGGCAGATGGAATGCGCCCGCGAAATTGACGCCGGTGTGGAAGTCCTCCGCGTCGACCTCCTGGGGGTCCAGGAAGGCCAGCGCCACCGTCGGCTTGCGTTGCATCTTGGCCGCCCACGCAATTCCCGCGGCGTGCGGCAGCTGCGTGCCGGCGTGGGACGAGCCGGGAACGACGTTCAGCGCCCGGGGAATGGCCGGGCAGCCGGGCAGGCGCCGCCCGCGCGCCAGGTCGTGCGCGTTGCCCAGTAACTGGGCGGCGAACGCGGCAACGGGAAGGCCGCGGACCAGCGCCGCCGTGCCACTGCGCCGGTTGGCGACGACCATGTCGTCTGCTCGCAGCGCCGCGATGGCCCCCGCGACGGCCGCCTCGACCCCCTTCGTCGAGACGTACGATCCGATGGTGCCGTCGGCGACCAGCCGCTCGGCGGCCGCGTCCAGCGCGCGCATCTGCAGCATGGCCAAATAGGCCTGGTGCAAACCGGGCGTGTCCAGCTCGCGCACCGCCTCGGCGCGATCGATGATCGCCGTCGCGCGGGCGTACGCCTCGTCGGTCCAGGCCAGGACCTCGGTCATCGCGGGGTCGCCCAGCCCCGCGCGGACGTGGCGCGACGTCGGCTGCGCGGCCGCGCCCCCGCCCGGGGCAGGGCTTGACGGTGCGTTCTTCGTCGTCCGGCGCGTTGCCATTGTTCAGATCGACTTGTCGTCGAGCGTCGCGGGCGCCTCGAGCTGGCGCTTGATCTCGCCCACGAACTGCGCGGCGTCGAACCCGTCGACGACGCGGTGATCGAACGAGATCGACAGGTTCATGAGGTCGCGGATCACGATCTGGTCGCCGACCACGGCCGGCCGCTTGGCGATCCGGTGCACGCCCAGGATGGCGACCTCGGGCGGGTTGATGATGGCGGTGGCCATCACGCCGCCCCAGGCGCCGAGGCTGGTGATCGTGAACGTCGAGCCCGTCAGCTCCTCACGGGTGGCCTTCCCCGTGCGGGTGACCTCCGCCAGCTGCGCGATACGCCCCGAGAGCTCGGCGACCGACTTCTTGTCGGCGTCGCGGATGACGGGGACGATCAAGCCCGACTCGGTCGCGGTCGCGAGGCCCATGTGGATGTGCCCCCACTGGACGATCTCGCCGGCGGCGTCGTCGAGCATCGCGTTCATCTGCGGGAACTTCTTCAGCGCGGCGACGGTCGCCTTGATGATGAACGGCAGGTACGAGACCTTCGCCCCCGGCGCGCGCCCGTTGATCGCGGCGCGCAGCGCGACGAGGTCCGTGCAGTCGACCTCTTCGACGTAAGTCGCGTGCGGCGCGGTGAACTTCGACTTGGCGAGGATCTCCGCGATCTTCTTGCGGACACCGCGAAACGGCACCCGCTTGTCGGCCGTGGAGGTGGCCGGCTTCGCGGCGGTCGGGGCGCCGTTCTGCTTGTGCGCGCGGACGTCGTCCGAGGTCACGCGGCCGGCGGGACCGGTCGCCGCGACGCTGTGGATGTCGACGCCGATCTCGCGGGCCAGCTTGCGCGTGGCGGGCGTCGCCAGCACCGCGCCGGCGGGGCCGCTGGACGTTGCGGCGGCGACCGCGGCCGCCGGGGCATTCGGGCGTGACGCGGGGACTTCAGGCGCGCCAGCCGGCGCCGTCGCCTGCGCCGCGTCGCCGTCGAGATCGATCACGATCAGGACCTTGCCGACCGGGCAGCGGTCGCCCTCGGCGAACATGCGCTTGGCGACGCGGCCCGGGCGCGGGGCCGGGATCTCGACGGTCGCCTTGTCGGTCATCACTTCGACCATCGGCTGATCCTGCGCCAGCAGGTCGCCTTCCTTCACCAGCCAGCGAACGACCTCGCCCTCGACCACGCCCTCGCCGATGTCCGGCAGCTTGAACTCGTAGGTGCTCAAAAGCGCACCACCCGCTCGACGGCATCCAGGATGCGATCCGCGTCCGGCAGGTATTCGTGCTCGAGCGTGTACGGGAACGGCGTGTCCAACCCCGCCACCCGCACGATCGGCGCGTCCAGGTGCAGGATGGCCTTCTCGGCGATGGTGGCCGCCAGCTCGGCGCCGAAGCCGGACGTGCGGGGCGCCTCTTGAACGATGACGACCCGGCCGGTCTTCTCGACGGACGCCAGGATGGCCGCCTCGTCGAACGGCACCAGCGTGCGCAGGTCGATGACCTCCAGGTCGTAGCCGGCCTGGGCGCCCTTTTCGGCGGCCTCGAGCGCGGTGTGGACCATCGCCGACCAGGCGAGCACGGTCACCTGCTTGCCGGCCCGGACCACCTTGGCCTGGCCCAGCGGGATCGTGAACTCACCCTCGGGCACGTCGCCGCGCGCGGCGCGGTAGTACCGCTTGGGCTCCATGAAGATGACCGGGTCGTCGCCGCGGATCGCGCTGGCCAGGAGCCCCTTGGCGTCGATCGGGTTGGACGGACAGACGACCTTCAGCCCCGGCACGTGCGTGAACAGCGCCTCGGGCGACTGGGAGTGGTAGTGCCCACCCTTGATGCCGCCGCCGATCGGGGTGCGGATGACGACCGGCGCCGCGTACTCGCCGCCCGAGCGATACCGCAGCTTGGCCAGCTCGTTCACGATCTGATCGAACGCCGGGTAGATGTAGTCCCCGAACTGAATCTCCGGGACCGGGCGCATGCCGTAGAGGGCCATGCCGATCGCCGTCCCGACGATCCCGGATTCAGCCAGCGGCGTGTCGATGCATCGGTCGGGGCCGAACTCGGCCTGCAGCCCCTCGGTCGCGCGGAAGACGCCGCCGAAGTTGCCGACGTCCTCGCCCAGCACGACCACGCGGGAATCGCGCCGCATTTCCACGCGGAGCGCGTCGTTCACCGCTTGCAGCAGATTCATCTCCGGCATGGCGCCTCGGCGAACTACCGTACTCCGGCCGTACTTTCAAGCCCTCGCGTTCAGGGGCGACCTACGCGGTCGGGGGGCGCAGCTTGTAGCCGACGTGCCGCACCGTCTCGATCATCGCGCTGCCCGGCCCCAGCTTGGCGCGGAGGCGGCGGACGTGGATGTCGACAGTGCGGGTCCCGCCCGCGTACCGGTAGCCCCAGACCCGCGACAGCAGCTGCTCGCGCGAAAAGACGCGCCCCGGCCGCTCGGCCAGGAACTTCAGCAGCTGGAATTCCTGGCGCGGCAACTTCAGGGCGCGGCCGCGGTACGACGCCTCGACCGCGACGGCGTCGATCACCAGATCCCCGATCTTGATGCGGCCGGCGGCGCGGAACGACGACATGCGCCAGTCCAGCTGGCGGATACGGGCATACAGCTCGGGCCCGACCACCGGCGAAAGGACGAAGTCATCGGCGCCCGCCTCGGGGTCGAGACCCGCCAGGCGCGACACCTCGACGCAGAGAAGCACCGGAACGTCGGCCAGTGAACCGACCTCACGCACGCGGCGGATCGCGGCGCGGCCAACCTCGAGGTGGGCGCCGGCGTCGACCACCACGACCGACGGCCGCTGCAGCTCGATGTCTTCGGGAAGTTGATCGACGTCGTACCCGACCGTCACCACCTCGCAGCCGAGATCGCTGAGGGCCGCGGCCGGAGACTCGGGCTCGGACGCAGCCGTAGCAGGATTTGAGGTGACGACCAATGCTCGCATTCGCGGCGCTACAGTATCCGGCGGCGCCTACGGCGGCAACTGCCGGGCTGAGCCAGGCACCGTGCAAATATCAAGGCCAGGTTTCCGGCCACCTGGTGGTGGTCAGCGGCATCTATCTGACGTTCGATGTCCGGCCACGCTTGGCGCGGCGCAGACCTGGTGCAATACTCTTCCTTGATGGACGACTTCCACTGCTCCTTTTGTGGGAAGCGGCGCCGTGAGGTGCGCAAGCTCATCTCCGGGCCGCGCGTCTTCATCTGCGACGAGTGCGTCGCTCTGTGTAACGACATCATCGCCAAAGAAGAGGCGGCAGAGCGACCCAAGCACCCCCGCCCCCGCGAGATCTGGGACGAGCTGAATCGCTACGTCATCGGCCAGGACCGCGCCAAGAAGGCGCTGTCCGTTGCCGTGCACAATCACTACAAGCGCATCGGCCAGCACGGCAAGGCCGGCGAAGTCGAGATCCAGAAGGGGAACATCCTGCTGCTCGGCCCGACGGGCTGCGGCAAGACCCTGCTGGTGCAGACGCTCGCCAAGAAGCTGGACGTGCCGTTCGCGATGGCCGACGCCACGACGCTGACGGAGGCCGGCTACGTCGGCGAGGACGTCGACAGCGTCATCAAGGCTTTGTACCGGAACGCCGGCAACGATCCCGAGAAGGCCAGCCGCGGCATCGTCTGCATCGACGAGATCGACAAGATCGCGCGCAAGGGTGGCGGTCCGTCGGTCACCCGCGACGTCTCGGGTGAAGGCGTGCAGCAAGCGCTGCTGAAGATCCTCGAGGGCAAGCAGGCCTCGATCACGCCGGACGGGGCGCGCAACCGCCCGCAGCAGGAGCTGATTCAGGTCGACACGACCGATATCCTCTTCGTCTGCACCGGCGCCTTCAACGGCATCGAAGAGATCGTCCGCCGGCGCGTGGGCGAGCGCGGGCTTGGATTCGGCGCTCACATCGGCAAGGGCGAGGAGTCCAAGAACGGCCTCCGCGCGATGACCCGGACCGAGGACCTGATCAAGTTCGGCATGATCCCGGAGTTCATGGGGCGCTTGCCGATCATCGTGGCGGCGGACGACCTGGACGTCGACATGCTGGTCGAGATCCTCTGGAAGCCGAAGAACGCGCTGGCCAAGCAGTACGAGCGCCTCTTCGAGATGGAGGGCGTCAAGCTGCGCTTCACGGAGGACGCGCTGCAGGGCATCGCCGAAGAGGCCACCCGCCGCAAGTCGGGCGCCCGCGGCCTGCGCGCCATCCTCGAAGAGGTGATGCTGGACGTCATGTACGAAATCCCGTCCCTGACGGGCGTCACCGAGTGCGTGGTCACCCGCGATGTGGTCGTGTCGCGCAGCCGACCGCAGCTGGTACGCGAGAAGAAAGCCTCGTAGTCTTCGCCGCGGCCGCGTAGTCTCTGGCCCCCCAAAAGCCTTCAAGTTCGTCGTCGAGCCGTCGAAGTACGTCCGACGCCTTTACCGCCGTCAATCCGGTATTAGGATTGACGGCCAACCCCAAAGGTCGATCCATGCTGAGCCCGAAGGAAAAAGCGCAGATCCGTACAGTTCTCGAAGAGGAGCAGAAGCGCCTCGCCCGCAAGAGCGAAAATGCGCTGAACTACTCGATGAACCACGAGCGGAACATTGGTCGTGACTCGATCGACGAGTCGATGGAAGAAGAGATCTTCTCGACCGAGATGCGGCTACATGACCGCGAGAAGTTCCTGCTGGGCAAGATCGCCAAGCAGCTGGTCCGCCTGGACACCGACGAGATCGACGTCTGCGAGGACTGCGGCGAGAAGATCTCGTTCCGGCGCCTCCTGGCCCGGCCGGTCACCACCCTCTGCATCGACTGCAAGGAGCAGAGTGAGCGCGAAGAGGCCGCCAGCGAGCAGCCCGGGCGCGCCGGGGCAGCCTTCGCGGACCTCGCCGACGGCGAGGACGCGCCGAAGGTCACCGCGGAGGAGTGAGGGCGGTTCTGCCTGGGCTTAGCCCAGCAGTAAACGGAGGGCCCCGCAACGCGAATTGCCGGGCCCTTCCTTTCGTCATATCGTCATCCGCGGGCGTTTCGCGGATCACCTATGGCCGATAATCGTTATCGAATCACCGAACGTGTCGCGGCAGGCGGCATGGCTGAGGTGTTCCGTGGCGTCGCCGAGTCGATGCGCGGGTTCAAGAAGAACATCGCGATCAAGCGCATCCTGCCGTCGCTCACGAAGAACAAGAAGTTCGTGGCGATGTTCCTGGACGAGGCGCGCCTGTCGCTCTCGTTGCAGCACGCGAACATCGTTCAGGTGTTCGACATCGGGCACAGCGAAGACACGTACTTCATCGTCATGGAGTACGTCGACGGGTGCGACCTCAAGGCCATCCTCGACTGGCGCCGGCGGATCAACAAGCGCGTGCCGGTGGCCCACTCGCTGTACGTCATCACGGAGATCTGCAAGGGGCTGTCCTACGCGCACGAGCTGGCGAGCCAAGAGAACGACGCGCCGCTGAACATCGTGCACCGCGACGTCTCGCCGCCCAACGTGCTGCTGTCGAAGCAGGGCGAGGTGAAGGTCGTGGACTTCGGCCTTGCCAAGGCGACCAGCCAGGTCGAGGTGACCGACCCCGGCGTCGTCAAAGGCAAGATGAGCTACCTGTCGCCCGAGGCCGCGCGGGGCGAAGAGGTCGACAGCCGGGCGGACATCTTCGCGGTCGGCATCCTGCTTTACGAGATGCTGACCGGCAAACGCCTGTTCTACGGCGAGACCGACTACCAAACGGTGGAGCTGGTCCGCAACGCGAAGATCCCGCCGATCCGGCCGCAGAACCCGCAGGTCGAGCCCGAGCTGGAAGACATCGTCCGCAAGTCGCTGGCCATGCGCAAAGAGGACCGCTTTCAGAGCGCGACCGACCTGCAGGACGCGCTGGCCCAGTACAGCTACTCACGCGGGCTGAAGGTCATCTCGCGCGACATCGCCGAGCTGGTGCGGCAGTGCCTGGAAGACAAGCGCATGCAGTCCGGGGAGGGGAAGGCCCGGACCAGCATCATCGACCACCTCCTGCAGGACGAGATCGTGAAGTTCACGTCGGTGGACTTCGAGGAGCCCGGCTCGCAGCCGCTGGAGGACGACGAGCTGGCGCTGCGCCCCGCGCCGTCGATGGAAGGCGATTTCGTGGATCCCCGAGGCTGGGCCGACGAGCGGATGACGCCGGCGGCGACCCCGGCCGACCTGCGCGTGTTCGAGCAGCGCCGAACGGCGCGCGACGTGCCCGCGGCGAACCCCGCGCCGGCGCCGGGCAAGCCGCCCGCCAACCCGAAGCCGTTGGGCGGGACGACGCCCGGCAAGGGGATGAGCCCCCCGCCGCCGCCGCGGCCGGGAGCGGTCACCGCCAAAGGCGGCTCGACGCCCCCGACGGGGACCCGCCCGCCGGTGCCCAGAGCGGCATCGACCGGTGTGACGCCGCCGACCGGCACACGGGCCCCGACGCCGACCACGACCCGGCCGCGCGTGCCCACCGGGCCCCAGCGGGCCGCGGCGCCGCTGCCCCCCCGCCCGACGCGGGCAGAATCGACGCCCGGGCCCGAGACGCTGGCCAGCGTGCTCGAGCCGACACCGGGCCCGCAGGACACGTCCCGCACCGCCGTGACCAACCGTGGCGGCGGCGCGCGCCCGGCCCGTAGCTTCCTGATCGGCGCGCTCATCGGCACCGTGATCCTGGGCGGCGCGGTCGCGGTGGTCGTGTTCAAGCGCGGCGCGACAGCCACCGTCCACGCCGCCCCCCGCCACCCGTAGGCCGCGACTTCGCGGGTTTCGCGGTCAGCGGGCCGGGTGATCGGCCAGCAGCGCCATCACCGCCGCCGGGTCGACCGGCTTGACGAGGTGCCGATCGAAGCCCGCTGCCTCGGTCCGGCGGCGATCCTCGGGCTGCCCCCAGCCGGTCATCGCGACGATCAGCATCAGTTTGCTGCCCGGCTGTTCACGCATCCGGCGGCAGACGTCGTACCCGTTCATACGCGGCATGCCGAGGTCCAGCAGCACGGCGGTTGGCCGGAACTCCGCGACGACGGCCAGGGCTGCTTCTCCGTCGTAGGCGACCCGCACCTCGTTGCCCATGAGCTGCAGGAGCTCGCCCAGGGTGTCCGCGTTGTCGACGTTGTCGTCGACGACCAGCACGCGGTGCCGCGTCGCGGTCACCGGGGCCAGGTCCACGGGCTGCGCGCGCGCGCCGCCGGCCACGAACGGCAGGGTCACCGTGAACTCGCTGCCGCGCTGGGGGCCGTCGCTGTGCGCGCCGACCGTTCCGCCGTGCAGCTCGACGAGGCCTTTGACCAGGGAGAGGCCAATCCCCAGCCCACCCTGCGCGCGCCCGACCGCCGGCTCGGCCTGCGCAAACATCTCGAACACCGACGGCAGCATCTCGGGCGCGATTCCGATGCCGTTGTCGCGGACCGAAACGACGACGTGCGGCGCCTCCAGGCGGGCGGTCAATTCGATCAAGCCGCCGTCCCGCGTGTACTTGGCCGCGTTGTTCAGCAGGTTTGCGAACACCTGGGCGAGCCGGACGGGATCGCCGTCGATGCATAGCTCGCCGCGCGGCACCTGCACGCGCAGCTCGTGATGCGCCGCCTCGATCAGCGGGCGGCTGGTCTCGACGGCGGCTTCGATGACGGACCCCAGGTCGACCACCTCGCGCCGCAGCTCCAGCTTGGCGCGGGAGATCCGGGAGACGTCGAGGAGGTCTTCCAGCAACCGTGCCATGTGCTGGACCTGCCGCTCGATGACGTCGCGCTGCCTCACCAGCGCCGGCTCCGTCGAGCCGAGCGTCCGCAGGATCTGTACGGCGTTGCGGATCGGCGCCAGCGGGTTGCGCAGCTCGTGGGCCAGCGTGGCGATGAATTCGTCCTTCGCGCGCGACGCGGCGGTGACCTCGTCCAGCAGGTCGCGGATCCGCCGCTCGGCCGCCTTCACCGGCGTCAGATCGACGATGTAAGAAAGCCCTTCGTCTTCGCAGTCGGGGAACAGGGCCGACGAGACGAGGACAGGCGCCCGCGTGCCGTCACGGCGGAGGTATTCCTTCTCGTAGGGCGTGGCCGCCCGGGTGCGGACCACCTCGTCGATCTTGGCGCGATCGATCTCCTCATACTCGGGTGGGGTCAGGTCCCGCCAGGACACACGGCCGCTGGCGATGTCCGCCTGCGTGACCCCGACGATGTTTCGAAACGCCTCGTTCGCCGACGTCACCCCGCCCCGCAGCGTCCAGGTGAGGGTGCCGATGAGGTTCTCGCGAAACATCGTCTCCAGCCGCTGTGTGCGGCGGCGGAGGTCGGCGTGGGCCTGCTCGGCCGCCAGCCGCTCGGCGGCGGCGCTCGCCTGGGCCTCGGCGGCGGCGCGTTCGGCCTGCTTGCGCGCGGTGATGTCGTCCGCGACGTACATGAAGCGCGGCCGTCCCGTCGCGCCGACGCCCACCGGACCGACGACCACCTGCAGCCAGGCGCCCCTGCCGCGGTGCGCGTACTCGAAGCGCACGGGCTGCCCGGACCCGGCGCTGGCGCGGTAGTGACGCAGCCACACGTCAATCGTGTCGGCGGGCGCCCCCAGCGCGGTCGCCCGGCGGTTCATGGTTTCGCCCGGCTGCACGCCGAAGAACGCGCAGGTGGCCCGGTTGTCGCGAACGTGCAGGATGTCGCCGTCGTCGGTCAGCTCGACGATGCCCATCATCGCCGGCGCCAGCTCGAACGCCTCGGCGATCGCGGGGTCCGCTCCGTTCGCCACAGCCGATCTACTTACGACCGGCGCAGCATGCGCGCCAGCTTGGCGCGATCGGCCGGGCCCAGCTCGCCAGACCCAAGCAGGACCACCACGTAGGCGGCGGCCGCCAGCGCGATGGCCACCAGGCCGAGGATCTTGCCCTGTCCCGGAATGATCCGCGCAACGGCCACGCCGGCGAGGACGCCGCCGGCGACGCGCGCGATGGTCCGGACGGGCGGCGACCCGCCCAGGCGGGCCCGGACGTAGATGATGGCGGCGACGAACCCGACGCCCATCCCGAGCGCCGTCGCGGTCGCCGCGGCCCGCAGCATCGGCGCGCCGATGGGCGCGGCGGGAACCAGGATCGCGGCTGCGGCGGCGCCGACCGCCACCGTCAGCGCCACGAACGAGAGCGTGGCGCGGGTCCGCCCGGCGGCGTTCAGGATCGCGCAGACGACGCCGAGGAGCGCGAGGCAGCACTCGCCCGTCACCAGGATGGGCATCGCCGCCGCGCCCTCGCCGTAGGCCGGCTTGTAGATGATCGCCAGGAGCGCGTCCGGCCGGGCCGCCAGCACGATCCCCATGCCGGCCACCAGGATCAACGCGTACCGCAGCGTCTGCGTCACGTAGAGCCGCGTGGCCTCGCGGTCCTCCGCGAAGGTCGCCCGCGAGATCAGCGGGAAGATCACGAACGTGACGACGATGAGCGCCTGGTACGGCAGCAGCGCCAGCGTGCGCAGCGCCTGGTAGTGGCCGGCCGCGACCGCCGCGACGGCCTCACCGGCGGCCTTGCCGGCGAAGTGGTGTAAGAGCGGCTGGTCATAGTTGAGGGCCACGTTCAGCAGCAAGCCGTAGGCGACGACCGCGCTCATGTAGGCCGTCAGGCGGCCGATCGGGAAGCGAACACTGCCCGCCGGTAATCGCATGACGCGTGACGCGACCGAGAGGATGAAGAGCGCCGCGGCCGCGAAGCCCACGAACGCGCCGGTCACCTTCCACAGCACCGCCAGCCCCAGCAGCAGGATGGTCTTGGCGGTCGAGAAGCCGACGTCGAAGCTGGCCTGCGTGCGGAAGCGCCGCAGGCCGTTCGCCGAGCCGACGAAGACCGCGTAGAGCGCGTACAGGAACGGGATGGCCGCCGCGATCCGGAAGTAGGACGTGTAGCGGGGGGCCTCTTCGAAGCGCGCAATCAGCGGCGCGCCCAGGAAGATCGCCAGCGCCAGCGCCGCCCCCAGCACCACCTGCATGCGAAGGCCGGCCCGCTGCACGGCCCCGGCCCGGGCGTCGTCCTCGGCGGTGTACTTCGACACCGACTGGATCGTCGCCTGCACGACCGTGTTGTTGACGATCGAGATGACGTTGTTGACGACCGCGAAGGCGCCGAACTCGGCGGCGCCCACGAACCGGGTCAGCAGCACCTGCTGCACGAACCCGCTCAGCATGAAGTACAGCTTCGCGAACCCGATGAAGACGGCGCCGCGCGCGGCAGTCGAGCCGTCCGTGGCCGCAGCCGACGCGGGCGCGGGGGCCTCGGGCCGCGGGGCGCCGGTTTCGGCGGTCACGCCTTCACCCCCGAGACGACCCGGTCGATGCCGGCCAGGTCGCGCCGGCTGCGCACGTCCGTGAAGCCGCCGGCCGCCAGCAGGTCCGCCGTGGCGGCGGCCTGGCCGAACCCGATCTCGAGCGCCAGCGCGCCCCCAGCCCGCAGCAGCGGCGGCGCCTCGGCGATCAGGCGGCGCACCAGGTCCAGGCCGTCGGTGCCGCCGTCCAGCGCCTGGGCGGGTTCCGCTCGCACCTCCGGAGGCAAACCCGCCAGCTCGGCGGTCGGGATGTACGGCAGGTTGGCGACCAGCAACGAGAAGGGTCCGTGCGGCGCCAGCGGTGCCGCCAGGTCGCCCTCGACGAACGTGACGGCCAGCCCCAGCCGCTCGGCGTTGCCGCGCGCGACGTCCAGCGCGCCGGCGGACAGGTCGCCCGCGAACACGGCCGCGGCCGGCCGCACCTTGGCCAGCGCCAGCGCCACGGCGCCCGACCCGGTTCCGACGTCCGCGATGCGCTCGTCCGTGTGCGCCGCCTCGTCCAGCCGCGCGCGTCCTTCCTCGACCAGCGACTCGGTGTCGGGGCGCGGGACCAGCACCCGCGCGTCGACGGCCAGCTCCAGACCCCAGAACTCCTTCTTGCCGACGACGTAGGCGACCGACTCGCCGGCCTGGCGCCGCTTGATGAGCGCCCGGATCGCGGCCAGCTCGTCCGGCAGCAGCGGCCGATCGAATTGCACGTAGAGCTGCACGCGCGAGAGCCCCAGCGCGTGCGCCACCAGGATCTCCGCGTCCAGGCGCGGGGAGTCCAGCCGGCGCTCGGTGAAGCGCGCCATCGTCCACTTGATCACCTCCAGCACGGTCCAGCGGGCCGGGGCCGTCGCAGGCTCGGGTGGCGGTGGCAGCGGGGCGCGTTCTTCGGCCAACCCGCTCACTTCATCCGCAGGCGGTCGACGGGAACGCCCCCGAACAGGTGACTGTCGATGATCTCCGGGACGTCCGCGACGGTGACGCCGCCGTACCAGACCTGCTCGGGGTAGACGACGACGGCCACGCCGCGCGGACACTGGTCCAGGCAACCGGCGGCGTTGGCGCGCATGCGCCCCTTCACGCCGCGCTCGTGCAAGAGGCGCTTGAACTCGTCGCGAACGGCTTCGCTCCCTTTTTCGGCGCAGGACCCCTTGGGATTGCCGGGGTCACGGCGGTTCGTGCAGACGAAGACGTGCTTCTCGAAGTGGGGCGTTGCCATCCGCGGCGATTATAGCTTTCCGACGTCGCTGCCGTGGAGCCAACCTTCGAGGCCGTTTCCCAGGCGCACGCGCACCCAGTCCTGGTCGGTGTCGACCAGGCGGACGCGGGCCCCGGCGTGCAGCGCGAAGCTGGTCCGCGCGCTGGGGTCGGCCCCCTCTTTGACGTCCACGTTCGCCGGCAGGACGACGGCGAATGACAGGCGTTCGACCTGGACGCGCGCCACCAGCAGCGCGCCCGCCAGCAGCGCGGCGACGCCGAACCCGGCGGCCGCGATGCCCAGCACGGGGCGCAGCTCGGCGCGCGCCAGCGCCCGCGCGAACAGGAACCCGAAGAGGCCCAGGTAGGCCGCCACGAAGAGCCAGGTCTCGGTCGACGCGCTCAGCGCCATCGCGATCCGGACCCACAGGGGGTCGCGATCCTGGGCTGGGGCCTCGGCCGCCGTGTCGGCGCCGCGGGCCGCGCGTTCGGCCTGCTTGCGGGCGGCGGTCAGGTTGAACCGGGCGTCCTCGTTCCCGGGGTCCAGGGCCAGCGCCTCCTCGAACGACCAGATGGCCGGGCCGACCGCGCCCGAACGAAAGTACGCGTCGCCCAGGTTGAAGAAGAGGTCGCTCGACCGCACCCCCTGGTCGCGCAACTCCTGGTAGGCGGCGATCGCCGCCGCGTACTCGCCGTGCAAGTAGGCCTGGTTGCCGCGCTGCCAGGCCTGGTCCAGGCGATCGGCATGGGCCGGGCCCGCCAGCGCCAGCAACGCCAGCAGCGAGACGAATCCAAATTGCCGCCTCACGCCTGGGCCTCCGGGCGCAGCGGCGCGCGTTCCAGCGCGCCGACCAGGTCGGCCGCCCGCGTCTCCATGGTCGCCAGCGCCGCCGGGTCGGCGGCCGCCGCGCCCGGCGCGAATCGCGCCTCATCGCAGGTGACCAGCACCTGGACCACCTCGGCCGCCTGCTGGTCGCCGAGGCCCCGCGCCGCCAGCAGCGACCGCAGCTCGTCGAAATGCAGCCCGGCGACGGGGGTGGCGAGCCTTTCGGACAAGGCCTCGCGCACGACGCGATCGATCTCGGCGTAAAACGGCCCCGCTCGGCCAGCCGCCCGGTGCGCCTCGGCGTCGCGCAGCCGCCGGCGGATCAGGCTCCGGAGGCGCCGGCGCCGGTTGCGCGACTCGTCGGCGGACAGCCGGGCCCGCGCCCGCCCGAAGCCGAGCAGCAGCGCCCACGCCAGCGGTGGCACCACCACGGTGGCCGTGAAGGCGCCGCTGTGCAGGAACGCCGCGCCGGCGCTGGTAGACAGCCCGCCGCGCCCGTGGATGGGGCGGATGGCGCCCGCCGTCGCGTCGCCTCCCCCGGCCGCCGGCGCGCCGGATTCGTTCGCGACGGGCGCGCTGGACGCCTCGCCCGTGACGACCAGCTCGATGGGCGCGGTCTTGGCGGTCTCGTACCGCCGCGCCGCGGGATCGAACGTGTCTAGCACCAGGGCCGGCACGGTGGTCTTCCCCGGGCGCTCGGCGCGCAGCAGCCACTCGACGGTCTTCGTGCCGGTGACCACGTCGGCCGGATCGACCGCCACGTCGACCTTCGGCTCGTAGCTCTTCCAGCCGGGCAGCGCGGGCAGCGCGGGCGCGTGGACGTTGCGGACGTTGCCGGCGCCCTTCACCGCGATCCGCAGCGTGACCGCGTCGCCCACGGCGATCGACCCGCGGTCCACGCCCGCCGAGATCTCGTACTTGCCGACGTTGGACGGGTCGAACCCGGCGGGCTCCCCGGTCCGTGGCAGCGGCATCGCTTCGATGATCAGCGGGTCGGTCTTGAGGCGGCGCGCGCGCACGGGCGTTCCGAAGAAGTCGACCTGCGACACCTCCGCCTCCATGGGCGTCACCGTCAGCCTGCCGGCGGACAGCGGGAACAGCGCCTTCTTGAACAGCAGCGCCACGTTGTAGGTGCGGCCGTTCATCGTCTGCTCGGTGAACGACAGCCGCCCCTGCGGATTCGTCGACGGGATGTCCTCGGCCCAGAAGCCGTCGGTGTGCGGCTCGGTGATGGTTTCGTAGCGGTTCTGGTTCTGGGTCAGGTAGAGGTACCAGCCGACGGTCACCTGCTCGCCCACGAAGACGCGGCTCTTGTCCGGCATGACGCGGATGAACGCCGCGCCCGGCGCCGACGAAACGGCCGCCGCGTCGTCGTCGCCGAACGGGTTCGCGGCGCCACCGCCGAAGAGCTGCTGCAAGGGATTGGCGGGGGCGGCGCGCGCGTTGCGGGGCGGACCGCTGCTGGCGCCGACGCGGACCGGCACGGAATTGGTCGTCAGGTCACGGCCGCCGACCCGCACGTGGGCCGCGCCGATGTGAACGGTCCCCTTGGCGCCGGCCGGCAGCGCCAGCTGGTAGGTCCAGCTGAACCCGTTTTCGACGGTCGTCTGACCGCCGATGATCTGCATGTTGGTCGACCGGCTGGGGAAGCGCGGCGCCTGCAGGACCTGCAGCCCGCGAAAGTCGGGGGGGCGGTAGTCGGTCACCTCTTCGTTGGCGGCCGTCAGGGTCACCTGAAACATGAACGGCTCGCCCGGCGCGACCGCGTCCCGGTCCAGCGCCGCGTGGAATGAGGCGCCCAGCGCCTGCGCCGACCACCCGGCGATCAGGAGCGCGAAACAGAGCGAAAGCCGCTTCACCAGTCGCGCTCCGGTGGCGCGCGACGCACGGCGCGCACCCGCGCGCGTTCCTTCTCGAGGTCCTTCGAGCTGCGTTCCAGGTTGTCCAGCACCGCCTCGGTCTGCTGGCGGTCGTCGGCCGGCTGCGGCTTGGGTTGCTGCTTTTGCTCGTCCTTCTTCTGGTCCTCCGGCTTCTGATCCTTCTTCTGGTCGTTTTTCGCCTGGTCCTGCTTCTTGTCGTCCTGTTTCTTGTCGTCCGGCTTCGACTTGTCGTCCTTCTTCTGGTCGTCCTTCGACTGCTTCTGGTCCTTGTCGTCCTTGTTCTTCTGGTCGTCCTTCTTTTTATCTTTGTCCTTCTGATCCTGTTCCTGCTGCTTCTTCAGCGCGATCTCCAGGTTCCACTTGGCTTGCTTGTCGTCGGGCCGCAGCCCCAGGGCGCGCGTGTAGGCCGCGACCGCCTCCTTGAACTTCTCTTTCTTGAAGAACGCGTTGCCCAGGTTGTAGAAGGCGCCCTCCTTGAGGGCGGCGTCCTTGGCCTCGGTCGCCTTCAGGAACTCCTGCCCCGCCTCGTCGAAGCGCGACAGCGCGTACAGGGCCGCGCCGCGATCGAAGTGCGCGCCCGCGTCGGCCGCCAGCTTCTTCACGGCCTTATCGTAGTGCCCCAGCGCGTCCTCGGCCTTGCCCGCCTTCAGCGCGGCGTTACCCGCCTCGATCTCGGGGTCGCGCTTCTCCAGCACCGAGAACCCCGCCAGCAGCGGCACCAGCGCCATCAGCGCGGCGACCTCGGCCGCGCGCCTCACGATGCGCCCTCGGGCTTCGCTTTGCGCCGTTCGGTCATGCAGGCCTCGCCGACCAGCAGCAGGAACGCGGCGAAGAGCGGCAGCTCGAAGATCTCGTCGTACTGCCGGACGACGCGGGCCTCGTTCTCGGTGTGCGTGAGCCCGGCCAGCGCCCGCTCGACGTCCTCGACGCCGAAGCGGTGCACGTCGGCGTGGAAGTATTCGCCGCCCGTCCGTCGCGCGATGTCGATCAGCATGTCCTCGGCCAGGCGCGACGTGACGTAGTGCCCCTCGGCGTCCTTCACATAGCCGGTGACCTTCCCCTGCTCGTCGTACTCCGGGATCAGCTCGCCCGAGCGCGAGCCGATGCCCACCGTGAAGATCTTCACGCCCAGCTTGGACGCTTCGTCGGCCATCTGCAGCGGCTCGCTCTCGTTGTCCTCACCGTCGGTGAGCAGCAAGATGGCCTGACCGCGTGTCGCGCCGCCCTGACCGCGCAGCGCGACCAGCTGATCCAGCGCCGACCGGATCGCGCGCCCGATCGCCGTCCCGCCCACCGGCATGTCCCAGGGGCCAAGGTCGCGCCAGAACAGCTTCACCGCCGCGTAATCCGTCGTGGGCGGGTACGTGAGCGGCTCACCGGCGAACGCCACCACGCCGACCCGGTCGCCGCCGCGCGTGTCCAGCAACTGCTCCAGCTCGCGTTTGGCGCGCTCCAGACGCGACGGGTAGACGTCCTTGGCCAGCATCGAGCGCGAAAAGTCGAGCGCCACCACCAGGTCCAGGCCCCGCTGCTTGGCGAGGCGCGCGCGCCCGCCGGCCTGCGGCCGTGCCAGCGCCAGCGCCGTGAAGCCCAGCCCCAGCACGACCAGCCCGGCGCGGAGCCACTTCCGGGCGACCGACACGGTGGCCGTCATGCGGGCGATCAGCGCCGCGTCGCCGAGCCGCGCCAGCCGGCGCCGCCGCGCCTCGAAGCCCCAGACGAAGGCCAGCCCCACCAGCGGGACAGCCAGCAACAACCAGAGCGCGTGAGGGTGTCCGAAGCGCATGCTCAGGGAATCCGCTGAAAGCGCGTGAGTCGCAGGGCCACCTCGAGCAACAACAGCGCGAAGGCCGCGAACAGAAACCGGCGGTAGAGCTCCGTGTACAGCGTGCCCCGGTCGTGAATGCGCGACTTCTGCAGGTCCTCCAGGATCTTCTGGAAGCGCTCCTGCAGCGCCCGCGTGTCAGTCGCCAGGTAGGGCGTGCCCCCGGTCATCGACGCGATCTGCTCGAGCAGCTTCGGGTTGACCGGCTGCCGCTGCTGCCCCGGCCCGCGCGCTTCGCCGTCGTCGTTGCCGGCCAGCACCGTGTAGATCTTCACGCCCAGCGTCTGCGCGTAGCGCGCGGCCTGCTCGGGTGAGATGTTCCCGGCGTTGTTCTCGCCGTCGGTCAGCACGATGATGACCTTGGACCGGGCGTCCGACTTGCGCAGGCGATTCAGCGCCACCCCGATGCCGTTGCCGATGGCCGTGCCGCGTCCGTCGATGATCCCCAGGTGCAGCTCGCCCAGCATGCGCAGGAACGTCCCGTGGTCCAGCGTCAGCGGGATGTCCGTGTAGGCGTCGCGGCCGAAGATCACCAGGCCGATGCGGTCGGAGGGACGCCGGCGCACGAAGTCCTGGATGACCATCTTGGCCGCCTCCAGCCGGTTCGGCACCAGGTCCGTCTCCTGCATGGAGCCGGACAGATCCAGGGAGATGACGATGTCGATCCCTTCCAGCTCCAGGTCTTCGGTGATCGACGTGCTCTGCGGCCGCGCCAGCGCCACGCCGATCAAGGTCACGGCGGCCAGCCGCAGCACCGTCGGGAGATCGCGCAGCCGGGCGACCAGACCGGGCCGCTGCGCCGACAGCTCGGCCGCGCGCGAGTAGGTCAGCAGGCCACGCCGCTCGGGCGCGCGCACGAGACCCGCCCAGGCGACCAGCGCCACCGCCGGCGGGATCAGGGCCAGCGCGAACGGGTGCCCGAACCGGAACCCTTCGACGTTGCGCAGGGCCACGAAGTAGGCGACCGCGATCGGGACACACACGATCGCGATGACCGCGTAAGGGATCGCGCGCGACGAGCCTTCGTGCGCGGGCACGTCAGCCATGCGCCGCCTCCTGGGCCAGCGCGGCGCCCCCCAGCGGCGCGGCGACGGGGCGCGTGGTCACGACGATCCGGATCGCGCTCTCCAGCGCGCCGCGCGCCTCGGCGGCCGACGGGGAGATCTTGGCGAACTTCACCAGGTCGCACCCGGCCAGCCAACCCTCGGCCTCGCTCAGCACCAGCTCGCGGCCGGCGCGCCGGCGCAGCTCGGTCATCAGCTCGTCGGTGGTCAGCTCCAGCGAGTCGAAGCCGTAGCGCGCGCCCAGGTACTCGCGGATCACTTCGGAGACGGCGAAGTAGAAGGGGCGGTTGTCCGCGTTCTCCAGGAACCCGTACGCGCCCAGGCGGTCGAGCTTTTCCATAGCCACCTCGTGCGCCGGACGCGGCGGCGGCGCCGGGCGCGCGCCGCGCCGCGCCCGAACACGACGCAGGATCACCATGGCGATCAGCGCGCCGAATCCCGCCGCGACCAGGGCGCCCGCGATGTAGGCGGGCCACAGGTTCTGGACGATCACCGTGACCGGCGGGGCCGCGTCCTTCAACGCAGGCTCCGGCTCGTTGGCGATGAGGCTGGCGATCTTCACGGGAACGGGCGCCGTGCGCGTGGTCCGCACGTCGCCGCGCGGCCCGAGGTAGGTCACCTCGACGGGCGGCACCACCTTCTCGCCCGGCGCGTAGGCCGCAATCGTCAGCGTGTAGAGCCGGCGCATCCGGCCGTCGCCCAGCGGCTGTTCGCTCTCCTTGCGATCCAGCAGCGAGAACGGACCCAGCTCGACGGTCGAGGGCAGGTTCACCGGGACGGCCGTCTTGGCGATCGCGACCACCTCCAGGTGAACGGGGTCGCCGACGTTCGCGACGGCGCGGTCGACGCGCGCCGTGACGGTCGGCGCGTCGGGATCGGGCGCCTCCGGCGCGGCGGCGTCGACCTCGGCGCGCGCCGCCCCGGCGGCGACCGTCGCCACCGCCAGGAAGGCCACCGCCGCGCAGACGGCGAGCTCGCCGGCGCGCTTCAATGCCGCAGCCTCCGCGCGCGCGACTCGAAGAAGCTGGTCAGCGCCGGCAGGTACGGCTTGTCCGTCGACAGCTCGATGGGGTCCATCGACAGGCGCTTGAACAGGTTCCCGCGCGCCTCACGCACGGCCCGCACCGACCGCGCGAACGCCGCGGCCTCGGGGCCGCTGGTGTCGAAGACGATCGTGCCGCCGCTCTCCGGGTCCTGCATCTCGACCAGCCCCACGCGGGGCAGCCCCTGCTCCAGGGGATCGCCGATCGCGACCGGGATGACGTCGTGCCGCCGCGCCGTGATGCGCAGCGCGCGCTCGTAGCTGGGGATCGGGGCCAAAAAGTCGGAGATCAGGAACGTCACGGCACGCCGGCGAACGACGTGGCTGACGAACTCCAGCCCGGTGGCCAGCGAGGTGCGCCGGCTCTGCTCCTTGAACGACAGGATCTCGCTGATCACACGCAGGACGTGCCGCTTGCCCTTCTTGGGCGGCACGAACTTCTCGACGTGATCGGTGAAGATGATCAGGCCCACGCGGTCGTTGTTCCGGATCGCCGAGAACGCCAGCACCGCCGCCAGCTCCGCGGACAGGTCGCGCTTTTCCCGCACACGCGAGCCGAACAGGCCGGACGCGGACATGTCGCACAGCAGGAGCACGGTCATCTCGCGCTCTTCCGTGAACAGCTTCACGTACGTGTCGTTCATGCGGGCCGACACGTTCCAGTCGATGAGGCGGATGTCGTCGCCCGGGATGTACTGGCGCACCTCGGAAAACGCGATGCCGTGCCCCTTGAACACGGAATGGTACTGGCCCGCCATCCGATCGCGCACCAGACGCTCGGTGACGATCTCGATCTTGCGGATCCGCTTGAGGATGTCGCGCGCGAGCATGACGGACGGCGGGCTACGGAACCTCGACGCGCTCGAACAGCTTGCGAACGACGGTCTCGCTGGTGATCTCCTCGGCCTCGGCCTCGTAGGTCAGGATCACGCGGTGGCGCAGGACGTCGATGCCGATGGCCTTGATGTCCTCGGGCGTGACGTACCCGCGGTGGCGCAGGAACGCGTGCGCGCGCGCCGCCAGGTTCAGGAAAATCGAGGCGCGCGGGCTGGCGCCGAACGCGATGAAGTCGGCCAGCTCGCCCAGTCCATAGGCCTTTGGGTCGCGCGTCGCCTGCACGATGTTGACGATGTAGTCCTTGATCTTCTCGTCGATGTAGACCTCTTGCACGACGGCCCGCGCCTCGGCGATCTCCTGGGGCGTGGCGGCCCGCTCGGCGCCCACGCGCACGGTGGCGGTCATGCGGTCCATGATGGCCCGCTCTTCTTCCCGGGTCGGGTAACCGACCTTGATCATGAGCATGAAGCGGTCCAGCTGCGCCTCCGGCAGCGCGTAGGTCCCCTCCTGCTCGATCGGGTTTTGGGTCGCCATGACCAGAAACGGGTCCGGCAGCTTGTGCGTCGTGTCGCCGATCGTCACCTGCCGCTCTTGCATGGCCTCCAGCAGCGCGGACTGCACCTTGGCCGGGGCCCGGTTGATCTCGTCGGCCAGGACCAGATTCGCGAAGATCGGCCCCTGCTTGGAGATGAACTCGCCGCGCGCCTGATTGTAGATGACCGTCCCGACGATGTCGGCCGGCAGCAGGTCGGGCGTGAACTGGATCCGCTGGAACTTCATGGCCAGCGTGTCGGACAGCGTCTTGACGGTGAGGGTCTTGGCCAGACCCGGCACCCCCTCCAGGAGGACGTGCCCGCCCGTCAGCATCCCGATCAGAATCCGCTCGATCATCGCCTTTTGGCCGATGATCACCTTGCCGACCTCGGCGGTCAGCTTGTCGACGAAGGCGGACTGCCTTTGGACCAGCTCGTTGATGACCCGGACGTCCATGTCTCCCCTAAGGTGGTGAGTCGAGTGAGTGGCGGTTGGCGCAGTGCCCCCGCGCGGCGCGCAGCTTACAACTCCGAGGGCGCCTAGGATATTTCCGCTTCCTGTGCTAGCTAATCGGCCGCCATGAGCCGCGAAGCCGACCCGAAGACCGACCCCAAGCCGACCCGCCTTTTCGACAAGCGCACGGTCGAGCGCAACATCAAAAAGGGGCTCATCTCCCGGAAGGACTACGAGAAGTACGTCAAGACGCTGGATGACGTGAGCGACAAGGGCCTCTACGGCCTCGCCGAAGGGCGAGACGAGCCGCACGAGTCGCCCGCCGCGGCCGCCCCCGAGGCGGACGAGCCGGACGAGCCCGAAGAAGACAATCAGCCCGGGTGATTGAAACAGGGCCTGGCCGTGCGTAACCTCCAGCGCATGGCCAACGGCGACTCGAAAACCTCCGGATTCACGGTCAACGACCGGCGCGCCTCGCACGAGGAGGCCAAGCCTCCGGCCGTGCCCGCCGGCGCGGGGCAGGCGAACGGGGCGGCCGCCGCCGATCTGCTGCCGTTTGATTTCCACACGTTCATCCTGTCCCTGGGCAGCTCCGCCCTGCTGCACCTGGGCGAGCTGGAGGACCCGGAGGCGGGCGCCGCCCGGCCGGATCTGGCCATGGCCAAGCACACCATCGACATCCTTTCGATGCTCGAGGAGAAGACGAAGGGGAACCTGACCCCGGCCGAGGAGAAGCTCATGGAGAGCCTGCTCTTCGATCTGCGCCTTCGCTACGTCGAAGCCACGAAGACCAAGTAGTCGCCGGGCAGAGGCGCCTGTCACCCGAAGTAGCTGGTGTGCAGGACGTCCGACGTGATGTTGCAGAGCGCGTGGAAGGTGGCCCCGGCGGCGATCGAGCCGGTCCGGGACCGCATCCAGCCGAAGACGAGCGCCGGAAAGAACACCGCCAAGCGCTGGGGATTCGGCACCACCAGCACGTGCCCCAGCGCGAAGAGCACCGACGAGACCAGCAGCGCCGCGCCGACCGGCGCGCCCAGGAGCCGGTGGGTGGGCGGCCAGACCTGCTCGAGCCGCCCCATCAGGTAGCCGCGGAAGAACAGTTCCTCGGGGATGGCGACGACCACCAGCTGGCTGAAGGCGAGGAGCGCGAACTGCGGCGGCAACCGCAGCTCACCGCCGGCGCGCCCCAGCCAGTGGCGGCAAAGGGCGCCGAAGGCCCGCGTGGCGGCGTTGGCGGGGATCGTACAGACGTGTCCGTAAAACAGAAAGAACCCCGCCACGAACGCCGGCAGCGTCGCGGCCACGAACAGCGCCAGCACCGCCAGGTTCAGCCCCACGGGATCGGCGCGTAAGCCTGCCTCGCGATAATCGAAGTCGCGCCCGGCGACCCGCGAGGCCGCCGCCGGGACGTAGATGAACAGCAGCGCAATTCCCGCGTGCAGGTTGTCGCGCACGAAGGGGACGGCGACACCCACCGCTGCCAGCAAAGCCGCCGCGCCCGTGGCCACGGCGAACGCCAGCAGCGGCTCGCGGAGGCCGCTCCAGAGAACCCCGCGCCGCACGCCGTCAGTCATCGCGCGCGCCGGCGAAGGCGCGCTAGCGCCGTCCGAAGGGGCCCAGCGCCGCGAACGCGGCCGTGGCGGCCCTGGTCGCGACCCGCAGTCGATCGGCCGCCGTCGCAGGCGGGGCGCCGTCGGAGGCCCGCAGCGACGCGAGCAGCGCGTCGAGCTCGCCTTGCAGGCTGCCCAGCGCCTCCCGGCTGTCCTGAAGCGCGGACGCCAGCTTGGTGGTGCGCGACAGGGGCGCGCCGTTCCGTCGGACCGTCACCCGCGAGCGCGCGGGAACCTTGGCAGACGTACGTTGCGCGGCCGGCACACGACGTCGCGTTGACGGAGCCCGGCTTCGCCGAGCGGAGTCGTCGCGAGATGCCATGCCCGGTTCAGCATTGGCCTCCGCCGCCCCGGTGTCAAAAACTTTCCGCGTCAGCGCCGGCCGAGCAGATACCTGCGCGACGGGTCGACGGCGACGGCAGCGCCAAGCGCGGTGCGGCCGACCAGCATCGGGTACAGCATGTCGCCCCGGTTGGTCAGGGTGACCGTGATGCGGCGGTGAAGCGTTCCCAGCTTCAGCGCCGTCTCGATGACCGGGCGCCGCTCGATGCGGCCCGAAGTATCCCGCACCATGGCGTAGGACCGCACCGTCACGCGCACGACGGTGGGCCGGCGCCCGCGCCCGCCTCCCGGAACCGTGATCTCCAGGATCGGCCGCCGATTGGGACCGGCGGTCGTGTCCACCGTGCGCATCCGCGTCACGTGCAGCGCCGACGTGCGCGCCCCCGTGTCGATCTTGGCTTTCAAGCGGTCGACGCCCAGGCCCGGCAACGCGACCAGCTCCACCCACCCGACCCGGGTTTTCCCGTCGCTGATGCTGCCCGCGCTCTCACCGGCCAGGGCAGCCGCGCGCTTGCGAGCCACGGCCCCCGCCCCGCGCACCAGCGCCACGACAGTGCTGCCCGCGCGAACGGGCCCGGCGGGCGCCACCTCGATCACCATGCCCCCAGAGGGTGCCAGGATGGCCGCCGCAGGACCGGGCAGCATCGGTTCGAGACGGGCCAGCGCCTCGCGCGGGCGCACCAGGTTGCCGGGCGGCACCAGCGTCTCCAGATAGCCGTCGCGCGGGGCGCGGACCCGCACCAGATGCGAACCGGCGGACGGAGCTGCCGGCCGGGCCTCGCGCACCGGCGGCGGCGCGGCGTCGATGAGGACGCCCAGCGCCCCCAGCACGGCCCGCGCGCCGTTGGCCAGCGGATCAACCGCTGCGCCGTCAGCCGGATCCCAGGCGGCCGACAGCTCGACGACCGCCACTTGAACGGCAGCGGCGGCGGCAGCGATCGTGCCGGGCCGCGGCGGGCGATCCAGGACCAACGCTGCGCCGCTCTGCACGGCCAGCCAGCGGGCCCGCGGATCGTCCGGCGAGACCCGCGCGACCAGCAGCCCGCGCCGGCCCCGCGCCGGCGCGCCAAGGACGATCAACGCCTGGGCGCCGATGACGACGTCGGCGAACAGCGAGAATGCGTCCCGCGCCGCGCGCTCACCGCCTGATTCGCCTGGAAATGGCAACGACGCGCGCGGACGCCCGGCGGTCGCCATGCGTCCGGACGGTCGCAACACGGGAACGACGACGACGCTGCCCGCGAGCGCGGCCGGATCCAGTCGGGCGGCCAGCCGCGACGCGGCGCGCGCGGCGCTGACCTCCGTTCCGCGCAGGGCAGCCACCACGCTGACGCGCGGCCCCGGACGGCCACCTACAGCGACCCACGCGGGAACAGCTCGCGCGGGGGCGCCGTCGCCACCGCGCGGCCCGAGCGGGATACTCACCGCGCGCGCCTCTCCCGGACCGACGGTGACGCCGCCGACCCGAACACCGCGCGCGGGAAGCTCGACCGCCATGGAAGGTCCCTAGCTTTGCCGAAATTCGAGGGGCGCGCGGATTTTTTGAGAATTGGTGCGCATCAGAAGCACGAATCCTCCGATAGGATTTTTCCGACCGCGCAATTGCTCCGGAACGTCACTCGCCGAAACGTCCGGAACGAACCTACAACGCGGTACACACAGGCGAGACAAACGAGTCATCCTGCGTTTGCGATCGCTGAATTACAGCAAGTTTTGCGTACTTTTCGAAGGGCCCTGGCGTAATCTATTTTGCACGGTCCGTGCGGCCCCACCCCCCCTGGAGGTCTTGTGATGCGGTTCAACGGGCGATTGTCGACAGTGTTGCTTTTCTCCGCTGTGATTGGCTGCGGGTTTGCCCCGGGCCAAGCAGCACCACCCACCGGTAGCGGCACCGGTGACGGTGGAAACACCGGCGTGGGCGCGTCCGTGGGATCGGGTGCCTCGACGGGCACGTCGACCGGCGTCGGCCTTCACTCGGGCGCAGGCGGCGACGTCGGCGTCGGCACCGGCGGGAACTGCGGCCAAGCCAGCGTTCCCATCAAGGCGACGCCACCCGACGTTTTGATCATCCAGGACAAGTCCGGCTCGATGAACGAAGACGACAACGGCCGTGGTAGCGGCGGCCCCAATTCGAAGTGGGAGCAGATGAAGGCGGCGCTGAAGAACGTCGTCATGGCGAACGACGCGCAGATCAACTGGGGACTGAAGTTCTTTTCAGACGACAACAAGTGCGGCGCCACCGCTGCCCCGGTGGTCACGATCGGCACCGGCAACTACGGGGCGATTTCGGGGGCGATCGACGGCACCTCGCCCAACGGATATACGCCAACCCGCGACGCGGTCGCGAGCGGCGCCATGTACCTGTCCGGCGTCAAGGACACCAACAACAAGTTCATCCTGCTGGCCACCGACGGGCTCCCCAACTGCCCGGCGGGCTGCGCGGCCATGTCGAACCCGTCGAACATGTGCCAGCAGACGGACAACCCCGGCGAGGACCAGGCGACGACTCAGGCAATCGCCGACGCGCTGACCAAGGGTATCAAGACCTTCGTCATTGGCGTCGGCGACGTCGCGACGGCGCAGAACACGCTGAACAACTTCGCGATGGCGGGCGGCCTGCCCCAGAAGGGCGGCGCGACGTCCTACTACGCCGCGACCGACGCGACCGCGCTAGAGAACGCGCTCAACGCGCTGATCGGGGCCGTGTTCTCTTGCACGGTGTCCCTGTCGACGGCACCCACCGGGTTCTCGAACGTCGCCGTATCGGCGGTGGACAACGCCACCGGCAAGCCCATCGAGATCCAGCAGGACCCCACCAACGGGTGGAGCTATGACGCCAACAAGCAGAACATCCTGCTGAAGGGCACTGCCTGCGACAACCTGAAGAACGGGGTCTACAAGGACCTGAACTTCATCTACGCGTGCGAGGGGACGACGATCTGCATCGATCGGAACCCCGACGGCAGCTGCTCCGATCACCCGATGTGAGGAATCTGGCATCCTTTCCGGATGCCAGACCGTTCGAAGGGCAAGGCCGCGGGCAAAGCGGCGCGTAAACCCAGCGGGACCCCGCGCAAACGGCGCGGGGTCAAGCTCCGCCCCACCGAGCTGACCGCGACCGAGCTGGCGATGGCGGAGCCGCCGCCCGAGCTGGCCGCCCTGGCCGAAGCGATCCGCGCCGACGGCGGCGCCGTGCTGGCGACCTATCGAGAGCCGCTGGGCGGGCACGCGCTGCTGTTCGCGGCGCTGCCGCTGCACAAGGTCGCGCCGACCCCGTTCCAGCGCGACATCTCGGACGCGCACGTGCGCCGGTTGACCCAGGCGATGGACAAGACCAAGCGCTTCCTGGACCCGATCATCGCCGTCCGCGAGCAGACCGAGACGGCGTCCTACTGGACCCCCAACGGCTACCACCGGCTGACCGCCCTCAAGGAGCTGGACGCGAAGACCGTGCTGGCGCTGGTCGTGCCCGAGCGGGAGGTCGCCTACCAGATCCTGGCCCTCAACATCGAGAAGGCCCACAACCTGCGCGAAAAGGCCATCGGCGTGCGCCGCATGTACGAGGACCTGGTGGGCATGCCCGACACCGGCGGCGAAGAGAGCTATGCGCTGGAGTTCGAGGAGCCCGCGCTGGCAACGCTGGGATTCGCCTATGAGCAGCGCGGACGGTTGTCGGGCGGGGCGTACCACCCGGTCCTGCGCAAGGCCGACCGCTGGCTGCCGGGACGCCTGCGGGACGCGCTGGACGAGCGGCGCGCGCGGGCGGCGCTGCTGCTGGAGTACGACGACGCCGTCACCGCGGCCGTCGCGGGTCTGAAGGCCCGCGGGTTCAACAGCCCCTACCTGCGCAACTTCATCGTGGCCCGCACCAACCCGCTGCGGTTCATCAAGGGCGAACCCCCGCCCGTCGACGAGCTGCTGCGGACGATGACCAAACGCGCGCGCGGCATCGATCCGGGCAAGATCAAGACGGAGGACGTGGCGCGCAGCGGCGGCCCCGCCGAGGCGACTGAATGATCCACGCAGCCCCCCGCGCGGTCATCTTCGACCTCGACGGGACGCTGGCGGATTCGGCGCTGGACTTCGACGCCATGCGCGCCGAAATCGGGCTGGAGCCCGGGTTGCCGATCCTGGAGCAGCTGGTCGGCGCGGACCCCGAGACCTGCGCGCGCGCCGAGGTCATCCTGCGGCGTCACGAACGGGACGCCATCGCCGGCGCCCGGCTCACCGACGGCTGCGCCGAGCTGCTGGCGGTGCTGGCGGCGCGGCGGACCCCCATCGGCATCCTGACCCGGAACATCCGCGAGGTGGTCGAGACCTTCGCGCGCACGTTCGGGTTCGCGTTCGACGCCGTTTACACGCGTGAAGACGGCCCGCCCAAGCCGTCGCCGGTGGGCGTGCTGGCCCTGTGCGCGAAGCTGGGCGCGACCCCCGCCGAGACGCTGACCGTCGGCGACTATAAGTTCGACGTGCTGGCCGGGCGCAACGCCGGCTGCCCGACGGTCCTGCTGCACCCCGGACCGCTGCCGCCCGCCGAACACGAAGCCTGGGGCGCCCCCGACCTGATCGTCCGCTCGCTGCGCGAGCTACTGCCCCTCTTCGGGTGAGGGCTACTTCAGACCGGCTAGCAGCTTGGGCAGCGCGTTCGCGAACTGCCCCTTGGCCATGACCTCGGCGCCCTGAGCGCGCGCGGCATCCATGACGTCCGTGCGTTCGTGGTCGACGAAGCCGACGGTCCGCGGGCGGGGGGACAGCGCCTGCAGCGCCGCCAGCGCGTCCGCCGCGGCGGGCAGCCGCAGGTCGACGATCGCCAGCTTGGCGGCGCGCGCAGCCTCGACGAAGGCGGGCGTCTCGCGCGTGGCCTGCACGGTGAGGCCACTGGCCTTGGCCGCCTCACGCACCTTGGACGTGAACAGCATGTCCTGAATCAGGTACGCGACGTCGGCCATGGTGCGAGCGTGGGGGAAAGGAAAAATCATGGCCCCGAGCACCCGGTTGGCTGGTTACCGTTGCTCCCTTCCGGGCCTGGCGGAGTTCGCCGGCGTTCCGTCGCCCGGGACCGCCCTCTATGTGTCACAGATTGCGCCCGAGATCCAGCAGCGCGTGATAGATCACCGGCCATGCCCAGCGACCGCAAGCTCGAGGTCGGCAGCGCCGCGCCGGCGTTCTCTTTGCCCGACCAGGACGACAAGACCGCCAAGCTGTCCGACTACAAAGGCCAGTGGCTGGTCCTCTACTTCTACCCGAACGACGACACGCCCGGCTGCACCACCGAGGCGTGCGACTTCACGAACGGGCTGAAGGACTTCGAGAAGCTGGACGCCGCCGTCGTCGGCTGCAGCCCGAACACCACCGAGAGCCACCGCAAGTTCATCGCCAAGTACAAGCTGAAGGTCCGCCTGCTGAGCGACCCCGAGCACAAGGCGATGACCGCCTACAACGCCTGGGGCGAGAAGGTCCTCTACGGCAAGAAGAGCGTGGGCGTCATCCGCTCGACGGTGATCATCGACCCGAAGGGCAAGGTCGCCCACCACTGGGCCACCGTGAAGGCCGCCGGTCACGCCGACGCCGTCCGCGAAAAGCTGAAAGAGCTGCGCGCGGCAGCCTGACGGGATCGGGTCTCAGCGGGCGACGGCGTCCGGGAGCTCGTTGACGTCTCCTGGCTCCGACGGGAACGGGCCGGACAGGCGCTCCGCAATCTCCTGGATGCCAGCCTCCAGGCCCGCCGTCAGATCGCCGGCGCGGAATCGATCGAGCAGGCGGTCGACGACGGCGCCCCAGAAGGTCGGATCGACGGCGCCGTGCGCCCCTTCGTCGGCGATCACCGCACAGCGCCGGCCCAAGGGGGCGACGAAGATCAGCACGCCGTTGCGGCGCTTGGTCCGATGAATGCCCAGGCGCTGGAAGGTCTTCTCGGCGGCCCGCCGCACGTCGTGGCCCAGGAAGAATCGCGCCACGGCGACGCGCAGCTCACCCGAGGTGCGCGCCTCGGCGGCCCGGATGGCGGCCTCCACACGCGCGCTGTCGATGCCCTTCATGCGGTCACCATCACCAGGACCCCGACGCGCCGCCGCCACCTGAGCGGCCGCCGCCACCCGAAAAGCCACCGCCGCCCCCGCCGCCGCCGCCCCAGCCGCCGCCGCCGCCCCAGCCGCCGCGACCCCGCCCCGAGCCAATCATCGTCGTCAGCAGCCACGCGAGCCCCGGGTGGGTGACGGCAAACCCCAGCAGCAACACCAGCACCAGCCCCAGGCCGATCAGGCCGACCAGGAGCCGCCCGAACGAGATCTTCTGGGCCGGCGTCTCGTCGGTGGCGGGTTGCCCCGGGTGGCCGGGGCTGCCCAGCGTCGCGATGATCGCGTCGACGCCGGCACGCACCGCCCCGTCCCGGTCGCCGGACTGGATGCGCGGAACGATCGCCTCCCGGATGATGCGCGATGCGCGCGTGTCGGGCATGACCGGCTCCAGCCCGTAGCCGACCTCGATCCGCACCCGGTGATCGTCGCTGAACACGAACAGCACCAGCCCGTCGTCGATCCCCTTGCGCCCGACGCGCCAGCGCTCGAACGCCTTGACCGCCCAGTCCTCGATCGGGAGGCCGCCCGTGGTGTGGTCGATGTAGACCAGCACCTGGTGCCCCGTCTCGCGCGCATAGCCCTCCAGCTTGCGATCGAGGTCGTCGGCGGTGGCTTGCCCCAGGAACCCGGCGCGATCCGTCACCCAGCGCGCCGGCGCAGCCGGGATCGGCGTCTCGGCATGCGGGCGCGCCGCGCCGGCGAGCAGACCCACCAGCACCAGCGCCGGCCCGAGAGCTCGCCGCCGGAATCGGGTCAGAACTGCACCTTGGGCGCCGTCGCGGCGCCGGCCTGGGCCTGGAAATAAGCCTTTTCGGCGAACCGGTGGCCGAACATCTTGGCCACGATGACCGTCGGGAAGCTGTCCCGGGCGGTGTTGAAGGCCTGCGCCGCTTCGTTGAAGCGCATGCGCTCGACGGCGATGCGGTTCTCGGTCCCCGCCAGCTCCGCCTGGAGGTCCCGGAAGTTGGCCGTCGCTTTCAGGTCAGGGTAATTCTCGGACACCACCAGCAGGCGCGACAGCGCCGACGAAAGCTGGTCCTGCGCCTGCTGAAATCGCTGCAACGCCGCCGGATCGTTGACCACGTTCGACGCCGGCTGGGCCTGCACCTGCCCCACCTTGGCCCGCGCCTCGGTCACGGCGATCATCGTGCTTTGCTCGAATTTCGCGGCGCCCTTGACGGTTTCGACCAGGTTGGGGACCAGGTCGGCGCGGCGCTGGTAGGCGTTCTGGACCTGCGCCCACTGCGCGTCGACGGCCTGACTCAGCTGGACGAGCTTGTTGTAGCTGCCGACGCAGCCGACCCCGCCGGCCAGGGACAGGAGGACCACCAGGAGGCCGAGCTTCTTCGCCGAGGTCTGCATCGTGGGCGGAACATAGACACCAGCCCCGATCCGGACAACGTATTCAGCACATCAATAGTGCGCGACCCTGGAGGAGAGAGAGGGATTCGAACCCTCGGTACCTTTCGGTACACACGATTTCCAATCGTGCTCCTTCGGCCACTCGGACACCTCTCCAGGTGAAAGCAGAGGAGAGGGTGGGAGTCGAACCCACGTTGGACTTGCGCCCAAACCTGATTTCGAATCAGGCGCTTTCGGCCACTCAGCCACCTCTCCGGACAGCGGGCCGGATTCTTACGCCAGGTCTCGACTGGATTCAACCACGACGGAAAAACGACCGGAGCTTGCCGGCCAGCCCGCCTCCCGCCCCGGCCGGGCGCTGCGGCCCTTCGACCACCCGCAGGACGGCCGCCGAGAGGTTGTCGAGCGTGCCCCGCTGGTTTGCCTCGTCGACGAGCCGCCGGCAGGCCTCCTGGGCGGTCCCGCCGGCCATCAGCGCGGCAATCTCCGCGTCATCCAGCGTGTTGTACAACCCGTCGCTGCACACCAGCAGCGCGTCGCCGCGGTACACCCGGTTCGACAGGCGATCGACCGGCACGATCAGCTCGCGTCCCAGGCTGCGCGTCAGGACGCACCGGTCCGGGTGGACGCGGGCCTTCTCCTTGCTCAGCAGGCCCAGGCGGGCGCGCTCGCCGGCCACGGTGTGGTCCTTGGTCAGTTGCAGGAGGCGCCCGTCGCGCAGCAGGTACAGCCGCGAATCGCCCACGTGAACGGCGGCCAGCTCGCCCCCGTCCACGGCGACGGCGGTCAGGGTAGTCGTCATCCCGCGCAGCTCCGGGACCATCGTCGCCAGGTCGTAGACTTCGATGTTGGCCTGCTGGGCCGCCCGATTCAGTCGCTTGGGAGTGGGCGTCCCCGGCGGCTGGTCGGCGAAGGTCCGCGTCGTCGCGTCGACCGCCGTCTGCGCGGCCGTCTCGCCCGCGGCCGCGCTGCTGACGCCGTCCGCCACGACGAGCAGAGCGGCTCCCTGCGCGTCCAGCAAGTGCCCGCAGCGATCTTCGTTGTGCGCGCGCTCGGTGCCGACGTCGGTCAGCGACGCGATGTCGAGCTGGAACGCCAGTCCCGCGGCAGCGTTCATGATAAGGTCCTCCGAAGATGCGCGAGCCCGTCGCGGGGGAGCGGCTGGATCAGTACCAGCTCGATGACCTCCTGGCGCGCAGCGGGATGGCCTCGATTTTCCGCGCCACGGACACCGAGACCGGCCAGACCGTCGCGCTGAAGATCCCGCACCCGCAGCTCGAGAGCGACGTCGTCTTCTTCGAGCGGTTCAAGCGCGAAGAACAGATGGGGCAACGGCTGGATCACCCCGCGGTGGTCAAGGTCCTGACCCCGCGCGCCAAGAGCCGGATGTACATCGCGATGGAGTACGTCGACGGCCGGTCGCTCCGCAGCATCATCCAGGGAGACGGGCCGCTGCCCCGCGAGCGTGCCCTGGACATCGCCCGCCAGGTCACGGAGGCGCTGGAGTATCTGCACGCGCAACGGGTCGTGCACCGCGACATCAAGCCGGAGAACATCCTGCTGATGGCCGACGGAAGAGTGAAGATCCTCGACTTCGGCATCGCGCTGGACGAGAGCAAGCGCCGCCTCACCTGGACGGGCCTGTCGGCGACGCTGGGCACCCCCGACTACATGGCACCCGAGCAGATCGGCGGCCGCCGTGGCGACGCGCGCACGGACGTCTACGCGGTCGGAACGCTGCTCTACGAGATGCTCACGAAGAACCTGCCGTTCAACAGCACGAACGCGACCGCGCTTCTGCGCGCGAAGGCCAACGAAGATCCGCGCCCGCCGTCCTACTACGAGCCCAAGATCGATCCCGCGCTGGAGGCGATCGTGATGCGGTCGATCCAGCGCGCGCCCGAGCCCCCCCGACCGCGCCGCGCCGCGCGGGCGTTGCGCCGCGCGGGCAAGGCGGCCCTCGTGCTGGGCGTGCTGGCCGGCCTGGGTGCCCTCATCTAC
>JBJMQQ010000289.1:0-34556 GCA_045802645.1 Polyangia bacterium
CCGGCGCGGGCAGCCAGGAACGACGCCACGACGGCGCCCGACGCGTAGAAGTCGGACGTCGCGTGGTGCGCGTCCGCGTGCAAGAGCTCGCTATGCAGCTCGTGTCCCTGATGGTGCTCGTAGCGGCTCACGAACAGGGTGATCGCCATCGTCCCCAGAACGATCGCGAAGCCTTGCCAGCCAACGTGAGGCACGGGCCGGCCGGCCCGTAATGCGCCGATTGCGGCGCCGGTGAACTCGACCAGACCCGCGACAATCAGCACGCCAATCCCCAGCGCGGCCAGGATCTCGATCTTTTGGCGTCCGTAAGGATGGCGATCGTCGGCCGGAACGGCCGCCCAGCCGAGGCTGAACAGCGCCAGCACGTTCGACGAGGCGTCCAGGATTGCGTGCAGCGAGTCCGCGCCCAGGGTCAACGACCCGGAGACGTAGCCGTAGGCCGCCTTGGTCGCGGCCACGATCGTGTTGAGGCAGAGCGTGATCCAGAAGACCCGCCGGACCTTCTCCCGGCGTTCGCGCGCAGCCTGGGCGGTGGCGTCCGCGACGCCCGCCTGGCAGCAGGCGTCGCCCTGCGAGGGGTCCCCTGCGGGACGGCCCGGGAACCCACCTGGGGTTCCCGCCCGGTCATTGCCCGCGCCGCTCGTCATGGCTGGGGTGAGTCTCCGAGGCGGCCGTCTTCTTGCCCGCGCTGCCAGCTTCACCGGCGCTGACGGGCTCGCCGTCGAGGTCGCGCGTCTCGACCGGCGCGATCTTGGCCAGTGACCCCTCGATGGATTGGCGGTCACCGACGACCACGATGGCCAGGTGGGCGGGGTCCAGGTACTTGCGGGCCACCCGGCGCACGTCGTCCTTGGTGACGGCCGCGACTTTCCGCGGGTACTCGGCCCAGTAGCTGTCCGGGAACCCGAAGACGGCCAGGTCGGCCAGCTGTGCCGCCGCGCTGGCGCGGGTGGCGAAGCGCGCCGGGAACGACTTGATGATCTGGTCCTTGGCCCGCGCGAGCTCGGCATCGGTGACGTCGCTGTCGCGAATGCCGTTCACCTCTTTCAGGATCTCGGCGACTGAATCGGCGCTGTGGGGCGCGACGAACTCGCCGCCGGCCGAGAACGGCCCCGGCGCCCGCCGCGGGTCGAAGCTCGATCGCGCGCCGTACGTCCAGCCTTTCCCCTCGCGCAAGTTCAGGTCCAGGCGGTAGAAGCCCCCGCCCAGGATCAGGTTCATCACCGTGACCGCGAAGTAGTCGGGGTTCAGCCGGTCGATGCCAATCTGCCCCACGCGGATCGAGGACTGCGGCGCCCCCGCCTTGTCGATCAGGAAGACCTTGGTCTGGGCGAGCGGGGTCGCCGCCGGCAGCTTGTGGGCGGCCACGTGCTTGGCGTGCCATCCCTTGAACGCCGTCTCCAGCTTCGCGCGCAGGTCCGGCTCGGACACGTCACCGGCGACGATCAGGGCGGCGTTGTTGGGGTGGTAGTTGGCCTCCCAGAACGCGCGCAGGTCGCCCGGCGTCACCTTCTTGAGCGTCGCCTCGGTGCCCGTCGTCGGCCAACCGTAGGGATGCTTGGCTCCGTAAAGCAGGTGCGCCAGGGCCAGCCCTGCGACCGTCGGCGGGCTGTCCTTGCGGCGCGCGATCGCGGTCAGCAGGTTGTCCCGCACGCGCGCGAACTCCTTGGCGTCGAACGCCGGGTTCTGGACGACGTCGCCGAAGATCCCCAGCGCCGCGTCCAGGTTCTTCGTCAGCGTCGACAGCCCGGCGCTGGAGGCCTCCCAGCTGCTCCCCGTGAGGAGCGTGGCGCCCAGCGACGCCACCTGGTCGGCGATCTCCAGCGCCCCGCGGGACTTGGTCCCTTCGACCAGCATGCGCGCCGTGAGGTCGGCCAGGCCGGCCTTGTCGCCCGGGTTGGCGGCCGACCCGGTCTTGACGACCAGGTTGAAGTCCACCAGCGGCAGGTCGTGGAATTCGACCAGGAACACCTCGAGGCCGTTCTTCAGCTTGAAGCGCGTCCAGTGGGGCGGGTGATACGGCTGCTCGGGACCGGCCGCCGGCGCCTGCTCCCGGAAGGGCGCGTCCGGCGTGATCCGCGGGGCCGGCGCTGCTGCGGCCGTCGGGGCCGGCGCTGGCTGCGCGGGCGCAGTCGTCGCTGCCGCAGCTGCTGGGGTTGCCGCCGGCTTGGGCGCCGGGGCCGCACAAGTGAGCCCCGTGAACGCCAGCGCGACGACTGAAAACACTCGAGATTTCATGCCGTCGCGGATCATTTCTTCACCCGTCCCATGATGGGGGCGTCTGGATTCGGTTCGACCGTGACCACGAGGCGGTTGCTCCGGTCCAGGACCTCCCGGGCGTAACGCTGCAGCGCCGTCGCGTCGACCGCGCGGTACCGCCGCAGGTCCTCGGTCACGAACCCGGGATCCCCCAGCGAGTAGTTGTACGACTGCAGCCGCTCGGCCCGGGCCAGCACCGATTCCAGGCTGCGCACCGTCTCGGACTCGATCTGGTTCTTCGCGCGATCCAGCTCGGCTGGGGTCGGCGGGGCGGCCTGCAGCTTGCCGACCTCCTCGTCGATGACCGCCAGGATCTCGTCCAGCGTGTGCCCCGGCATCGGCGAAGCCGTGATCTCGAACGTGCTCGACAGCAGCTGACTCTGCTGTGAGGCGCCCACCGCCTGGGCGATCTTGAGGTCGTAGACCAGGCGCTTGTAAAGGCGCGACGCCTTGCCGTTGCCAAGGACGTTGGCAAGCACGTCCAGCTCACGGTCGCCGGGCGCGAAGTTGGCCGGCGACGGATAGTCCACGTAGAGCTGCGGCTGCTGAATCTTGGCCTCCATCGCGATTCGCTTGGGCGCGGGCAGGCGAACCTCGCCGCCCGCCCGCCGCACCACGGGGGCGCCCGCCGGAATTGGCCCGAAGTACTTCTGGACCAGCTCCTTGGTCTTCGCGCGATCGATGTCGCCGCTCACCGTCAGGGTGGCGTTGCCGGGCGCGTAGTACGTCCGGAAGAACGCCTTGACGTCCTCGACGGACGCGGCCGACAGGTCGGCCATCGATCCGATGACGGGGTGATGGTACGGGTGGTCGGGGGGATAGATCGCCTCGGACAGCACCTCCGGGATGATGCCCGCCGGGCGGTTCTCGTAACGCTGGCGGCGCTCGTTTTTCACGACGTCGCGCTGGTTGTCGAGCGTCTCCTTGAACGACGGCCGGTCCAGCAAGAACCCCATCCGGTCGCTCTCGAGCCACAGCGCGAGCTCGAGCTGGTTGGACGGGACGACCTCGTAGTAGTTCGTGCGATCCGCGGCGGTCGAGCCGTTCACGTTCGAGGCGCCGGCCTTCTGCAAGAAGGCGAAGTACCGGTCCTCGGGGATGTGCTTCGTCCCCTGGAACATGATGTGCTCGAAAAGGTGCGCGAAGCCAGTCTTCGCGGGCGCTTCGTCGCGCGACCCGACCTTGTACCAGACGTCGACGGCCACCTCCGGCGTGCGGTGGTCCTCGTGCAGGATCACCTCCAGCCCGTTGGGCAGCGTGAGCTTCTCGAACGGAATCTGAGGAAGGTCGGCGGGCGGGGGCGCGGGTGCCGTCGTCGATGCTGGTGCTGACGGTGGTGGTGCAGCGCTTGCCAGACCGGCCCAGAGGACAGCCAACGCCGCCGCGGCCCGTGCATGCATGTCACATTTCTAGCACGCCGCCTCGGGTGAATGCCCGGGATCAGGGGCTGGACGACGAGATGCTCGGCGCCGCGTGCGGCACCAGGTTCGGCATGCAGTTCGCGATGAGCAGGAGATCGCTCGTCGTCGAGATGTTTGGCCGCTATCGGTCGACGTGATTATCTGGGAGAATCGAGGTCGGTCAACGATGGCCACGCCCACGACTCCCGATGCAGGCGCGCCGGCTCCCGTCACCGACGAGGAGCTGGTCACCCGTGCGCGCGCGAAAGACTTCGCCGCGTTCGAGCAGTTGGTGGGGCGGTACGAGGACAAGGTGTACCGCCTCGCGTTCCGGTTCGTGAGGAACGAAACGGAAGCCAAGGAAATTGTCCAGGACACGTTCCTTTCCGTGTGGCGAAAGCTGGACACCTTCAAGGGCGATTCTCAGTTCGGCAGCTGGGTGTACCGCGTGGCCGCCAACGCGGCCCTCATGCGGCTGCGGTCGCAGCGGCGGCACCCGGAGGTCTCGACGGAAGAGCTGCCGGTCGATTTCCTCGACACGTACGGGCAGGTCCCCGCCCCCGGCGACAACTGGGCGCGGCGCCCCGACGACGAGCTGCAGAGCGACGAGCTGCGCCGCCGCATCCAGGCCGCCGTCGACGAGCTGCCCGAGATCTACAAGACCGTCTTCTTGATCCGCGACGTCGAGGGGCTCTCGACCGAAGAGACGGCTGAGGTCCTGAATATCTCCGTCCCCACCGTGAAGACGCGCCTCCACCGTGCGCGGCTGGCCCTGCGCGAAGCAATATCCCGGTACTTCGAACAACGCTAACCCCGGCGGTCCGGCTATAATCAGGCCGCCCATGGCAAAAATACGGGCAGCGGCGGCGCTGGTAGTTGGCGTTGTCGTTGCGGCGGGGGGGCGAAGGGGAGAATCTGCGGCCGCCATCCCGCGGAACGCGACCGTCGCGAGCGACGTCGCGACGGCGAGCGCGCCGGATGCTTACGGCGAGGTCCTGGCCCGCGCGGCGGCTGCGCTGGCCAGCCAGGCGGCGCGTCCAGAAGCGGCGGCCGCGGTGGCACAGCTGGCGAGCCTGGACGAGAACGTGCCCCCGGCGGCGCTGGAGGCGGCGTTGCGCCCCGGCGTCGCGGCCGGCGCCCACCCGCTGGTCGCCGCCCAGGCGTCGCTCTTACTGGCACATCTCGAGGACGAGCGGGGCGACCACGCGACAGCCGTCGCGCGGCGCGCGCGCCTGGGATTCCTGACGCACGCGTTCGCGATCGGCCCCTTCGGCGAGGGGCGCCCCAGCTTCCGGACCCCATTCCCACCCGAGACGGAACCGGCCCCTCCGGCGCTGGACCATCGGTACCCGGGCAAGGGGCACGAGGTGGGCTGGCGCGCGGCGGATGGCGTGGCGCGCGAGGGCGCTTTGCTGCTGGACGGGATGTTGCGCCCCGACGACCAGGCGGTCGCGTACGTCGTCGCCTTCGTGCGCAGCGACGCGGATCGCCCGGCGGCGTTGTGGTTGGGCTCCCCCGGTCCCGTGACCGTCTGGTTGAACGGCCGGCAGGTCTTCGCGCGCGACGTCGTCCGCGCGGCCGCGCTGGATCAGGACGCGGTCGGAATCCGGTTGGGCCGCGGCTGGAACCGGATCCTGATCAAGACGGTGGTCGTCGACGGAGCCTGGCGGCTCTACGCGCGTCTCACGGATCCGGCTGGGGGGCCGTTGCGTTTCGAGCAGCCTGCGGCACCCCCGACGGCGGGTTGGGCCCGGGCGCATCCGGGGCCGGCTCCGCAGGTTGCGGCGCTGGACGGGCTGCTCGCCCGCCGGGCCGAAAGCGCCCGCAGCGCGCAGGCCTGGATGGACCTCGCGCGCGTGCTCGGGTGGCTGAGCCCGCGGGATCGCGAGTCCCGGGCCGCGTCGGACGCCGCGCGCCGCGCGGTTGCGATCCGCCCGACCTTCGACGCCTGGGTTCTGGCGGCGGACGTGGCGGACACGGACGACGATCGCCGCCGTGGGCTCGAATCGGCGCTGGACGTCGCTGCAGACGGCGACCGCACGGCGGGGGCTTCCCCGGCGGTGCGGGCGCTGGTTCTGGTCCGGCTGGCCGAGATGGCGCGCGCCGATCGGCGGGAGGCGCGCGCGACGGCGCAGCTGGCCGGCGCGCTGGCGATCGATCCGGGCTGCTGGCCAGCGGTGCTGACGGCTGCCGACCTGGACGGCGACGCCGGTCTGCCGATGGCGGCGGTCCGGCGGCTCGAGAGCCTGCCGGCCGGGGTGCGGTCGCTGCCCCGCGTCCTGCGCCTGGCGGCGCGGCTTTACGAGGCCGCCGATCGGCGCGCCGAGAGCGATCGCGCGCTGGCGTTGCTGGCCGACACGCGCGAGATCGAGGTCGACCTGCTGCACCAGCTGGCGTCGCGGGCCCGCACCCGGGGCGACGCGGCCGAAGCGCGGCGGCGGCTCGCGGCGGCGGCGGAGTTGCGGCCGGACCTGCCGTCCCTGGCGATCGACCTGGCGCGCCTCGACGAGGGCTCGGGGCGGGTGGCGGACGCGCTCGCGGTGCTGCAGGCGGCGGCCGTCAGACTGCCGGACGATCCGACGACGTTGACCGCGCTCGGCAAGCTGCTGCGGCGGGCCGGGCGCGAGGCCGACGCGCTCGAGCGGCTGCGCGCAGCGCTGGCCCTGCGACCGCAGGACCCCGAGCTGAAGCGCACCGTCGACCATCTGGCCACGGGCGAGCGGCCCGATTCCGTCGCCGCCGACGAGCTGGCGCGCCGGTTCGCGGAGGACGCCGCCACCCTGGTCCCGACCGGGAACGTTTCCGCGGCGCCGACCGATCCCGCCGTGGTGCTTCTGGACCGCCGGGTGGTCCGCATGCACCGCAACGGGCTGGCTCGCACGTTCGCGCAGCGGGTCGTGCAGGTGCTGACCGCCCGCGGGGCCGAGGACAACAAAGAGTTCGAGATCCACTACACGCCCGGCAGCGAAGAGGTCGACGTCCGACAGGCGCGCGTGTATCGGCGCGGCCCCGCCGGCGGCGTCGAGGTCTTCGAGGCCGCGGATCGCAGCGACGAGGATCTGTCCGAGCCGTGGTACGGCCTCTACTACGACAACCGCGCCGAGGTGATCCGGTTCGAGGGACTGCGACCCGGTGACGTCATCGAGATCCAGTACCTGGTCGACGACGTCGGCAGCGAGAACCAGATGGCCGACTACTTCGGCGACCTGCAGTTCGTCGCCGAGAGCATTCCCAAACGGCGCTGGGACTACACGCTGCTGGCGCCGGCCAGCCGGCCCATCCACAGCAACGTCCCCCGCGTCTCCGGCCTGCAGCAATCGACCGCCGAGGAGGGGGACGAGCGCCTGTACCGGTTCGCCGCCCGCGACGTCCCGAAGATCGACACGGAGCCGGCGATGCCCGGCACGGGGGAGATCGCGCCGTACCTCCACGTCAGCACCTACGCGAGCTGGCAGGACGTCGCGACCTGGTACTGGCACCTCATCGAAGATCAGCTGACCGCCGACGAGGAGGTGCGGCGGACGGCGCGCGCGCTGTTGGCACCCGGCATGAACGACCGCGACAAGGTCCGCGCGGTGCACGACTTCGTCGTCCAGAACACCCGCTACGTCGGGCTCGAGTTCGGCATCCACGGGTACAAGCCCTACAAGGTGACGCAGGTGCTGGCCCGCCGGTTCGGCGACTGCAAGGACAAGGCGTCGTTGATGCTCGCGCTGCTGCGCGAGGTCGGCGTTCCGTCGGAGCTGGTGCTGGTGCGCACCCGGCGCGGCGGCCGGCTGGATCCGGCGCCGGCGTCACTGGCCATCTTCGATCACGCGATCGTCTACGTCCCGGGATTGAATCTCTACCTCGACGGCACGGCGGAGTTCTCGGGCACGACCGAGCTGCCGGCCGAGGATCAGGGCGTGATGGTGCTGCGGGTCGGGCCGACGGGCGGGACGCTGACGGAGACGCCGATCTTGCCCGCCTCGGCCAGCCGGGTGGAACGGCGCTGGGACATCGCCGTCGAAGCGGGCGGCGACGCGCGCGTCGACGAGAAGCTGACCATCCGGGGACAAGCGGCGCCGAACTGGCGCGAGCACTACCAGTCGGCGGGCGAGCGGTCCGACCGCTACGGGCGGGTCTGGACCGGGCGGTTCCCGGGCGCGCGCCTGACGGCCGTCGACATGCCCGCGATCGAGGATCGCGAGGCGCCCGTCGTCGTGAAGGCAGCGTCCAGCGTGCCGCACTTCGGCCAGCCGCGCGGCGCGCACGCGCTGGAATTGCCGATCAGCGGGCGCGATCCGGACTTCGTACGAACGTACGCGCGTCTCTCGGAACGGCACCACGACCTGGTGCTGGCCTACCCGTGGCAGCACGACGAGGAGCTGGTGTACCGGCTGCCTCCTGGGTGGACGCTCGCGGCCGGGGGCGTGCCCGATGGGGCCGCGCGCGACGTCGAGAGCGCGTTCGGGCGGTTCCATCTGGACGTCCGCGCCGACGGCGCAGTCGTTCACGTGCGTTCGTTCCTGGACATCGAGAAGGCGCGCGTGGCGCCCGACGAGTACCCGCGATTTCGGGCCTTCCTTGGTGAGATCGACTCGCTCATTCAGGAACGGCTGCTGATCGCGCCCAAGGATCAAGCGCAGGCTTCGTCCCGCGCCGGGGATCCTTCGTGAGGCAACTCGCGGTCGTGCTGGTGCTCGTCGAGCTCGCGGCGTGCGCGTCGTTTCCGCGGTCCGCGCCGCCGCCGCCCGAGCCGGCGCTGGCCGGCTGGAGCGCGCTTGGCGAAGGTCGGCGCGACGAGGCGTCGAAGATTTTCGCGGCCCGCCTGGCCGTCGCGGCCGCCGATCCGGTGGCCCTGTTTGGCCAGGCGACGATCGCGGCCGCGCGCGGCGATAGCCGGGCGGCGCTGGATGCTGACGTGAGGTTGCTGCGGTTGCTGGCGGCGGGCGCGGCACCGGCCTGGGCCGACGCGCTTGCGCCGGTGGCGGCGGCCCGCGTCCGCGAGCTGTTCGACGAGATCGGTCCGACCGAGGAGGCGCGCGTCGCGGGCGTTCTTCGGCCGACCGAGCTGGCGCAAGCGGTCGCGCTGCCGTGGCCGGCGCGCCTGGACCTGGCGCGCCTGGCCGAGGAAATCGCCCGCCGCGCCGGCGATCCGGCCAGGCTGGCGCGTGAGGCTGCCGTGGCTGGCTTTGCGCCGGGGCTGATGGACGCCGGGCGATTGGGCCCGCTGGCGCACCTGGACTTGCAGGCGCCCGAGCCGCCGTCCGCGCGCGATGCGGCCCGCTGGCGCACGATCACCGCGTCCGGCGATCACGTCGATCTGGCGCCGTCGCTGGACGGCCGAGCGGACGCGCGGCTGCTGCGCGCCGCCGTCGAGGTCACGGAGGGTGTCTACCAGGTCATCGTCGACGACCCCGGCGAGGCGGTGCTGTCGGTCGACGGCGTGACGTCGCCGCACGGCGCGCCGAACCGGTACGGGCCGCGGCTCACGGCCACGCGGCTGTCACTCTCGGCCGGGCGGCACGAGCTGGCATTGCGGGTCGCCACGTCGGCCGGCGAGACCCGACTGACGCTGGCGGTGCTGCCGGAAGCCGCCGGCGCATCCGTTCGTTTCGTTCCACCCCAGGTCGGCACGGGCGGCGGTCGAGCCGTCCCGCAACCTGCGACGGCCCCACCGGCCGCGCGCGCGGCGGGCGGCGCCGCGGACGTCCTGCGGGCCTACTGCGCGGCGTTCGTCGCCGACCGGCTGGGCGCGATCGACGACGCGGCGGCCCTGGCCGAGCGTCTGGCGTCCTGGCCGCGGTTCGCGATGGGTTGGGCGCTGGCGGGCGAGATCGCGCGCCACGATCCGACGGTGCCGGGGCCGTTCGCGCGGGACGCCGCCCGCCGGGCGCTGCGCGCCGCCGTCGCCGTCGACGCCTCGCTGGCGCGCGCGTGGGAGACGCTGGCGACGGTGGAGCTGGAAGACGACCGGCCGCGCGACGCCATCGAGGCGGCGGGCCGGGCGCGCGCTGCCGCGCCGCACTGGTGGGCGCCCGAGTTGATGCTGGCCCGCGTGCTGGCGCTGCGCGGACTGGACTTCGACGCGGCCGCCGCCCGGACCCGGGCCGCCGCCAATGCCGGCGCGTCCGACGTCCCGTGCGTCGTCCTCGAGGCGCTACGCCGAGACGCCGAGGAGCGACGCGATCTGGCGGCAGAGGACCGTTTCATCACGCAGCTGGCCCAGTGCGCCGGGTCGGTGGAGCTGCGGGCGGATCGCGCCCGGTCGCGCGGTCAGATCGACGCCGCCCTGGCGATGCTGGGCACGGAGGTCGCGCTGGATCCCGAGCGCGACGACCTGGGCGCCGACCGCGCGCGCCTCCTGGTCGCCGCCGGGCGTCCGGCCGAGGCGCTGCGCGAGCTCCAGGCATGGGTCGCGCACGACCCGGCCGACGCCGTCCGCCGCGTCCGTCTGGCCGACGCGCAGGTCGCGGCGGGACAGGTCGCGGCGGCGCGGCAGACGCTGACGGAGGCGCTGGCGACGCGCCCCGACGTCCCCGACGTGCGGCGCGCCGCGCGCGCGCTGGGCGTTCCGTTGCCGCTCGACGCATATCGCGTCGACGGGAGCACGGCGATCCGGGAGTTCGAGAAGAGCGGCGGAGGGCTGAGCGCGCCTGCCGTCATCGCGCTGGACCGCGACGTGACCCGCGTCTTCCCGACGGGGGCGACCATGACGTTGGCCCACGAGATCGTGCGCGTCGACAGCAAGGACGCCATCGACCGCTTCGGGGAGATCGCGGTCCCCGCCGGCGCCGAGATCCTGACCCTGCGCACGCACAAGCGAGACGGGACCACGCGCGAGCCGGAGGAGATCGCGGGCAAGGAGACGGTCTCGGCTCCCGATCTGCAGGTTGGCGATTACGTCGAGTGGGAGCTGCTGGAGACCCACTCGCCGGCCGCGGCCTTCGCTCCCGGCTTCCTGGGCGATCGCTTCTACTTCCAGTCGTTCGACGCGCCGATCGCGCGCAGCGAGCTGACGCTGATCGCGCCGGCCGGACTGCCGGTCGCGCTCGACCTTCGGGCTGGTGCGCCGCGCGCAACGGAGAGCGCCGGGCCCGACGGAACGCGGGTGATGACGTTCGTGGCGACGGGTGTCCCGCAGCTCTTCGCCGAGCGCTCGGCGGTGCCCGCTGTCGAGTACGTGCCCTCGGTGCGGGCGTCCAGCGGCGTGAGCTGGGGCGGCTGGGCGCGGTATCTGACCGAGCAGCTCCACGATGCGCTGCGCGTCTCGCCGTCGGTGCGGGCGCTGGCGGCGAAGTTGCGTGAGACCGCGGCCGGGCACCCCGGCGGCGTCGACCAGTCGCTGCTGGCGGCCGCCGTCGTCGACTGGGTGACGTCCCACATCGAAGCGACGGAGGAGCTGGCGGTGCCGGCCGGGGTGACGCTGGCGCGCGGCCGCGGCAGCCGCGTCACACTGGCGCTGGCGCTGGCGGGCGAGCTGGGCCTGCGGGCGCGGCCGGTGCTGGCGCGTTCGCGGCTGATCGCGGACGCCGCCGCGCCCGTGCCAGCGCAAGAGCTGGACGATTTCGCGGACACGCTGGTCGCCTTCGACCTGCCCTCGATTGACTCGCCTTCGGGGGCTGCCCCTGGATCGGTCGCGCCGGTCTATGCCGACCTGCGCCTGCGCCACGCGACGTTCGGGTACGTTCCGCCCGGGCTGGACGGCGCGCGCACCTTGAGCCTCAGCGACGGTTCGTTCGGGGTGGCGCGCAGCCGGGGCGACGATCGGCGGACGATCGACATGACCATCCGCCTGGACGAGCGGGGCGCAGGCGTCGCGTTCGCCACCGAGGACCTGGCCGGCTGGCCTGCGCTGGAATGGGCGGAGCTGATGGACCGCTTCGGCGGCGACCGCGATCGCCTGCGCGAGGACTTCGAGCAGCGCTGGCTGGGTGTCCAGTTCCCGGGCGCGCGCCTGCGCGATCTGGAGGTCGATCTGCCGCGCGACGCCGGCGGGCGGGTGGGGCGGGCGCGCGTCCGTTATTCCTTCGTCGCGTCACACCTGGCCGTCCCCGTCGATCGGCCCGGCGGGACGGGGCGCGAGATGCGGATTGCGCCCACGTTCTTCCGGTCGCAGCCGGGCCGGCGCTTCGCCGCCGAGCCGCAGCGGTCGACATCGCTGGTCCTGGGCTTCGACGTCCCGACGCGTATGACGGCGACCGTCGAGCTGCCCGGGGCTGCCCGCCTGGACGCGCAGGGCGTGGCGGGCGGGCTGGTCGTCGCGCGGGCGGGAGGGTACCGTTTCGTCGAGGCGCGTGATGTCGAGCCCGGTCGGCCCAACGTGATCGTCCTGCGACGCGAGTCGACGCTGCCCATCATGCGGGTGGCGCCCGATCAGTACGCGGGCGTGGCGGCAGACTTGCGGCGCGTCGACGGCGCCGAGCAGGCCGAGATCCGCATTCGCCTCGCCGGACCGGCGCGAGGGGCGGCCGTGCGATGAGGCGGCGGCTCAGCGCGGCGCCGGTTGCCGCCGCCATGCTCATCCTGGCGCTCGGTTGCCGCGGCTCGCAGCGCGTCCCCGCGTCGCCGGGGGACCGCCTGGTCGTCGCGCGGTCGACGGACGCCGTGAGCCTGGACCCGGCGCGCACGAACGACCTCGAATCGCTGGAGGTCGCCGAGCAGGTCTACGGCCGGCTCGTGCGATTCGCGCCCGGGCGACTCGAGCCCGAGCCCGATCTGGCGACGACCTGGTCGGTGAGCGGCGACGGGACGGTGTGGACGTTCGAGCTGCGCCCGAACGTGAAGTTCCACGACGGCACGCCGGTCGACGCCGACGCGGTCGTGTTCTCGTTCGAGCGGCAGATCCTCCCCGAGCACCCGAACCACGAGGCGGACTTCGTCTGGACGCGCGCCTACCACAACATCCGGCGGGTGAAGGCGGACGGGGCGCTGCGCGTGCAGTTCGAGATCGACCGCCCGTACGCGCCGTTCCTGGCCAACCTGGCGATGGGACCGGCGGCGATCGTCTCGCCGACGGCGGTCCGCAAATGGGGGCACGACTTCGGGCGCCACCCGGTGGGGTCCGGCCCGTTCCGGTTCGTCGAGTGGATTCCCGGCGATCGCATCACGCTGGAGAAAAACCCGAACTACTGGGACCAGCCCGCACGCACCAGGTACCTGGTGTTGCTGGCGATGCCCGACTCGAAGCAGCGGCTGCAGGCGCTGGAGTCGGGCGCCGCCGACGTCATCCAGCAGCTGGCGCCAGACGAGCTGCCGCTGGTGCGCCTGCACCCCGACCTGCGCCTCGCGATGGCGCCGGCAGCGCTGGTGTCGTACCTGGCGATGAACACCCAGCGCCGGCCGCTCAACGATCCGCGCATTCGGCGGGCCATCGCGCACGCCATCCGGACCGAGGCGCTGGTGAAGCTGGTCTACCAGGGGCTGGGGATCCCGGCGATCGGTCCGCTGCCGCCCAACGTGTGGGGCGCGCGTTCCGACGTGGTCACGTACCCCTACGATCCGGCGCGGGCGCGGGCGCTGCTGGCCGAGGCGGGGTGGCAGGGGGCGTCCGAGCCGCCGTTGAAGCTGTTCGCGCCGTCGGTGGCCAGCCAGTACATGCCCGAGCCGGCGCGCGTCGCCGACATCATCAAGCACTGCTTGGCGGCGGTCGGCGTTCGCGTGGAGGTGATCCTGAGCGACCCGACGGATCACCAGCGCGCGCTGTGGGCCGGCGAGCACGACCTGGCGCTACACGGTTGGTTCAACGACAACGGCGACCCCGACAGCTTCCTCTACACGCTGCTGGACTCGGACAACACGACGGGCAGCCGCCCCTCGAACATCGCGTTTTACAGCAACGGCTGGTTTCATGACGTGATCGGCATGGCCCAGCGCACGACCGACCGCACCGAGCGCGAGCGCCTGTACTCGGAGGCGCAGGCGATCCTGGCCATCGACGTCCCGTGGGTGCCGCTGGCGCATTCGAAGGTCGTGTTCGCCGAGCGGACGAACATCCGCGGCCTGGTGGTGCAGCCGTCGGCCATGGGGCTTTATCGCTGGGCGGAGCACGTGGAATGACGGGGCGGTCACCCCCGCCGGGCGGCCGCCCGGGCGGCAAGATGACCGGCCTCACGCCGGCCGGCGAGCGTCGGTTCCAGTCGTCCAGCGGCAGCATCCGCGCCTCGGCGATCTACCGGCCGGCCGAGTGGCTGGGGCGCGGTAGCTCGAACTGGACGTTACCGGCGACGGCGCCGATGCACCGGCGCGGCTTGCGGCGGCGGCTGTCGGTCGCGTTGATCGCGGCGGCGCTGCTCCCCGTGCTGGCGGTGTCGGTGGTCGCCACCGCGCTGATCTTCGCCAGCGTCGAGCAGGGCATCCAGTTCGAGGCCGAACGGGGGCTGCAGGTCGCCCGCGGGCTGTTCTTGCAGCAGGTGCAGGAGGTCGCGTCGGGCGCCACCGCGCTGGCGGCGGATCCCGAGCTGCTGGCGGCGCGCGCCACCGGACACGGCGAGGAGGCGCGCCACCGGCTGGCGGCGCTGTCGCTGGCGATGCCGAGCGGGCTTTTCGAGATCACCGACGGAACGGGACGCATCGAGGCCCGCTGCGCGCGCGGTGTGTGCGGCGAGCACATCGGCCAGACGGGGCGGGGGACTCTGGAGCCGGCCGGCCGGTCGCCCGTCATCCTGCGCGCGCTCGACTACGAGAAGACCGTCAGCATCGAGAGCGCGCGCGAGCGACTGGTCGTACGGGCGGCGCTGCCCCTGACGGATCCCGCGCTGCGGCTGCTGGGCGCCGTGGTGGTCACGGTTCCCGTCGACTGGACGGTGGTCGACAAGTTGAAGGCGGCGCTGGGTGCCGGGCGCGAGGTCGTCATTTACGTCGGCCGCGACCCCAACACGTCGACCTTCACCGCCGCCACCGGCGCGCGCCTGGTCGGACCGACGTTGCCGGTCGATCTCCAGGTCGCGCGCCTCGGCACCGGGACGGCGGTGATGCCGCTGGAGGTCGACGGGCACGAATACTCCGTCGCCTTCGGCCAGCTGCAGGACGTGAACGCGGCGGGCGTCGGCCTCCTGGGGGTCGCCGTCGATCGCGAGCCGCTGGCCGTTGCCCGCCGGCGCGCGGTGACGACGTTGGTCTCGGGCGCGCTGGCGGCGCTGCTGCTGGCGATCTTTCTTTCGAACCTGCTGGCGGGACGCATGACGCGTCCGCTGCAGAACCTGCACGCGGGCGCGCTGGCCATCGCGCGCGGCGATCTCGACACCAGCATCTCCGTCGACACGATGGACGAGATCGGCGATCTGGCCGAGGCGTTCCGGGTCATGACCCGCAGCCTCAAGGACAACCAAGAGGGGCTGGCGGCGCGCGTCCGAGAGCTGGTGACGGTGCACCAGGTTGGGCGCGCGGTCAGCACCGTCGTCGACCTGGGGCAGGTCCTGCGCTCCGTCGTGACGGAGGTGCTGAACGTTCTCGGCGGCAAGACGGCCGCCATCGCGCTGGCGGTGGGCGCCGATCCGCCGGAGTTCGTGGTGCGGGCCGTGGCGGGCGAGCCGGTGGGCGGCCAGCTGGCGCCGCTGGCGGCCGCCGTGGCCGGCCTGGGGCGGGCGCGTCGTACCGCCGCGGTGGAGGCCGATCCACAGCTGATGGCGGCGGCCAAAGGCGCCGGGCTCACGGGGCCGGTCATCGCCGCGCCGCTGACGCTGAAAGAACGCATGGTCGGCGTCATCGTGGTCGGCCGGTTGACGGAGGCGCCGTTCGGCGAGGCCGACCTGCGGCTGCTGGTGACGTTCGCCGACCAGACGGCGACCGCGATAGAGAACGCGCGGCTCTACACCGAGGTGCGGGCGTTCTCCGAAGTGCTGGAGGCGCGCGTGCGGGCCCGCACGGCCGAGCTGGAGAAGGCCAACGCCGAGACCGAGCGCGCGCTGCACGAGCTGGGCGAGGCGCAGGGGCAGCTGATTCACTCCGAGCGCATGGCCGGTCTCGGCATGCTGGTGGCCGGCATCGCGCACGAGGTCAACTCGCCCGCGGCCGCCGTGCAGGGGCTGGTCGACGCGCTGGCCGAAACGGTGCGCCGCCTCGGGCACTGCGCGATGGACCTGTCGGGCCTGGGGCTGCCGCCCGAGTCGTTGAAGCGGTTCTTCGAGCTGATCGACGGCCTGTTACCGGAGATGAGCGCGGCGCCCTTGTTGACGTCGATCGATGCGCGCCAGCAGGCCCGTCGCCTGCGGACGGCGTTCTTCGGCAACGACGGCGCCGGCGAGGCGGCCGCCATGCTGGCCGAAGTCGGGCCCATCGGCGAGCGCATTGCACCCGAGCTGCGCGCGCTGTGCGGCGACAAGAGCCTGGCGCCGCTGGCGGGCTACCTGCGCGAGGTGGCGTTCCTGGCCCGCACTGCAGGTACGATACGCACCGCCATCGGCGCAATCCGCCGCATTGTAGGTGCCCTCAAGCGTTACTCGCGACTCGACGAAGCCCCGCTGGAGCGCGTCGACGTGCACGCGGGCATCGAAGACACGCTGGTGATCCTGTCCCATCAGTTGAAGTACGGAGAAAACAGCGTTAATGTGAGAAGATCATTCGGATCACTGCCGGCGATCACCGCTTATGTAGGTGAGCTGAATCAGGTCTGGACGAACTTGATCCACAACGCGATACAGGCCATGGACGGGCGCGGGGACATCCTGATCGAGACCAAGGTCCAGGATCGCGATGTGATCGTGGCGATCGAAGACAGCGGTCCGGGGATTCCAGTCGACGCAGCCGATCGCATCTTCGAACCGTTCTTCACGACGAAGGCGAAGGGGGAGGGGACCGGTTTGGGGCTCAGCATCTGCGCGCGCATCGTCGAGAAGCACGGGGGCACGATCCGCGTCGACAGCCACCCGGGAAGCACGCGCTTCGAGGTGCGGCTGCCGATCGACGGACCGCCGCCTGCGCCGGCGCCCGTGCGTGAGGCGGCCGTCGGCGCCTGGCCGTCGTGGCTCCCGGGCGAGCCGACGGCGCCCGGCCGCGCCACGAAGGAGCGGGCCTGATGGCTCTCGTCGTGCCCGCGATCCGCGAGCACATCGTCTGCGTCGACGACGAAGAGGGGATCCTCGCGGCGTTGCGCCAGCAGCTGTCCGCGCGCTTCGGCGGCGAGTGCGACATCGCCGTCGCCAAGAACGCGCGCGAGGCGCTGGACCTGATCGAGGACCTGCAGCAGGACGGCGAACAGGTGGCCGTCGTCATCGCCGACCAGATCATGCCCGGCATGAAGGGCGTCGAGCTGCTGGAAGAGGTCCACAAGCGCAGCCCGCACACCGTGAAGATCTTGCTGACGGGACAGGCGGGTCTCGACGCCGTGGTCTACGCGATCAACCGCGCGGGGCTGGACCAGTACATCCCGAAGCCCTGGGACGAGCCGGACCTGCGCCTCACGATCCAGAGTTTGCTGTCGCGCTTTCGCCTGGAGCGGGAGCGCGCCGAGCTGCTGAACGAGCTGCGCGAGAAGAACGCCGAGCTCGCGTCGCTGAACATGTCGCTGGAAGAGAAGGTCATCGAGCGGACGCAGGAGCTGGAGAACCTGAATCAGCGCCTTGCCGAGCTGGCCATCACCGACGGTCTGACCGGCCTTTACAACCACCGACACTTTCGCGAGCGGCTGTCCCTGGAGATGGAGCGCAGCAACCGCACCGGGCTTCCGTTGTCGGTCTTGATGATCGACGTCGATCACTTCAAGGGCTACAACGACCGGCACGGGCACCTCGCGGGCGACAATGCGCTGCGCGGGGTCTCGAAGATCCTGCAGCACGGCCGGCGCGCCAACGACCTGGTGGCGCGTTACGGCGGCGAGGAGTTCGCCATCATCTTGCTGGACGTGCCGAAGCCGTCGGCCCGCGAGGTCGCGGAAAGAATTTGTGCGCAGATCGCCGAGTTCCCGTTCGAGTTCGGCAGCACGCAGCCGCTGGGCAAGCTGACGATCTCCTGCGGTGTGGCGGCGTTCCCCGATGACGGCGCGGAGCCGGCGCTGGTCCTGGCGGCGGCTGACCGCGCGCTGTTCGCCGCGAAGAACTCCGGCCGCAACCGCGTTCGCGTCGCTGGCGGAGACTAACAGCCGCTCATGAAGCTGGCGGTCCTCGGCGGCGGGGCGTGGGGTGGCGTGCTCGCCGCGCTCGCCAGCTGGCGAGGACACGACGTGGCGCTGTGGGAGAGCGATCCGGCCGCCGCCGCGACGCTCTCGCGCGAGCGGCGCAACGAGCGCTCCGTGCGCGGTTTTCGCCTGCCCGAGGCAATCGCGGTCTCGGCGGCGCTGGCCGCCAGCGTGGCGGGCCGCGAGATGCTGGTGGTGGCCATCCCATCGCACGCCGTCGGCATCACCTTGCGGGCGGCCGCGCCGGCCATCGGTGCGGGGACGACGATCGTCTGCGCGTCGAAGGGACTCGAGCCGGAGAGCGGAGCGACCATGGCCGACACCATCGCGGCGGCCGTTCCTCAGGCGGATCCCGTCGTGCTGTCAGGTCCGACGTTCGCGCAGGAGATCGCCGACGGCTTCCCGGCCGCGCTGGTCGCCGCGGCGCGCGAGCCCGCGGCGGTCGGTCGCGTGAAGGCGGCGCTGGGCAGTGAGCGCCTGCGGATCTACACCAGCGACGACGTCGTCGGCGTCTGCATCGGCGGCGCGCTGAAGAACGTGGTCGCGATCGCGGCGGGTTGCTGCGACGGCTTCGGCCTGGGCGCCAGCGCGCGCGCCGCGCTGATCACCCGCGGTCTCGCCGAGATGGGCCGCCTCACCGAGCGCATGGGCGGGCACGCCATCACGATGGCCGGCCTGGCGGGGCTGGGCGATCTGGTGCTGACCTCCACGGGCGATCTATCGCGCAACAGGCAGGTCGGGATGGGCCTGGCGCGCGGCGAGACCGTCGACGACATCGTCACGCGCCTCGGTCACGTCGCCGAAGGCGTGGGCACCGCCCGGACGGCCCGCGCGCTGGCCGACCGGCTGAACGTCGACATGCCGATCACGCGCGAGGTCGCCGCCGTGCTCTTCGACGGCAAGCCGGCGCGCGCCGCCCTGACCGATCTGTTGGCCCGCGATGTCGGTGCCGAGCGTAGCTTTCCGTGACCGTGCACGTCCGCGCGCGCGAGACATAATCCGGCGCATGCAGATCGTCTGGTACACCGCCATGTCGATGGACGGCCGGATCGCGGACACGCGCGGACGCCTGAATTTTTTGCAGAGCATCGCGCGCCGCGAGGAAGCCCTGGCCGAGTTCCCCGACTTCCTGCGCGACATCGACGGCGTGTTGATCGGGGCGGGGACGATGCGGTGGCTGCTCGACGGCGGGCACGGCTGGCCCCACGACGACCTGCCGACCTGGCTGGTGTCGCACGACCCTGAGTTGGTCGGTCGCGTGGGCGCAACCCGTGCGCCGCTGGTCCAGGTCAGCGGCGATCTGGGTCCGGCGCTGGACGCGATGGTGGCCGCCGGTTGCACGCGCGTCTGGATCGCAGGCGGCGGTCAGGTGGCCGCCCAGGTCCTGGCGTTGGGCAGGCTCGACGAGATCATCGTGACGATCGCTCCGACCGCGCTGGGCGCCGGCCCTGCGCTCTTCGACGGTGCTCTGGAGGGTGCGGCGCGGTTCGCGCTCGCCGAGTGTCGACCGATGGCCGGCAACGCTGTCCGCCTGCGCTGGTTGCGCGAGGCGTGAGTCCCACTCAAGCCGCGGTACGGCCGAGCGCGATCGCGACGAACAACACGGTCAGGTAGAGCAGCGAGTACAGAAACAAGCCCCGCGCCCAGGTCGGAGCCGCCGCCCGGCGGAACCCCGCCGCGGTCCACGCGATGAAGACCGCGCCCAGCGCCAGCGCACACACGAGGTACGCCGTGCCCTCCACGTGCAGCGGCCCCAGGACCAGCGTCGAGGCGACGAGCCCGATCGAGAACGCCACCATCGTCACCAGCGTCGTCCGGCGCGAGACCCGCGCCGGCAGCACCTTGAACCCGGCCCGCGCATATTCGCCGGCCCGGTAGATGGCGATCGCGCAGAAATGCGGGATCTGCCAGAAGAAGAGGATCCCGAACAGCGCCAGCCCCGGCGCGTCCAGCCGGCCCGTGACCGTCGTCCACCCCATCAGCGGCGGCAGCGCCCCCGGGACCGCGCCGACGAACAGCGCGATGGCCGAATGGCGCTTGAGCGGCGTGTACACGGCGACGTAGCTGCCGAGCGCCGCCAGACCCAGGATCCCCGTCAGCAGGTTGCTGCCCAGGAACACCAGCGGAACGGCGAAGCAGGCCAGCAGCGACCCGAACACCAGCGACGTCTCGGGCGACAGCGTCCCGCGCGGCAAGGGGCGATCGCGCGTCCGCTCCATCAGCGGGTCGACGTCGCGTTCCAGGTACATGTTGAACGTGTTGGACGCGGCGACCAGGAAGGCGGTCCCGATCAGCGTCATCAGCGCGCGCCAGTGAGCGATCGGGCCGGGCGCCAGCCACAACCCGCCCGCGAAGGTGAAGACAACCTGCCCGGTGATGCGCGGCTTGCAGAGCGTGATGAGACCCCGCAGCCACGCCAGGCCGCCAAACTGGGCCCGCACGGCCGGACGCGCCGTGAGCGCCGTCAGGATCAGCGTCGCGAGCAGCGCCGTGGCGACGGCCAGGTGGCTCTCGACGGTCGCGAGATCCAGGAACGACTGCACCGACCGGATGCCGAGCCAGATCTGGATCCCGACCAGCACCGGCGCGGCCACGGCCAGCACGCGGGTGATCGGGCGCCGCGCGTGGCGGAACGAGATGACCGCGGACGCGAGCACCACGCAGGCCACTGCCATCGCGTTCAGCCGGTGCAGCGCCTGAATGAGAACGGTCGGGTGCGCGTCCGGCCAGAGCGACCCGCGGCAGAGCGGCACGTCCGTGCAGGCGAGCGCGGCGCCCGAGTGGCGCACGAGGCCCCCCAGGACCATCTGCACGTACACGGCGACGGAGGCCATGAGAGCCGCGCGCGCGACCATGGGCGGGGCGGTCGCCGGCGGTGTCGCTCGCTCGGGGCGGGAGCGGACCGCGATGAAGAGCACGGTCATGAAGAACAGCAGCGAGGTCGCCGTGTGGGCCGTCGAGATCGGCGTCGGCAGGCGCAGCAGCACGGTGATGCCGCCCAGCAGGGCCTGCGCGAACACCAGCGCCACGGCCAGCCATCCGAACGGACGCAGGCGGCGCGCGAGCGCATCACGGCGGCCCGCCCAGGTCAGCGCCCCGGCCAGCACCAGCGTCAAGATGACCACCGTGCCCGCCGCCAGACGGTGGCTGTGCTCGACCAGCACGCCGCCCTCCATCTTGGGCATGAACGTCCCGTAGCAGGTCGGCCAGTCGGGGCAGGCCAGGCTGGAGCCGGTTCCGTGAACCAGGCCGCCGATCAGGATCAGCAGGTACGTCGCGGCCGCCGTGACGACCGCCAGGCGGTGGATCCACGGGCGTCCCGCGGGCAGCGCCTCGGGCACCACCGGGTTCTGGGGCTCGGCGCGATTCAGCTGCGCCGCGCTGACTTCACTTGCCATCGTAGGCGAAGCTCACCTCGGCGGGTTTCCCCTCGGCGACCGTCACCTGCGCCGTCTTCGTCCCGTAGCGTTCGTGCCACGCGGTCAGCGTGTACGACCCCGGCGGCAAGTTCCCGATACGGAACCAACCGTCGTTGCCGGTCACGGCGAAAAACGGATTGTTGTTCACGACGACATAGCCGGTCATCCAGGGGTGGACGTCGCACTTGAACTTAAGGACGTCGCCCGGTTCGCCAACCTTCCTTGTGATCGGGGGCAGACCGGGGATCTCCGCCTGATTGAACAGCGTCGAAGGCCCTTTGTAGCCGTGTACGTTGTGCAGCGTCTGGTCGCCGTTGCGGATCGACAGTTGCTGGCCGGCCACGATGGCCTGAACGCGCGGCCGGTACATGCAGGAACTCTGGTCCAGCGTCGCGGGGGTCGCGGGCGGGTCGTAGTGGCCGGTGGCACCTTCCGTCACGCGGACGACGACGTTGGCCAGTCCGCCCTGCGGGCCGACGATGACCTCTTCTTCCTTCATGGGCGACTTGGCGCAGAAGGGGTCGGCGTCCCGCTTGGTCATCGCCATCTCGGGCGGGGTACCGCTGAGCTTGACGCGCCCCTCGACGGCGGCGTGGCCAGCCGGCGGGGCTGCGGCCGCGGCCGCCGCTGCGGCCGGGGCGGAGGGGGCAGCAGGCGCCTCGGGGGCGCTCTCCTTGTGGCAGCCGGCTCCCAGCAACATCACCCAGGCCAAACCAGCCCAGGCACACCGGTCCCGTCTCAACATGTGCGTCGTGCTAACAGGCACACACCCCCACGTCAAGCACCGCTTTGTACCCATGCGGTCGAGCCCCGACGCCAGGCGGGTCGCCCGATCAGGTGACTTGAAAGGTCATATTCAAGAGACCATAATAGTCATATGAAGACGGTGTCCGTCAGCGACCTGAAGGCGCACCTCTCGCACTACCTGCGAATCGTCCAGCGCGGGAGTGAAGTGCAGATCCTCGACCGCGGCGTGCCGATTGCCCGGCTCACCGGCGCGACGGGCGCCGCCGCCGCGGACGGCCGCCTGGACCGCTTGGTCGCCGCGGGAATCGTCCGGCGCGGGACCGGCAGCATGCGCGAGTTCATCGCGACAGCGCCGGTCGTGGCCCATGACGCAGACGTACTGCGCGCCCTGGACGAGGACCGTGAGGATCGAGTGTGAGGTTCTGGGATGCGTCGGCTGTCGTTCCCCTGATCGTCCAAGACTCGAGGAGCGACCTCGTACGGCGCTGGATCGGCGAAGACGAAGAGGTCGTTCTGTGGGCGCTGACCCGACTCGAGGTCGTGTCGGCGATCGAGCGCCGGGCCCGCGAGGGGCTCCTGTCCGCGGCCCAGCGGATGACCGCCCTCCGTCAGGTGGCCGCGTTCGCCGATCTGGCGCACGAGGTGACCGATGTCTTGTCGGTGCGGTCGAAGAGCACGGCGATCCTGGCGCGACATCCGATCCGCGCATCAGATGCAGCGCAGCTCGGCGCCGCTCTGGTCGTCGCGGAGCCCGAACCCAGCACCCTGACGATGGTGGTTCTCGACGGGCGGCTCGCCGACGCGGCCGTCCGCGAAGGGCTCGACGTCCTGACTTCGCCCTGAGGCTGCTTCTCTATTCGTTGACGACGCGGCCGGCCGCGGCCAGCAGTTGGTCGATGCCTTGCGGCGTCGCCTGGAAATAGCCGCGGATGTGGAGCTGGCGATCGACCAGGACCAGGTTCTCGCCGTGGAAGATCTGCCAGAACTCGCCATTGCCGGCCGGGTCGCCGTTGCCCGGCGTGGGCTGCTTCTCTTTGCCCATGCCGACCTTGAAACCGCCCACGACGGCTGCCTCGATCGCGTCGGCGGGACCGGTCAAGAACGACCAGGCGATCGGATTCGCGCCGTAACGGGCGGCATAAGTCGCCAGCCGTTCCGGCGTGTCGCGCGCCGGGTCGACGGAGATCGACACCAGGTGGAAGTCCGGTCCCAGGCCGCGCGCGCGCTGGCCGACCTCTTTCATACGCTCGCTCAGCAGCGGGCAGGCCTCCTGGCAGGCCGTGAAGATGAAGTCCGCGACCCAGACCTTGCCGGCCAGCTCGCGCGTCCCGAACGGCTGGCCTCGCTGGTCGGTCAGCGCGAAGGCGGGCAGGGTGCCCAGCACCGCAGGTGCGGCGGTCAGCCGTCGGGTCACTGAACGAAAGATGGGGATCGCGAAGAGCAGCCCCAGCGCCGCCATCCAGACCACCGGGCGACCCGCCAGCCGCGCGGAGGCGGGGCGGCGAACAGCGGGGGGACCGGCCTCGGCTGGCGTGGTGCTCACGGGTGGTTCTTCCGCCGCGATCCGCCGTGTGTCAAGGGGCGCTCGCTTGACGGCGGCGCGCATCTCGTTTACCTCAGAAGAGACGGGCTCATGCGCTTTCGTGCGGGACATCACGGCTTTTCGACGGCGGCGCGGGCGCTGACGCTCGCGGCGGTCGTCGTCGCGTCGCTGGGTCAGTTCGCGTCGCTCGCGCACGAGATGACCGTCCGGCACTTCCGCTGCGCCGAGCACGGGGAGCTGACACACGTCGCGGCTGTTGCGTCCGCATCCGCATCCGCGGACGCGACCGGCCGCGCGGCCGCGGCCAAGGACGCCGTGCGCGCGCCAGTCACGGCTTCCGTCGACGCTCACGAGCATTGCGGGCTCACCTTTACCGTCGAGGGGAGCGCTCCCGCGCCGTCGGCGGGCGCGACCGGCCGCCTGGCCCCGCCGCCGCCCGCGCCTGCTCCCGCTGCGCCCCGCCTGCAGGGCGGCCGCGCCGTCGCCTTGGCGGCCGCGCCCAAGACCTCACCTCCGCGCGTTTAGAGTCGCCGCCGCGCTCGGCCTGTCCGTCGCGGCGTTTCGTCCCTCGCGCGATCGCACCTTTGGGGAGCGATCCGCCGAAACCTCGACGCGGCGCCATCGTTCGGCGCTGCCCGCGCGCTCTGTACCGGGGAGGTCTCTTGCTTCCGTTCGCCGCATCCCAAAATCCGAACATTCGAGCTCCGCTCCGCACCTGGGTGCTGGGCGTGGCGCTGGCCACGCTGCCGGCGCGGGCGTTCGCGCAGACGGCGCCAGACGCGCCGGGTGCGTCGCGCGTTCAGCCGCCCGTGGTCGTCGAAGAGAAGCGACCGCCGTATCCCGCCGACGGTGGCGGCGCGCGCGGTGACGTCGCGGAGATGGCGACCATCGCGCCCAACGGCGACGTCAGCGGCGTCGCGCTGGCCGGCGCCGTCGCGCCTGCTCTGGACCGGGCCGCGCTGCAGGCCGCGATGGGGTGGCGTTTCAAGCCGGCGCAGCGCGACGGCGTGCCGGTCGCGGCGCGCGTCCAGCTGCTGTTCCACTTCGAACCACCCGCGGAACCGCCGCCGGCCCCGCTACCTGCGCCGGCGCCAGCGAACGCGCCTGCGGCCCAACCCGCGGAACCGCCGCCGGTTGCGGTGCCGCTGCCGGTCGCCCCCGCGCCCGCGTCCGAGCCGGCGCCGCCGGCGGCGAAGGGCCCCGCCGCGCTGGACGTGACCGTCGTGGGACGGCGCCCGCCGCCCAGCCGCGGCGCCTCGGACTTTCAGATCCGCGTCGGGCAGCTCGCGGAGGTCCCGCGCGCGAATGCCTCGGACCTTCTGCGCCTGGCGCCCGGCATCCTGCTGACCAACGAGGGGGGCGAGGGGCACGCGGAGCAGGTCTACATGCGCGGCTTCGACGCGCGCGAAGGGCAGGACGTCGAGTTTACCGTCGGTGGCGTGCCCATCAACGAGAGCGGCAACCTGCACGGAAACGGCTACGCCGACACCCACTTCATCATCCCCGAGCTGATCGAATCGCTGCGCGTCGTCGAGGGGCCGTTCGATCCGCGGCAGGGAAACTACGCGGTCGCCGGCAGCGCGGACTACGAGCTGGGGCTCGAGCAGCGGGGCCTGTCAGCCAGCACGACCGTCGGCAGCTGGGGAACGCGGCGGGTGCTGGGGCTCTTCGGGCCCGCCGGCGAGAGCACGCACACCTTCGGTGGCGCCGAGCTCTATACGACCGACGGCTTCGGTCAGAACCGCGACGCCCAGCGCGGCTCCGCGATGGGGCAGTACGAGGGGCACTTCGGCGCGACCGGATCCTGGCGGCTCACCGGCCAGGGTTATGCGTCCCATTTCCACTCCGCGGGCGTCATTCGCGAGGACGACTACCAGTCAAAGAAGATCGGCTTTTACGACAGCTACGATCTGACGTCGTACGCGCACGAGGCGGTCCGGGAGGGGGGCGACGCCTCCCGGTACTCGATCGCCGCGGATCTCGAGGCGCACCCGGGCGACACGGTGCTGACCCAGCAGGTGTTCCTCATCAAGCGCGACATGCGCCTGCTCGAGAACTTCACCGGTTTCCTGCTGGACGTACAGGAGCCGTTGCAGACCATTCACCCGCAGCGCGGCGACATGCTGGACCTGAATGTTCACGAGTTGACGATCGGCGCGCGCGGCTCGGCGCGCTGGCACGCCCCCTGGCTGGGTCAGCGCCAAGAGATGGAGCTGGGCTACTACGCGCGCGGCGACAGCGCCGCCGGCACGCAGCAGCGGCTCGAGGCGGCGACCGGCGTGCCGTACCTGACGGACACCGACCTCGACTCGCAGATCGGCGACATCGGCCTCTACGGAGATCTCAACCTGCGGCCGGTGTCCTGGCTGTCGTTGCGGGGTGGGGCGCGCGCCGACATTCTGACGTATCAGGTGCTCGACAACTGCGCGGCCCGGACGGTCAGTCATCCGTCGTCGACGAACCTGCCGATCGACCAGAGCTGCCTCACCCAGCAGGACTTCGGTCGCCCGCGTGAGCCGGACCAGGTCACCAGCACGTCTGGGCTCGCGATCCTGCCGCGCGCCTCGCTGCTGGTCGGGCCGTTCCGCGCGCTCACGCTCTCGGCCAGCTACGGCCAGGGCGTCCGCTCCGTCGACCCGTCGTACATCACCCAGGACGTCACCGCGCCGTTCGCGCACGTGACCGCCTACGAGGCCGGGGCGGCTTACACCCGACCGCTCTGGAACACGCTGCTGGTCGCGCGCACCGTCTTGTTCCGGACGGTCGTGGACAGGGACCTGATCTTCGACCAGACGGTCGGGCGCAACGTCATCGGCGTCGGGACGACGCGCAGCGGGTGGCTGGGCGCGGTGCGCTGGACGGGAAGGTTTTTCGACGAGTCCGCGAACCTCACGCTGGTCAGGGCGACGTACAACGATACCGACGCCGCGGTCCCCTACGTGCCGGCGTCCGTGTTCCGGTCGGACACGTCGCTGTTCACGTCGCTTCCGTGGCTGTTGCGGGGTGTGCCGGTGCGCGCGTCGCTGGGGGCTGGGATTACTTACGTCGGGCGGCGGCCGCTGCCCTACGGGCAGGTGAGCGACGACATTTTCACGATCGACGCGTCCGCCACGCTGGCCTGGCGCAATTATCAAGTTCGCCTCCTGTCGACGAATCTGCTCAACAACCAGTACCGGCTCGGCGAGTACAACTACGAGTCCGATTTCAAGAGTCAGCCACAACCAACGCTGGTCCCCGATCGGGCTTTCACGGCCGGTCCTCCGCGTGGCGTGTTTCTCACGCTGGGCGTCACCTTCGGAGGCGTCTGATGCGCGTCAGCTCGATCGCGACGCTCATGCTCGCCGTGCTCGGTGGCGGGTGTGTCGGCAACACGGGCGGCGAGACGTTCACGTTCCCCGTCGCGGCGGCCGGGCCCGCCGACGCCGCCGCGGGACAGCCGCTGGTGTTCACGTCGTCGGGTTTCACCGTGACGTTGACGCAGGCCAGCCTGCATGTCGGCGCGGTCTACCTGAATCAGAGCGCGCCTGTGTCCGGCGCCCAGGCGACGGGGTGCTATCTGACGGCCACGTACGTGGGGGAAGAGACGTCGCCGCTGGACGTGGATCTGCTGAACCCGACGCCGCAGATCTTTCCCGCTGCGGCGCTGGGCGTGACCGAGCCCGCCGTCAAAGCCGAGCAGGTCTGGCTGACGGGCGGGGACATCAACACGCTGGCCGATTCGACGGTGATCCTGGCGATCGCAGGTTCGGCGACCGGGACGACGGGGACCTTCCCGTTCACGGGCCAGGTCACGATCGGGGCGAACCACGCCCCCGCCGGGACGTCGACCGGCGGCGGCGACGCGATCTGCCGGCAGCGCATCGTCACGCCCATCCAGCAGCCGATCACGCTGCGGCGTACGGGTGGGCTGCTCCTGCGGATCGATCCGCGCGCGCTGTTCGTGGGTGTCGACTTCAGCCAGTTGCCGCCCGACCCGGCGAGTGGGGGCTACGCGTTCAGCAACGACCCGGCCGCGCCCGGATACAGCCCGACGGGCCAGTACCTCTACGGCAACCTGCGCTCGATCGGCCCCTATCAATTCTCCTGGTCGGAGGACCTGTGATGGACGGACGCGCGAAGGTGCGACTGTGGACGGCCCTGCTGGCGATCACGATCGCGTCCTGCTCGAACAAGCAGTCGCTGAACGTGACCTGCGCCAGCGACCTGACCTGCCAGGCGGCGGCGGACGCGGGCACGGCGACGACCAACGGCCCCGCGCAACTCGCGCCGTTCGCGCCGCCGGCCGATCCGGGCCCGGGCGGCATCCGCTTCGCCGCCTCGGGGGAGGTACTGGCGCTGTCGGGATATCCGTTTCCGCCGGCCAGCGCCGACGATCCGGCTTTCGCCGACGGGTGGAGCGTCCAGTTCGCGCGGCTGCTGGTGACGTTGAATGACCTCACGCTGTCCGAGGGACCCAACGTGTCGCCGGGTGATCAGTCGTGCACTGAACCCGTGGTCGCCAAGGTCTCGGGCCCGTGGGCGATCGACCTGGCGCACGGGGATCCCGGCTACCTGCCGGGCAAGGGCGGCGGCGGTGAGCAGGCAGTCCCGTTCGCCGCGCTCTCGCATCAGAACTATCCGCCGGGGAACGACGCGGCCTTCGACACCGGTGGCGCGACGCCGTACGCGTTCGGGTTCGACGTCGTGACGGCCACCGCCAGCGCGATGAACGTCAACCTGGACGCCGCCGCCCTGGCGGACTACGGCCAGATGATCGCGGACGGCTGCAGCGTGCTGTATGTGGGCACCGCGACTTTCCAGGGAAGCAGCTGCAGCTGCCCCACACCGGTTAATCCCAGCGCGCCCTGCGATCCGAACATCTATGGCCCGGGCAAGGGATGGCCGCAGGTCGGGGACGTGGTGCCCTTCCACCTCTGCTTCAAGTCGCCGTCGAGCTACGTGAACTGCCAGAACCCGGACAACACGGGCGCGCCGCTGTCCGGCGACGAGTTCCAGCGCGGCATCACGTTCCAGAACAACGCGTCTGTGATCGCGCAGGCCACGATTCACACGGACCATCCGTTCTGGGACAGCGTCCTGCACGATACGCCGGTCCACTTCGACCAGTTCGCCGCGCGCGTGGTCGGGATGGGCCCGGCCGGGACCGCGGTGACGTACCCGACGGTCACGCTGGAGATGACCAGAGGCGTCGACTATCGCCAGGTGAAGGACGCGCTGGGCAACGTCCTGCCGTGGCGGGACTGCGCGCCGCCCGACACCAGCGTCCACGCCCAGTTCGTCGGCCCGATGGCGTTCGACGCGGAGAGCGTGCCGGCCGTGCCAGGCGGCGACGCCTGCCAGGGCCTTCGCGATTACTATGACTTCACAACCTACGATCAGAGCACGCAGGGGCACCTCAACTCCGACGGACTTTGTTACGTCGTGCGACACTATCCCTCGCCGAGGTAATCGACCATGACCGCCATGGAAGCCGTCAAAGACGTCCTGCTCGCCTCGGGCGCGGGCTGGGTGCTCTGGTTCCTGGGCGCGCTGTCGACGTCCAGCCTGGCGCTGTCTGTCGAGCGCTGGGTCTACTTGAGGCGTCGGAGCGGCGACCTCGAATCGCTGGCCCGCGCCCTGGACGAGCGGCTGCGCGCGGACGCCTTCGCCGGCGCGCGCCGCGCGCTGGAGTCGAGCGCGTCGGTCGCCGCGCGCGTCGCCGACGCCGGGCTGCGCCTGGCCGACCGCGGGGTCGAGGCAGCCGACAAGGCGATGCAGAGCGCCGCCGCCCTGGAACGAACCCGCCTGGAACGCGGGTTGGCGTTCCTGGCGACGATCGGCAACAACGCGCCCTTCGTCGGACTGTTCGGCACCGTCGTCGGCGTCATTCACGCGTTCGAAGAGCTGGGGCACGCCGCGCCGGGGCACGGGGCGACGTCCACTGGCCAGGTCGCGTCGCAAGCCGTGATGGCCGGCATCGCGGAGGCGCTGGTCGCGACCGCGGTCGGCATCGCCGTCGCGCTGCCGGCCGTGGCCGCCTACAACTATCTTCAGCGTCGGGTTTCGGGGCTGCTGTCGGGCACCGACGTGCTGTCGAACCTGGTGCTGGCCTACATCGGCGACGACTCGCGCGCGCCGGCCGGACAGGAGGCCGCGCGTGGCGTCGACCGGTAACAACGATCGCGGCGGCATCATCTCGGGTATCAACGTCACGCCGCTGGTCGACGTGATGCTGGTGCTGCTGGTCATCTTCGTCGTGACCGCCAAGATCATCGTCACGCCGGCCGTCCCGCTGGATCTGCCGCACGCGGCGCACGGTGAGGAGGTGCAGGTGGTCCTGTCGATCATCCTGCCCGTGCGCGGACCGACGCTGGTCAACGGCGCGCCGATCCCGGACGACGCGACCTTCCAGGCCAAGGCCAAGGCTGCGCTGGCGGGGAGCCCGGACCTGCGGGCCGTGATCCAGGCCGACGGCGAGGTCCCGCATCGCCAGGTGCTGCACATGCTGGACATGTTGAAGGGCGTCGGCATCACGCGGGTTGCGTTCGGAGCGCTGCCCGACACGCAGGCGGCGCCGCCTGCGCGCTGAGCCGACGATGACCCTGCGCGACCAGATGCCCGGGCCTCAGCGTCAGCCCATCGCCGAGCTGGTGTTCGCGGGTGAGCCGGGCGGGCGCCTGCGCCGCCTCGTGGTCGGCGCCGTTACGGTGCTGGCCATGTACGCGGCGGCCGTGCTGATCGTCCGGCAGCTTGGCCGTTCGGGCGCGTCGGTCGTCGCCGAGCTGGCCGCCCAGATTCACGACGCGATCGCGGCCGAGCGCTCGGTCGACATCAAGCTGCCGCCCCCGCCGCCTCCGCCGCCGGTCGAGCCCGAGGCACCGGCGACGCGCGCAGCCCCGGCCGTCGCGCGCGAACACGTGCGCGGCGCTGCGCATCACGCCCCGGCCGCGCCCGCGCAAGCTGGCCAGATCGCGGCCGCGACGGACGCGCCCCTGGACTTCACGGGGTCCGCCTTCGTCGTCGGGTCGGGCTCGACGTACGCGGGTGGGACGACCACCACGCGCGGGACCAGCCGCACGCCGGCCGCCGGCGCGGTCGCGCCCAACGGCCACGGCGACGGGCAGGTCGCCGCCCGCAGCCGCGCCAAGCCGGTGTCGCTGGACCAGGCGTCCTGGAACTGCCCCTGGCCCGCCGAGGCCGACGCCCGTCAGGTAGACCAGGAGACCGTCGTCATCCGCGTGGCCGTCCGACCGGACGGCCGCGTCGAGCGCGCCGACGTGCTGGACGACCCCGGGTTCGGCTTCGGGCGCGCCGCGCGCGATTGCGCGCTGACCTCTCGCGCCTTCGCGCCGGCGCTGGACGCGACCGGCGCTCCGGTCGGCGGCATGTCCCCACCGATCCGGGTTCACTTCTACCGATGAGCAAGCGCGCTGGGATGTGGGCGGTCGCTGTCGCCGTGGCGCTGCTGGCGGGCTGCCACCGCCACGTGGCCACGCCCGCGGACTGCCGCGCCATCTTGAACCGGCTGGTCGAGATGGAGCTGGCCGAGTCCGGCTTCCGCGACCCCGCTCTGGTCCCGCGCTGGCAGGACGAGCTGGCGCGCCGGTTCGACGACGATCTGCGCCGGTGCCGCGCTGTCCGTGTTCGCGACGATCTGACCGCCTGCCTGCGGACGGCGCAAAATCCCGAACAGGTCGCCCACCGCTGCGTCCAGTGACGCGCGCGCCGGTCGGTGCTATCGATCGGTGCGCGCCATGATCCCCGCGACGTCCGATGCTCTGATGCCGCCCGACGCCCAGCCGCGCCGCTGGGGGGCGGTCGGGATGTGGACCTTCCTGGCGACCGACGCGATGGGCTTCGGCGGCCTGTTCATCGCCTACGGGTTCCTGCGCGCGCGCGCCGCGACCTGGCCGGACCCGCGCGTCCACCTGGGTCTGGAGGGCGCAGCGGCGATGACCTTCGCGCTGCTGGCCTCCGCCTTCACGGTGGGCGAGGCGGCGCGCGCTGTCACGGCGCGGGCCCGCACGGGCTGGCTCGCGGCGACGCTGATCCTGGGCGCCGCGTTCCTGGGCGGCGAGGTCGCCGAGTACGTGCGCCTGTGGACCGCGGCGACGCCGGTGCGCCTGGGCGAGCTTTACGGCGCGACCTTCTACGTGCTGACCGGGTACCACGGGTTGCACGTCGCCGCCGGCCTCGGGTGGCTGGTGGCGGCGCTCTGGGGTCGCTCGCCGCGGAGCTCGGTGGAGGTCGGCGCGCTCTACTGGCAGTTCGTCGACCTCGCCTGGACGCCCATCTTCACCTTTCTCTACCTGGTGCCCTCCCGATGACCGCCGGCGCAACGGAGTCGGACGCGCCGGCGCGCCGCGGACCCACGCTGGCCATCTACGTCCTGCTGGCCGGGCTGACGGCCGCGGAGGTCGCGATCGCCCGCACCGGCGGCGCCGCCCGCGAGCGCACGACGGCGCTGGCGGGGCTGCTGCTGGCGAAGGCGGGCATCCTGCTGGCGTTCAGCCTGCGGGCCACGCCGCGCCGGCCGGGACCCCGCCTCGCGCTACTGGCCCTGGTCGTGGCGGTCGGCGCGGCGGTGGTGCTGATGCTGGAGGCCGCCTACAGGGCACGGCTGCGATGAGCGGCAGGACCGGGGTCCTGACGTCTCTCGCCCTGCTGGCCGCGCGCCCGGCCTGGGCGCTCTGCCCCAATTGCCTGGGACAAACCTCGACGCTCGGCCCCGCGCTGCGCCTGGTGGGCCTGTTCCTGCTGGTCCCGCCCGCGATTTTCTTCGCCGTCTCGATCGCCATCCGCAAGCTGACGCGCGAGCGCCGCTAGTTGCCCGCTGCCCCGTCGACGACGGGCAGCGGCGCCGGTGTCCACGCGGGCTGATCACGCAGCCGCTGGGCCAGGGCATCCGCGCCGGGTCCATCCCGCAGCGCGACCAGCGACTGAACGTAGTGCGCCAGCGCCCACAGGTCCGGCTCGGGCAGGACGTTCTTCCAGGTGGGCATGGCCGTGCCGCCGATGCCGGAAGCGATGGCCCGGTAAATATCGCCGGCGGTGTCGCCGCCGCGAAGCGCGTTGAAGGTGAAGTCGGGCGGCAGGATCTTCACGCCGTAGTCGCTGTCCTTGGCGACCGCCTGGTAGACGTCGGGGCGGATCTCGCGCAGGTCGATGCCGGTCAGCTCCTTGCTGAAAGAGGCGACCTCGGCGCGCGTGACGTAGGCGGGGTGGCAGGCGACCGCGCACTGGGCCAGGCCGTGGTAAACGCGCACGCCGCGCGCCACCGCGTCGGCCTCACGCCCCAGCCACGGATCGGGCGAGGCGGTGACCTCGTCGCCGGGCGTTTCGGAACGCCACCTTGGGGCGAAAGACTTCACGTACTGGATGAGATCGTCCAGCTCCGCGTCCGGGACCTGCCAGGCCTGCATGGCCGTCCCGTGCAGCCCCTGCCGAAGCGTGCGGACGAAGTCGGCGTCGCGGGGGAGCTGGCCCGCGGGCACCGCCGCGAACTTGTACACGCCGAGGCGCAGGTCGCGCGGCGGCGGCATCAGCCCGGCGGCCGCGGGCCCCTTGCCGTCGCCAGCCTCCCCGTGACACGGCCGGCAGTACTGGGTGTAAAGCGTCCGCCCGTGCTCGAGCGCGCGGGCCTGGACGACCCGGCCGCCCAGCGTGACCGGCCCGGTGAACGCCGGCGGCCCGCCGCCGGAACGGCTGCACGCCACCACCAGCAGACACAGCGCCAGCCGCTTCATAGCCAGCAGACCGCCACGTAAAGGACGACCCACACCGCCAGGACGAAGTCCCAGTAGAGCGATACGAGCCGGACGCGGCGACTGAACACGAGGATCGCCAACCCACCGGCCACGTGCAGGGCGTGCAACGCCGACAGCGCCAGGAATACCTGCCCGGACATCTGGCCGCGCGGTCCCAGGCCGGTCGCAACCATGTGGCGCCACAACACGATCTGCCCGGCCAGAAAGCCCGCGCCCAGCGCGCCGGCAGCCGCCACCCAGCCGCGCGTGTTCGAGCGGCGCGCCCGCCAGAGCGCCAGGCTGGCCGCGACCAGGACCAGCGTGTTGAGACCCGCGGCCCCGCGCGGCAGCGGCAGCGACCCGGGCGGCGGCCATTGCGGCGCCTGCGCCCGAAGGATCGCGTAGGCCAGCAGCAGCGCCGCAAACAGCATCGCGGTGGTCCCCAGGAAAACCAGGAGCCCGATGGCCGTATCCGCTTCGCGTCGCGCGCTGAGGGCTGGCGCGCTCATGCGGGGGGCCTCCCTGGCGGCGTCGAAGCCGGCCGCGCGGCGTCGCCTGTCTCGTCGACGAGCTCGGTCTGGCTCAGCCAGTCGCGCCCCAGCGGGCGCGCGGCGGGGCTGGCCAGCTCGTGCGGTCCGCGCACCACCACCGGGATCGCGTCGAAGTTGTGGTGGGGGGGCGGGGAGGGCACCGACCACTCCAGCGTCCCCACCTCCCACGGGTTGGGTGGCGCCGTCCGTCCCCGCCACAGGCTCATGAAGAAGTTCCAGACGAAGAGCAGCTGCGCGGCGCCCAGCAGGTACGCGGTGTGCGAGATGCCCCGGTTCAGGCCGGCCAGCGGGCGCCAGGCTTCGTATACCGACGGGTCATAGAGCCGCCGCTGCATCCCCTTCACGCCCAAGATCAGCTGCCCGATGAAAACCACGTTGAGCGGCAGGAACGTCAGCCAGAAGTGCAGCTTGCCCAGCCGCTCGCTCAGCATCCGGCCGAACATCTTCGGGTACCAAAAATAGATGGCCGCGAACAGCGACAGCAGCAGCGCCGCCGCCATGATCAGGTGGAAGTGCCCGACCACGAAGTACGTGTCCGTCACCTGCCAGTCGAACGGGTAGGCGGCGACGAAGATCCCCGAGAGGCCGCCGATCGTGAAGACGCCGATGAAGCCGAGCGCGAACAGCATCGGGGTGTCGAAATGGATGTTCCCGCGCCAGGTCGTCGCGAGCCAGTTGAAGATCTTGATGCCGGTCGGCACCGCGATGATCATCGACGAGATCATGAAGAAGCCCTGCAAATAGCCCGGAAGGCCGACCGCGAACATGTGGTGGGCCCAGACGAGCATCGAGTAGAAGCCGATCGCGACGGTCGAGA
>JBJMQQ010000290.1:0-15050 GCA_045802645.1 Polyangia bacterium
GCGCTGCAGGCCGAGGTGCTCGAGCTCAAGGCCAACCCCAAGAAGCTGGCCCGGGGGAACGTGGTCGAGGCCCGCCTCGATCGCGCCCGCGGTCCGATCTCGACCATCCTCGTCGAGGACGGGACCCTGCGGCTCGGGGACCTGGTCGTGGCCGGCGAGTACTCGGGGAAGATCCGCGCCATGTTGGGCGACAAGGGGCAAGCCCTCACCGAGGCGGGCCCCTCCACGCCGGTCGAGGTCCTCGGTCTCGACGGTGTCCCGGACGCTGGGGAGGTCTTCAACGTCGTCACCGACGAGAAGGCGGTCAAGACGCTGGTCGAGCACCGGCACGATGCGCGGCGCAAGAAGGAGCTCGCCTCCGGGTCGGGCGCCGGCCGGGTGACGCTGGAGAACATCCTCGACAAGATCAAGAGCGGCGAAGTCAAAGAGGTGAAGGTGATCCTCAAGGCCGACGTGCAAGGGTCGGTCGAGGCGGTGGCCAGCGCGCTCACCAAGCTGTCGACCGAATCGGTCGGCGTGAACGTCATCTCCACCGGCGTCGGCGGCATCACCGAGTCCGACGTCAGCCTGGCCAAGGCCTCGTCGGCCGTCGTGATCGGGTTCAATGTGCGTCCCGCCGGCAAGGCGCAGCAGCTGGCCGAGCAGGAAGACGTCGACATCAAGCTGTACCAGGTCATCTACGACGCCATCGACGACGTCAAGAAGGCCATGGTCGGCATGCTGGCGCCCATCTCGCGCGAGAAGCTGATGGGCAAGGCGGAGGTGCGGCAGGTGTTCAACATCCCGAAGGCGGGCACCATCGCCGGCACTTTCATCCTGGACGGCAAGATCACGCGCAAGGCGCAGCTGCGGCTCGTGCGTGACTCGGTGGTTCTCTACACCGGCAAGGTCGGCTCGTTGCGCCGCTTCAAGGACGACGTGTCCGAGGTCGCGCAAGGGTACGAGTGCGGCCTCTCCATCGAGGGCTACAACGACCTGCGCGTCGGCGACATCGTCGAGGCGTTCGAGATCGAGACCGTCGCCGCGACGCTGGACGCCCCGAAGGCGTCGTAGCATCGACAGCGAGAGACCGATCGAAGGGACCGGTATCGTGACGGTCGCCATTGCCCGCGTCACCTTGGTTCTGGCCGCGGCCCATTCGCTGAAGGACAAGCGGATGGTGCTGCGGCGGCTCAAGGACCGGGTGCGCGACAAGTTCAACGTCTCGATTGCCGAGGTGGACGCGCACGACGTCTGGCAGCGCGCGGTCATCGGGATCACGCTGGTCGGCGGCGATCGCAAGCACACCGAGGCGTCGATCGACGAGGTGCTGCGGTTCGTGCGCGAGCACGCTCCGGTCGCCAAGGACGAGCACGAGATCCAGACCTTCGGGACGGGCGAGCTGCACGGCCCCGATTTCACCCACTGGGAGGGTTAGCGCGGTGTCGCAGCAGCGGATGGAGCGGGTCGCGGGCGAGGTCCGCGCGGTATTGGGCGAGACGCTGGCGCGCGACGAGATCAAGGACCCGCGCGTGCGTGGGGCCGGGCTGATCACGGTCACCTTCGTGCGCATTTCGGGCGATCTGCGCCACGCCAAGGCGCTGTTCACGGTGCACGGCCTGGATTCGGCCGGCATGGAGCGCGTGCGAGCCGGGCTGGACAACGCCAGCGGCTACTTCCGGCAGGCGATCGCGCGGCGGCTTCGAATGAAGGTGGCGCCGGCGGTGACCTTCGAGGTCGACCACGTCTTCGAACAGGCGGAGAAGGTCGATCAGATCTTGCGGGAGATCGCGCCGCCGGTGGCGGTGGTGGCGGGAGGCGGGGACGAGGGAGAGGACGAGGACGGCGACGAGGACGAGGACGGGGAAGAGGACGGGGAAGAGGACGGGGAAGAGGGGAAGTGAACGGGGTTCTGGTTGTCGATAAGCCGGTTGGGCCCACCTCGTTTGATGTCGTGGCGCGGGTGAGGAGGGCGGCGAAGGTCAAGAGGGTCGGGCATGGGGGGACGCTGGATCCGCTGGCTTCCGGGGTGCTGCCGGTTTGTGTCGGTGAAGCGACGAAGCTGGCGCCGTTCTTGTTGGACGCTGAGAAGGCGTACGAGTTCAGCGTTCGGTTTGGGGTCGAGACGGATACGGACGACGCCGGGGGGCGCGTGACGGCTACGGCTGACGCCGCGAGTCTGGACCGCGGGGCGATCGAGGCGGCGCTGGGCGGCTTTCGCGGGGCGATCTCGCAGGTGCCACCGGCTTATGCGGCCATCAAGCGGGACGGGCGCGCGCTCTACGACTACGCCCGAGCCGGCGAGACGATCGAGGTCGCGCCGCGGGCCGTGACGATTTTTGCGCTCGAGTTGCTCGATTTTGGCGGTCCGGAGCAGGTTGCGCTGCGGGTGCACTGCTCGAAGGGGACCTATGTGCGGGCGCTCGCGCGCGACCTCGGCCGGGTTCTGGGAACGGGGGGGCACGTGACCGCGCTGCGGCGGACGCGCTCCGGGCCATTTGCGCTGGATGTGGCCCGCCCGCTGGATGCCGTGCTGACCGCTCTGTCCGGCGGCGGTGGTGACCTACCGGTCGTCTCGCTCGCGGACGCGCTGGTTCACCTGCCGGCCGTCACGGTCGACGACGCGCTTGCCCGCCGGTTGCGGGCGGGGCAGCGCGTCGCCTGGTCGGCCCTGACCGAAACTCTGGCCGGGCGGGTCCGTGTTCTCGACGCCGCCGGGGAGTTGATCACCGTGGCCGAGCCGCGCGCGGACGGGCTGGTTCACACGCTGCGAGTATTTGGGGCCGCATCCCAGAAACTCGCCGTTGACCTCACCGCCGCCGTTGACGAAGGCGCGATATTGTAGGACATTCAATCACCTCAAAAGAGAAAAGAAGATCGTCAATGTCCCTTGCTGCAGAGAGAAAATCGTCGGTTGTTCAGAAGTTCGCTCGCAAGCCCGGTGACACCGGCTCGCCCGAAGTTCAAATTGCGCTGCTTTCGGAACGGATCACTTACCTGACCGAGCACTTCAAGTCCCACGCGAAGGATCACCACTCGCGCCGCGGTTTGCTGATGCTCGTCGGTAAGCGCCGCCGTCTGCTGGACTACCTGAAGTCCAAGAACGTCGACCGTTATCGCGCGGTCATTCAGACGCTCGGCATCCGCAAGTAGCGCTTCTCGGCTCTCGCGCCGAACGCACAACGAGACGTCGCACGCGCGTGGCGCGTGCGCGTCGTGTACCCGCCGCCCGTGCGCCTTTGCGCGGGTTCGGTGGGCGACCGCTTTTTCTTCGCAGCAGCCAGGGACAAGACAGGAGATCACATGTTCGTACGTGAAGGCGTCAACTTCGGCGGCAAGGAGCTCAGCATCGAGACCGGCCGCATGGCCAAGCAGGCCGACGGCTCAGTCGTCGTTCGCTATGGCGACACGATGGTCCTGGTCACCGCGGTTGCCTCCGGCTCGGTCCGGCCCGGCGTGGACTTCATGCCGCTGACCGTCGACTACCTGGAAAAGACCTCTGCCGCCGGGCGTATCCCGGGTGGCTACTTCAAGCGCGAAGGGCGCATGACGGAGGTCGAGGTCCTGACCTCCCGCCTCATTGACCGGCCCTCTCGCCCGCTGTTCCCGAAGGGCTGGCGGTTCGACACCCAGGTGATCGCGATGGTCGTCTCGACCGACCGCGAGAACCCTTCGGACGTGCTGGCGATGACCGGCGCCTCGGCGGCGCTGCACCTTTCGGACATCCCGTGGGCCGGCCCCTACGCCGGCGTGCGCGTCGGCCGCGTCGACGGGCAGCTGGTCATCAACCCGACCTTCGCCGCCCGCGAGAAGTCCGAGATGGACCTGCTCGTGGCGTGCAGCCGCGACGCCATCGTCATGGTCGAGGGGAGCGCCTCCGAGCTGGCCGAAGACGTCCTCGTCGACGCGTTGATGTTCGCGCACCAGCAGGCGCAGCCGCTGATCGACCTGCAGGACAAGCTCCGCGCGGCGGTCGGGAAGGTCAAGCGTGAGTTCACGCCGCCCGCCAAGGACCCGGCCATCGTCGCCAAGGTCGGCGAGCTGGCGAACCAGAAGATCGAGGCCGCGATGGCCATCCGCGAGAAGCACGAGCGCTACGCCGCGCTGGACGCCGCCGGGTCGGAGACCAAGACCGCCCTCCTGGAAGCGTTCCCGGAGCGCGGCGCCGAGATCGGCGAGGCGTTCGAGTCGGCCAAGAAGAAGCACCTGCGCGAGCTGGTGCTCAACACGGGCCGCCGCATCGACGGCCGCAGCCCCGCCGACATCCGTCAGATCACGTGTGAGGTCGGCGTCCTGCCGCGCACGCACGGGTCGTCGCTGTTCACGCGCGGCGAGACCCAGGCGCTGGTCACGACCACCCTCGGTACCAGCCAGGACACGCAGCACATCGAAGGCATCATCGGCGACATCGAGAAGCGCTTCCTGCTGCACTACAATTTCCCGCCCTTCTCGACGGGCGAGACGAAGCCGCTGCGTGGCGCCAGCCGCCGCGAGGTTGGCCACGGCCACCTGGCCGAGCGCGCGATCGCCAAGGTGCTGCCGTCGGAGAAGGACTTCCCTTACACGATCCGGATCGTGTCGGAGATCCTCGAGTCGAACGGCAGCTCGTCGATGGCGTCGGTCTGCGGCGGCATCCTGTCGCTGATGGACGGCGGCGTTCCGATCAAGACGCCGGTCGCCGGCATCGCGATGGGCCTCATCAAAGAGGGCGACCGCGTGGCGGTCCTGTCCGACATCCTCGGCGACGAGGATCACCTGGGCGACATGGACTTCAAGATCTGCGGCACGAAGACCGGCGTCACCGCGGTCCAGATGGACATCAAGATCCAGGGGCTGACGCGCGAGATCCTCGAGACGGCGCTGCGCCAGGCCCGCGAGGGTCGGCTCTTCATCCTGGGCAAGATGGCCGAGGCGCTGGCCGCCCCGCGCGAGGACCTGTCCAAGTTCGCGCCGCGCATCCACACGCTGCAGGTGAAGCCGGATCAGATCCGGGAGATCATCGGCCCGGGCGGCAAGACCATCCGTGGCATCACCGCGCAGACGGGTGTCGCGATCGAGGTCGAGGACGACGGCACGGTGCACATCGCGTCGCCGGACGGCATCGCGGTCAAGAAGGCCATCGACATCATCAAGGGCCTCACCACGGAGCCCGAGCTGGGCGAGTTCTACATGGGCGTCGTCAAGCGGCTGGCGGACTTCGGCGCGTTCGTCGAGATCCTGCCGGGCACCGACGGCCTGGTTCACATCAGCGAGCTGGATCAGAAGCGCGTCGGCGCCGTGCAGGACATCTGCAAGGAGGGCGACGAGATGATGGTGAAGGTCATCGGCATCGACCGCGCCACCGGCAAGATCCGCCTCTCCCGCAAGGAAGCCATGGGCAAGACCCCCGAGGTCGTGCACAACTTCCGCGCCACCGCTTCGTAGCCGCGGTATGGAGCGCCCCCGCATCCGGTTCGTGAAGCTGCGTCCGGACGCGGCGGCGCCGCGCTACATGTCCGAGGGCGCGGCCGGGATGGATCTGGCGTCGGCCGCGGCCGAGCCGATCGCGATCCCCGCCGGCGGCCGGGCGGCCGTGCCGACCGGGTTGGCATTCGAGATTCCGGTCGGATTCGAGGGGCAAGTGCGCGCGCGTTCGGGGCTGGCGCGCAAGTTCGGCATCGGCCTGCCCAACGCGCCTGGCACCATCGACGCGGACTACCGCGGCGAGGTGACCGTGCTGCTGGTGAACTGGGGCAGCGAGCCCTTCGTCGTGAACCCCGGCGATCGCGTGGCGCAGCTGGTCATCGCCCCCGTGGCGATCGCCGAGCTGGAAGAGGTCGCCGCGTTGAGCGACACCGTTCGCGGCGCCGGCGGCTTCGGCCATACCGGTTAGCCGCGAAAACTGTCGCTTGTAGGCGCGGCCGGTATGTGAATAAATATCCACATGTCGCAGAGAGCTCGCGTGCGTGTGGGAATCATCGGCGTGTCCGGCTATTCGGGGATGGAGCTGGCCCGTCTGGTCGCCAACCACCCAAGCTTCACGCTGGCGCTGGCGGTCAGCGACAAGTGGGCGGGCGACGCGCTTGGCGATCGCCTGCCGCTCGGCGGTGCTGCCGGGCAGGTGAAGATTCGCCCTCAGGCGGACGCCAGCGTCGCGTTCGGTGATCTGGATCTCGCGTTCCTCTGCACGCCGGCAGAAGCCTCGCTGGCCCTGGCTGGTCCCGCGCTGGACGCCGGCGCCCGGGTCGTCGATCTCTCGGGTGCGTTCCGGCTGGCAGTGAATGAATATCCACGCTGGTACGGCTTCGTCCACCCGGACGCGGCGCTGCTGGCGCGGGCCTGCTATGCGATTCCGGAGGCCGGTTCGTCGGCCGACCTGCGCCAGGCGCAGCTGGTCTCGAACCCGGGCTGCTACGCGACGGCCAGCACTCTCGCCACGGTGGCGCTGCTGCGCGGCGGCGTCATCGAGAAGGAAGGGATCGTCATCGACGCGAAGAGCGGCATGACGGGCGCGGGTCGCAAGGGGACCGAGGACATGTCGTTCTCGGAGGTCGACGGCGACTTCCGCGCCTACCGGATCCTGCGCCACCAGCACACGCCGGAGATCGAACGGGCGCTGTCGCTGGCCGGGCAGGGGACGCTGCGCGTGACGTTCACGCCGTACTACCTGCCGATCCGGCGGGGCATCCTGACGACGGTGTACGGCCGGCTCGCGCCGGGCAAGACCGGACAGGACGTGGCCGCCGCGATCGCCGCTTTTGCGGAGGGGCGTCCGTTCCTGCGCGCGACGAAGCCCGAGGCGGTGCGCCTGTCTTCCGTCGTCGGCACGAACCGCGTGCTGATGGGCGGCGACGGCGACCCGGAGCGGGGCGTCGCGGTCGCCTTCGCCGCGATCGACAACCTGGTCAAGGGAGCCGCCGGTCAGGCGGTCCAGAACGCGAACCTGATGTTCGGCCTGCCCGAGGTGGCCGGCCTCGACGGATTGGGAGGAACGGCACCATGAGCGGCAATGTCAGCGGATCCAGCAACACGGGCAGCAAGAGCTTCGCGCCCCCCCTGGGCTTCCGGTTCGGCGCCACCGCCGCCGGCGTGAAGGAGGCGGGCGGCGCCCGCAAGGACCTGGCGCTGGTCGCGTCAGAGATCCCCTGCGCCGCCGCCGGGGTGTTCACGGTCAACAAGCTCTGCGCGGCGCCCGTGCGTTACGGGGCCAGCCGCCTCCCCGCCGCCGACGTCCGCGCCATCGTCGCCAACAGCGGCAACGCCAACGCGCTGACCGGCCCCGTGGGTGGTGCCGACGAGCGCGCGGTGGCCGCCGCTGTCGCGCGGGCGCTGGGGGCCAGCCCCGAGCAGGTCCTGACGGCCTCCACCGGCGGCATCGGCATTCGCCTGCCCGTCGACCGGATCACGGCGGCCGTCCCGGCGCTGGTCGCGGCGCTGGGCGACGACGTCGCGGGCGCGGCCGAGGCGATCCGGACCACGGACTTGCGCACCAAGATGGCGTTCCGCCACTTCGAGATCGGCGGCAAGACGGTCCGGTTCGCGGCCATCGCGAAGGGGTCGGGGATGATCCACCCGCAGATGGCGACGATGCTGTGCTTCATCACCACGGACGCGCGCGTGGCGCCAGACGTCCTTCAGCGGGCACTGGCGGTCGCGGCCGACGAAACGTTCAACGCCATCACCGTCGACGGCGACATGTCGACCAACGATTGCGTCATCGCGCTGGCCAACGGCGCGTCCGGCGCCCCCGCCATCACGGCTGGCAGCTCCGAGTTCGCGACGCTGCAGACGACGCTGACGGAGCTCTGCGCCGAGTTCGCCCGCGCCATCGCCGCCGACGGAGAGGGCGCCACGAAGCTGCTGGTCGTCGACGTGGCCGGGGCGCCCGATCGCGCGGTGGCCCGGGATCTGGCCCGCGCGGTCGCGGGCGGCAGCCTGGTCAAGGCGGGGATCTTCGGCGGCGATCCGTCGTGGGGCCGGATCCTGGCCGCGCTGGGTGCGCGCATCGGCGCGCGCGGGTTCGCCGTCGACCCGGCCGGCGTCACCCTGGACATCCAGGGCGTGCGCGTCTACGAGCTGGGCGGCCCCGTCGAGTTCGACAAGGACGATCTGTCCCGCAAGATGCGCGGCGCTGAAATCACGGTGCGGCTGGACCTGGGCCTCGGCACCGCCACCGGCCGCGCGCTGGGGTGCGACCTGACGTTCGACTACGTGAAGATCAACGCCGAGTACTACAGAGGCCCCAGCGCGACGACCGCACCAGCCGAGGGGGCGCGCCGCCCGGCCGGCTCGGTCAATCGCCCGGTGATCGTCGAAGCGCTGAGCTACATCCGGCGCTTCGCGGGAAAGCGCGCGGTCATCAAGTACGGCGGCGCCGCGATGATCGACCCGGCGCTGAAACGCAGCTTCGCCGAAGAGATGGTGCTGCTGCAGTCGGCCGGGCTGCGCCCCGTCATCGTCCACGGCGGCGGCCCCGAGATCACGAAGACGCTGGAAAAGATGGGGCGGAAGTCCGAGTTCGCCGACGGCCAGCGGATCACGGGCGCCGAAGAGGTGCGGGTCGTCGAGATGGTGCTGACCGGGCGAATCAACACGGAGATCGTCGGGCTCATCAACAGCCTGGGTGGCAACGCGATCGGCCTGTCCGGCAAGGACGGCCGACTGCTGGTGGCGCACAAGCTGGCGCCCGCGCCGGGCAAGCCGGACCTGGGCTTCGTCGGCGAGATCGAATCCGTCAACTCGGACCTGCTCGACATGTTCCTCGAGCGCGGCTACATGCCGGTCATCTCGCCGGTCGGGTTCGGGATGGACGGCAGCAGCTACAACATCAACGCCGACGTAGCCGCGGGCGAGATCGCCTCGGCTTGCGGGGCCGAGCGGTTGATCTTCCTCACCGACGTGGCCGGCATCCTGGACGACCAGGGCAACCTGATCTCGGAGATCAAGGCCGCCGAGCTCGAGGCCAAGCTGGGCAAGACCATCCGCGGCGGCATGCACGTCAAGGCACAGGCGGTGCTGCACGCGCTGGCCAGCGGGGTGCGCGCCGTCCACATCGTCGACGGTCGCACGCCGCACAGCGTGGTCGCCGAGCTGTTCACGGACCACGGGGTGGGAACATGGGTGACGTGAGCTCGGAGGCGCGACGCGAGGCGATTCGCGCCATCCTGGCGGACGGCGCGATCGGCAGCCAGGGCGACCTGCTGAAACGGCTGCGCCAGCGCGGCATCCGCGCCTCGCAAGCGACGTTGTCGCGCGACATGGCGGCGCTGGGCGTGCAGCGGGCCGTCGGGCCCGGCGGGACGCGCTATCTGCCGCAGGACGGCCTGGGGGCGCTGCCGCTGGACCCGGTGCGCCGGCTGGTGTCATCCGTCGAGAGCAACGGCGCGCTGGTGGTGGTCCGCACCCAGGCCAGCACCGCCGCCGCGGTGGCGCGGGCGCTGGACGAGGCGCGCGTGCCCGAGATCCTGGGCACGCTGGCCGGCGACGACACGGTGTTCGTCGCGCCCCGCCGGGCGTCGGGCGGCAGCGCGCTGGCCGTGAAGCTGCGAGAGCTGCTCGAGCTCGGGTAAGGTTGCGCCCGGCTGAGGCGGTGGCTATACCCGCGCCATGGCGAACGCCGTCGTTGTGCACGAGGTGGGAGGCCCCGACAAGCTCACGTTCGAGACCGTCCCCGAGCCGACACCCGGTGCCGGGGAGGCCCGCATCCGGCACACGGCCATCGGCCTCAACTTCATCGACGTCTACTACCGGACGGGGCTCTACAAGCCGCCGTCCTTGCCGTTCGTCCCCGGGCAGGAGGGGGCGGGCATCGTCGAGGCCGTGGGACCCGGCGTGACCGACGTCGCCGTCGGTGATCGCGTCGCTTACGCGGGCAAGCTGGGCGGCTACGCCGAGGTGCGCGTGATCCCCGCCGACCAGCTGGTGCGGCTGCCCGCCGGCATCGACGACAAGGTCGCGGCGGCCATGATGCTGAAGGGCATGACGGCCGAGTTCCTCCTGCTGCGATGCGCCCGCGTCGCGCGCGGCGACACCATCCTGTTTCACGCGGCTGCGGGCGGCGTCGGCAGCATCGCCTGCCAGTGGGCGCACACGTTGGGCGTGCGCGTGCTCGGGACCGCCGGCGGTCCCGAGAAGGTCGCGCTGGCCCGCCAGAACGGATGTTCGGAGGTCATCGACCTCAAGAGCGAAGACCTGGTCGCGCGGGTCAAGGAGCTGACCGGCGGCGCCGGCGTGCGGGTCGTGTTCGATTCCATCGGCAAGGACACCTTCACCGCTTCGCTGGATTGCCTGGCGCGGCGCGGCCTGATGGTGCTGTTCGGACAGTCCTCCGGCGTCGTGCCGCCCATCGATCCCGCGATGCTGGTGTCGCGCGGCTCGCTGTTTCTGACCCGTCCCACGATGCTGCACTACCTGGCCACGCGCGAGGAGCTGGTTCAGTCGGCCGAGCGCCTGTTCGACGTGGTCGGGCGGGGCGCGGTGCGCGTCTCGATAGGCCAGAGCTACCCACTGCGCGACGCGGCGCGCGCGCACGCCGACCTCGAAGGACGGCGAACGACCGGATCGACCGTCCTCCTGCCTTGAACGGCCGCCGCGATTTCGTTAGAACGGGCGGCTCATGATTCCCCGCTACACGCGTCCCGAGCTGACTGAGCTGTGGTCTGACCACCACCGGTACGAAACCTGGTTGCGGATCGAGCTGGCCGCCTGCTCGGCCATGGAGGCCGCCGGCCGCGTCCCGAAGGGCACTGCAGAGGCGGTGCGGGAAAAGGCCGTCGGGCGGCTGGACCCGGTCCGGATCCTGGAACACGAAGAGCGCACCCGCCACGACGTCATCGCGTTTCTGACGCACGTCGAGGAGCTCGTCGGCGAGCCCGCGCGGTGGCTGCACCTGGGGATGACCTCGTCGGACGTGCTGGACGCCGGGCTGGCCATCACGCTGGTCGAGTCGGCGGACCAGATCCTGGCCGGCCTGGACCTCTTGCGCGCCGCCTGCCGCCGGCGCGCGGAAGAGCACCGCGCGACGCCGGCCATCGGGCGCACGCACGGCATCCACGCCGAGCCCATCACCGCCGGCCTGGTGTTCGCCGGCTTTTACACGGAGCTTGGTCGAGCGCGCCGGGACTTCGTCGCTGCCCGCGACGAGATCGCGGTCGGCAAGATCGCCGGTGCGGTCGGCACGTACGCCAACCTGGACCCGTCCATCGAGACCGCCGCGCTGTCCGCGCTGGGGTTGCGGCGCGAGACGGTGCCGACCCAGATCGTGGCCCGCGATCGCCACGCCGCGTATTTCACGGCCATGGCGCGCATCGGCGCCGCGGTCGAGCGGATCGCGCTGACGGTGCGGCACTGGCAGCGGACCGAGGTCGGTGAAGCGATGGAGGCGTTCGGCAAGGGGCAGAAGGGCTCCTCGGCGATGCCGCACAAGAAGAACCCGATCCTGTCCGAGAACCTGTGCGGCATCGCGCGCTTGCTCCGCTCGTACGCGCTGGCCGCCATGGAGGACGTCGCCCTCTGGCACGAGCGCGACATCTCGCACTCGTCGGTCGAGCGGGTCATCGGCCCCGACGGCACCGGCCTCTGCGACTTCATGCTTCGACGCGCCGCCGGCCTGGTCGACGGATTGGTCGTCAACGCCGAGCGCATGCGCCGCAACCTGGAGATGACGGGCGGCCTCTTCTTCAGCGAAGCCGTGTTGCTCGAGCTGGTGCGCAAGGGAATGGCGCGCCAGGCGGCATACGAGCTGGTTCAGAAGAGCGCGCTGCGGGCAGCGGCGGGCGAGGGGAGCTTCCGCGCGTTCCTTGGAGCCGACCCGGACATCGCCGCTCGGCTTTCCAGCGCCGAGATCGACCGCGCCTTTGATTTGAACCACCACCTTCGCCACGCGGGCGCCATCATCGACCGCTCTTTCCACGAGGATTCGCCATGACGACGACCACCACCAAGATCGACGAACAGGTGCTGCGCGCGCAGCTGACGAAGACGCTGCAGGGGACGGACCTGCCCGAGCTGGGCGAAAAGTACGAGGGCAAGGTCCGCGACTGCTACGTGCGGGACGGCAAGCGCACGTTGATCGCGACCGACCGCATCAGCGCTTTCGACGTCGTGCTGGGGACGATCCCGTTCAAGGGGCAGGTCCTGAACCAGATGGCGACGTTCTGGTTCGAGGCCACGGCCAACCTGGTCCCCAACCACGTCATCAGCACGCCCGATCCGGCGGTCACCCTCGCGCGCGAATGCCAGCTTCTGCCCGTCGAGCTGATCATGCGCGCCTACATGACCGGCGTGACGTCGACGTCGATCTGGACGGCTTACTCGAACGGGGCGCGTTCGTTTTGCGGGCACGACCTGCCCGACGGGATGCGCAAGAACCAGAAGCTGCCGAAGGCGATCCTGACCCCGTCGACCAAGGCGGAAAAGGGCGACCACGATCGCTCCGTGTCGCGCGCCGAGGTGCTGGAGATGGGACTGCTGACCGCCGCCGACTTTGACCAGGCCGCCGAGATGTGCGCGCGCTTGTTCGCGTTCGGTCAGGTGGAGTCCCTGCGCCGCGGGCTGATCCTGGTCGACACCAAGTACGAGATCGGCCGCCGCCCCGACGGAACGCTCTGCTTCATCGACGAGATCCACACGCCCGATTCGTCCCGCTACTGGTACGCCGACGATTACGAGGCGCGCTTTGCCCGCGGTGAGGAGCCGCGCGGCCTGGACAAGGAGTACGTGCGCCGCACGCTCGCCGACCAGGGGTTCAAGGGCGAGGGGACGCCGCCGCCGCTGACGGACGAGGTCCGCATCGAGGCGGCGCGCCGGTACATCCAGCTCTGCGAGCTCATCACGGGGCGGCCGTTCGTGCCGAACACCGAGGAGCCGCTGGCCCGGATTCGTCGAAACTTGAAGCTCGGTGCCTGAGAGGCCACGGCTGTTCGCCGTTTGCTGACTTACGCATCGGTGCCGATGATCGCGCCACGCGATCCCGTTCCGTAGCAAGCCGCCGCGAGATCGTCACGAGATCGCGCGGCACGCGACGTGCTGGTTGCCCCGTTCGCCCGCCCCCACTGCCTGGGGTGCGCGCGGACGGAGAGGACGGCGATGCGAGCTCAGGTGCGGGGTGGTGTGACAGGTGTGGTGGCGTCGGCGCTGGTGGGTGCCCTGCTGGCGTGCAACCCGGGCGATCAGGAGACCGTCGTCCGCGACGGCCCGCGCGTTCAGCCGTTGCCGCAGCGTCCGGCGGCGCGGCGGCTCCCGATCGCGACCGCCGTCGCCGTGCCGGTCACCGCCGCCACGGCGCTGGCCGGCGCGGTGGTCGACGCGCGCGTGCTGATCATCACCGCCGACGGCACGTCCGGGGAGCTGGCCGCCATCCGCGCGACGCTGCAGTACCTCGGCACGCCGTTCGACGTGCTGGACGCGACCCACGATCCGCCGCTGACCGCCGATCGGCTGGCCACCGGCACGCACGGCAAGTACCAGGCAATCTTCCTCGACCTCGGCGGACTGGAGGTCAGCGGCGGCAGCGCCTTCACGGCCGACGAGTGGACCACGCTGGCCACCTACGAGGCGCAGTTCCAGGCCCGCCGCGTGGCGCTGTATACCTCGCCGTCGGCGGCCTATGGTCTGGGTAACACGGGGCAGGTCGATCCCACGAAGACGCCCGTGACGATGACGTGCACCGCGCTCGGTGCCTCGGTGTTCGCCGGGACGAACTGCGCGAACCCGATCGTGATGAACGCTGGCTGGGCATATCCGGCGGCGGCGACGGACAGCGCGACGGTGCCGGTGCTGACCGACGCCGCGGGCAAGATCTACGCGGCGATCCGCACCTATCCCGACGGACGCGAGGCGCTGGCACTCACGTTCGCGCAGGCGACGTACCTGATGCCGTACCTGCAGCTCGCCTACGGGTTGGTGAGCTGGGCGACGCGCGGGCTGTTCGTGGGCGAGCGGCACGTCTACGCCGTCCCGCAGATCGACGACCTGTTCCTGGCCAGCACGATCTTCACAGGTGGGACGTACCGCATCACCGACGCGGACATGCAGGCGCTGGCCGACTGGCAGACGCTGGCGCGCACCCGGCCGCTGGCTGCTAGCTTGCGTCTGTCGTGGGCGGCCAACGGTTCAGGCTCGCAGTCGCGACCGGGCGATCCGCTGACCGCGAAGGCCGTCGCGCTGGGCGCAGCCTTCGCCTGGATCAACCACACCTGGGATCACCCGATCCTCGACAACCAGACGTACGCCGACGCGCTGCAAGAGTTCACGCGCAACGACACCTTCCTGCGCGGGCTGGGGTTGACGCCGTACGCGTCGGTGAATGCCGTCACGCCCAACGTCTCGGGTCTGGGCAGCGCCGACGCCATGCGCGCGATTCACGACGCCGGCATCCGGCAAATCGTCGGCAACACGTCGATCGCCGGCGAGGACAACCCGTCGCCGAACGTGGGTCGCTGGAACACGCTGCAGCCCACGGTCCTCGAGCTGCCGCGCGTGCCGACGAACGTCGGGTTCGACACCTCGCAGCCCGCCGAGTTGATTGCCGAGTACCAGGTGGACGTCAGCAAGGGCGTGCCGGTCGATTACGCGACGGCGATCGACCAGACGAGCACGTCACTGCTCCGGTATCTCCTGAACGGCAGCAACGACCCGTGGATGTTCCACCAAGCGAACACGCGCGACTACGACGGGCACGGCCACAGCTTGCTATCGGATCTGCTGGACGCGACCTTGGCCAAGTACGCGGCGGCGGCGACCTTCCCGATCGTTTGTCCGACGATGGAGGACCTGGCGCAGCGCGTGGCGGCGCGGACGGCCTTCGAGGCGGCCGGGCTGACGGCGACGATCCAGCCGGGCGCGTCCATCACGCTGACGGTCGCGAACGCCGCCACCGTGCCGGTGACCGGTCTGTGCACACCAACGGCGGAACAGTACGGCGGACAGACGATCTCCTACGTCGCGTTGAACGCTGGCCAGTCGGTGACGCTTTCCCTGACGGGGTGTAACGCGGGCGCAGGCACCGGGGGAAGCCCGGGGACCGCCGGCGGTGTCGGTACGATGGGCACGGGCGGGACGCCCGCGATGACCACCGGCGCCGGCGGCGCGCC